>JAVSMP010000001.1:0-341835 GCA_032027145.1 Ignavibacterium sp. | reverse complement strand
AGAATGGTCCGAACAAATATTTAGCAATCTTCTCCCAAGACATCTGCAGATCATCTATGAAATTAACAGAAGATTTATTGAAAAAGTAAAACAGGAGTACACAAAGGATGAGGCGTTGATTGAAAAGCTTTCAATCATTTCAACAGGAAAAGATAAAAGAGTAAGAATGGCAAACCTTGCTATTGTTGGAAGTTTTGCTGTTAACGGTGTGGCTGCATTGCATACTAATATTTTGAAAAAAAGAATTTTCCCCGATTTTAATAAAATCTATCCTAAGAAATTTATTAATGTTACTAATGGTATAACACCAAGGCGATGGCTTATAACAGCTAATCCATTGTTATCACAATTGCTGATTGAAAGAATAGGATTTGATTGGGCTAAGGATTTATCTCAGATTAAAAAAATTGAAAAGTTTGTTAATGATAAAGACTTTTCAGAGCAATGGCAGAAAATAAAATTAAATAATAAAATGGTGTTGATTGAACTGATTGAGAAAGAACATAATATTAAGATTAATCCTGAGTCTATATTTGATGTTCAGATAAAGCGATTTCATGAGTATAAGAGACAGCTATTAAATGTATTTCATATTATTACACTTTATAACCGGATCAAGCGTAACCCCAAGGCTAAAATGGTTCCGCGCACCATTATTTTTAGCGGAAAAGCTGCACCGGCATATTATGCAGCTAAGATGGTGATAAAACTTATTAATTCGGTCGCAGATGTTGTTAATAATGATCCTGATGTTGGTGATAAACTAAAAGTCGTCTTTCTGAAAAATTATTCTGTTTCATTAGCTGAAAAGATTATACCGGCTTCTGATCTTTCTGAACAGATATCAATGGCAGGGTTGGAAGCATCCGGAACAGGCAATATGAAGTTTGCTTTAAACGGCGCCTTAACTATCGGTACAATGGATGGAGCTAATGTAGAGATAAGAGAAGAAGTGGGTGACGAAAATATTTTTATCTTCGGGCTTCTGGCTGATGAAGTTGTTAAACTCAAATCCAAAGGCTACAACCCGCGCGAGTATTATGAAAAGAATAAAGAATTAAAACATATTGTTGATATGATTGCAACAAACTTTTTCAATCCGAAAGAATTTGGAATCTTTGATGACATGATAAGAGGGCTGATGAATGTGGATTATTATCTTCTGTTTGCAGATTATCAGTCATATATTGATACTCAGGATAAAGTTGCTGAGCTTTATACAGATAAAAATGAGTGGACGAGAAAATCGATATTGAATGTTGCAAGGATGGCAAAATTTTCTTCTGATAGATCAGTAAAAGAATATGCAGAAAAAATCTGGAAAGTAAGACCAGTAAAAGTAAATCACAAATAAATTTTTGGAGCGTAATGGAATACGAATTAAATCCCCGAACACGAATTGGACATGTTCATTTAACAGTTGCTAATCTTGAACGAGCCTTAAAGTTTTACCGGGATCTAATGGGATTTCAGGTAACTGCAAGATTTGGTAAAGATGCAGTTTTTCTTTCATCGGGTAATTATCATCATCATATAGGCTTGAATACCTGGTCTGGCGAGAATGCAACTCCTGCACCACATGGACATACCGGACTTTATCATTATGCGATTCTGTATCCTTCAAGAGAAGATCTGGCAAAAGCATTTAAAAGAGTATGGGAAGCAAATTATCCGATTGAAGGAGCTTCTGATCACGGTGTTTCTGAATCAGTTTATATTAAAGATCCCGATGGAAATATGATTGAACTTTATTACGATAAACTTGTTGAAAAATGGCCAAAAGATGAGGATGGTAATTTAGTAATGATTACCAAACCATTGGATGTGCCTGATCTGTTAAGTGAATTGGATAAGATTTAAAATTATGTTTGATTACCTGAAAAAAATATTCAATGAAGAGAAAAATATTGGTTCAACAGAACAAAAGACTTCAGAAATAAATAAGTGCAAAACTGAAATAGCTGCTTGTGCTCTTTTTATTGAATTGGCAAAAGCAGACGGTGAGTTTTCTGAAGAAGAAAAAAAATTGATTATTTCTGAAATGAAAAAAACTTTCAGTCTTGATGATGATTGTACAAAAGATTTAATAACACTAGCTGAACAAAAAATTAAAGAGAGTGTTAGCCTTTATGAATTTACAACAATAATTAACAACAAATTTACACAGCAGGAAAAAATTGAATTGATAGAAAGTTTGTGGAGACTGATTTATGCAGACCAAAAGTTAAGTGCTTATGAAGATCGTCTTATTAAAATTATCAGTGCAACGATGAATATAGAACATAAACAGCTAATCAATTCAAAGTTATGGGTAAAACAACAATTGGGAATAAATTAAACTGATATGCTGTTTGATATAATGCTGGTTCAAGATTGTTGTAGAAGACTTTAATAGAAAATTAACTCTTAAGCGGTTAATAAAATAATTTTATAACCGCTATTTGTTTAATTCCTTTTCAATCATAGATATTAACTCCTCACTCTTTGGATCAACTTTACTTAAGTAGCGCGCAATAACATTTCCATTCTTATCAATCAGAAACTTTTCAAAATTCCACTTTATTTCTGAATTACCTGTAACTTCATTATTTGTTAAGATTGAGTAGAGGGGTGATTGGTCTTTTCCGTTGACATCAATCTTATCAAACAGTTTAAATGTTATATCAAACTTTGATGAGCAGAAGTTTTTTATTTCTTCATTTGTCCCTGGCTCCTGGTTTCCGAATTGGTTACAAGGAAAAGCTAATATCTCAAATCCTTGGTCTTTATATTCCCTGTAAATTTCTTCAAGTCCTGAATACTGTTTAGTAAATCCGCAGTAACTTGCAACATTTACAATTAATAAAACTTTTCCATTATAATCAGAGATGTTCACTTCCTGACCATTAATATCTTTAACTGTTATTTTGCTGATATTATTATTCATTTTATCGTGTGTCTGATTTTTAACAGCATGAGTTTGATGATGTAAAAGTAGTGTTATTAGAATAGAAACATAAATAAAATTTGAAAAAAATTTCTTCATAAATATTTCCCATAAACTTTTTAATTAATTTTGTTTTAGAATATCCATTATTAAACAAGATGTTAACGGTACACAGCCAAGATTTTTTCTTCTCAAATAAAGTTTACTGCCTGATAATTGTCCAATAAAAAAAGCAGCAATTAAAACAGGATAAGTGTACACTTCAAATCCAATATTTGAAAATATTCTTGCAAGAATTACAAATGGAACAGGTAAATGAATGGCGAGCATCCATTTAAGTGAAAATAATTTTTCACTTGCTCTCCAATAACCAAAAGGGAGATTAAAAAAAAACACAAAGATTGTTACAAGTAATAAATTCATTATAGATTAGTTTTTGCTTAACGAACTTAAAAAATTATTGTTTTCAGATAAATGCTAAAAATCACTTCTTGTTTAAAATAAAAAAGCTGCCTCCAAAAAATTTTGAAGGCAGCATTCTAAATTATCGGTCTTAGCAAAAGCTATTTGATTAAGGTCATCTTTCTTGTTTGTGTAAAACTGACTGTTTCAATCGTATAGATATATATTCCGCTATTTAAATCCTTTGCTTCGAAGTTAACATAATGTACACCGGCTTCTTTGAACTCATCTATCAAGGTTTTAATCTTCTGACCCAGCAGATTATAAACTGTTAATCTAACCACTTCGGAACGGGGCAATGTAAAACTAATTGAGGTTGATGGATTAAATGGATTCGGATAATTCTGTGTAAGATTATACTGCGGTTGTTTTGTAAAATCTATTACTTCAATTTTTGAATAAGCAAATTGTCCGGTGTTATCAATTTGTTTTAATCTATAAGAATATTTGTCATTTTTCTTAACATTATCAATATAGCTGTATTCTTTCGGTGAATTGCTATTTCCGTTTCCATTTACAAAACCTAAAGTTGACCAATCGGTATTACTGGTTTTTCTTTCCACTTCAAATCCAAAATTATTGGTTTCAGTTTCGGTTATCCACTTTAGCTTAACACCGTTTGAAACAGCGGTTAAGAAGAAAGAAGACAATTCAACTGGCAATGCACTCTGATTATAGTTTAACGATCCAGGTGTTGATATTTCTTTTCCGGTAGTTGTTGTCCACATTCTGGAAAACCCTGAACCGATCATTTTAATACTATTATATGGAGGAGAGTTTCCATCATCTTTTAAGGGCGGCTTTATTGCATCAACAGTGGAAGAGGTAATTTCAAGCTCAGGTAAAGTTGCCCATTCAAAATCGACCTCCTCAAGTTTAAGCATTAAAGAAATTGGTAAATCAATATCCTTAGGCATCTCATAAGAAACTCCATGAATAACTTCACCAGATTCAGCGTGAACTAAAAGTATTCCGCCTTCAGTATTTACAAATCCAGCATTACGAGTGTCAATTGTTATAAAAGAAACACCTTCTGGAATAGGTGTAAACTTTTCAAGTCTATAACTGTTTTCAGTCAACACTACATAATATCCTTTACCAGCGCTTTGATTAACTGAAGTTACTATTCCAGATAAACGACTGAAAGAGTATGTATAATAAGCATCATTATTTTCGTAATAATAGAGAATCAAACCATATTGGCTCATATCTGTTCCAACAGGTGCAACAATCTCAACAAATTCATCACCTTCAGGAACTCCTATTAAACTATCAGCACAGTTATAGCTGAATTCATTTATCCATATCTCCTGTGAAAAAGTTAGATTTGTTAATAGAAATGTAAGCAAAACAAATAAGTAAAAATTTATTTTCATAATTCTTCCTAATTTAATTGTTTTTAAGACTTTTTAGATTTAATCCGTGTAAAGTCTTCTGTATTATTTTTTGTACTTGATTATCGAAGAAAAGGTGAAAAACTTTAGTTTTTTACGAGATAAACAGGAGGGAAAGCCAGAATTTTCATAAAATTGAACTTAATACGCGCTTTTTAAGGGTTTTTTTCACTAAGTTATAATTTGATGAGTTTATTTGCATAAAAGGAAATTTTTAACATTTAAGCAGTAATGTAACATTGAACATTAAACAGCAGATGAAAACATTCTCTAAAGACGAATTTTTTCCAAACATTTATCACTCAGGATTTAGATAAACCAGGCAGAAAGCTAAAAGCTGCCTGCCTGTGAACGACTTGGAAATTATCTGAGCAGAATCATTTTTTTAGTTTGGATAAATTCACCAGCTTTTAATTGGTAATAATATATTCCGCTTGCCAGCTGATTATTGTTGACTAATGATTGGAAATTAACTTCGTAAGTGCCGGGTGCTTTTTCTTCGTTAACCAATGTTACTATTTCATTACCCAAAACATCAAAAACTTTTAATGTTACAAAACACCCTTCAGATTTGCTCAGAGAGAAATCAGGAATTGTGTAACTAATCGAAGTTACCGGATTGAATGGGTTGGGGTAATTCTGCTCTAGTAAATAATTTAATTTCTGTATGACTTCAGTTTCAATTATTTCTGAATATTCAAAGCTGCCATCAAAGTCAATTTGTTTTAATCTATACTTGTGTTTTCCTGTTGTAACGTCTTTATCAACAAATGAATATGATTTAGGCTCTGTCGAAGTGCCATAGCCAGGTACAAAACCTATCATTTCCCAGTCTTGTATAATTTTGGATTTGGAATCATTTATTTTTTCAATCTCAAATCCCCGATTGTTTATTTCAGTAACAGTAGTCCAAAATAATTGAATATCATTTTCTTTTACTATAGCCGTAAAAGAAGATAATTCAACCGGTATAATTTCATAAATACTTCCACGCTTCATAAATATATCACAGATAACAGTATCATTTCTTATTCCGGACTCAGCATATAACATTGCAATATCACCGCTGCTGCTTGTAACAACCTGTGAAGAATTTCTTAATATATGTCCGGGTGAAAGATCAGCAATAAAAATAGTGTCATTAAAAACGAAGTTTTCAGCAAGAAGAAGATAAAACCCTTTTCCGGATGCAGCTTGACTTGATTGATATGTAGTATAAAGTCTGTTTTGAGAATCAACTTCCAAAGACTGAATCCCTGCAGGCATTTGACCTGATGGAGTAAATACAACAGGAGCGGAGAAAGCGCCGCTAATATTATTTATATAGTACAATCTTGAATTAGAACTATAAACAATATGTACTTTATTATTCGAGTCGGTTCTTATTCTTGGATAATTCACATCAGTAATAACATTAGTTGGATATTCCTGAAAAGAACCTGAAGTGTTGTTAAAATATTTCAAGGGTCCTGCCCATAATCCTGAACCGCTTCTTCCTGCAATATGAACTTTGCCATTTGAATCAATATCGAGTGTTGCTTCAAAATCACCACCTGCTTCACCATTTGATAATAACACTTCGGGAGTTAAAGTGGCTGTTTTTAGATCATATCCTCTATAATAAAAATTGTCTGTACCTGATGTATAAGTATAATAGACAAAGTGCATTACACTATCAGGTCCGATTTTTCCGTAAGGAGTTCCCTTATTTAATCCGCCTTGTGTTATAGCAATCGGTGCTGAAAAAGACCCTGAGGTATTGTGCATATACATTACCTGAAAAATCGAAGGGTCACGCGATTCATAACTGATATGAATATTATCAAGTTGATCAATTGATAGTGTTGAATAGTTATCATCAACAGCGTTATTTGTAATGTTAAAAGTCGAGAAGTTTCCAAGGGTATCCTCTTCAACGAAAAATAATTCATTAAAGCTGCTGACTGTTCCTAATCCGCCGGTATAAGTTAATCTAAGTAATCCTTGTGAATTGTATTGAGCAAATTGCCTGTTATTAAATCTGTTATTATATGCTATAGTGTCTTGTGTAAATGGTATTTGCGCCAGCGTAAATCCACAAGCGGTAATTAATAATAAAAAAATCTTCATAACAATTCTTCCAGTTTATCTAAATACTATGTAGAAGGAGTAATATTTATTACTACTTAATTAATACAAGCTTTCTTACAGATTTAAATTCGCCAGCTTTAAGCTGATAAAGATATACACCGCTTGGTAAACCGGCTGCATTAAAGATAACTTCGTATTTGCCTGCTGGCTTTTCTTCATTAACCAATGTAACTATTTCATTTCCAAGAACATCATAAACTTGCAATTTAACTAACAGTCCTTCGCCCATTACCTTAGAGGCATCGGGAATAGTATATTTTATTTTTGTAATTGGATTAAATGGATTTGGATAATTCTGATCCAGTGCAAATACAATCGGTTGTTCAACTTTGATATTAATTGTATTTGAATAAACAAAACTTCCATCAAGGTCAATTTGTTTGAGTCTGTAAGAATAATTACCTGTTTCAAGTTTAGAATCAGTGAAAGAATAGGACTTAGCTTCGGCAGTAGTTCCAAATCCAGGTACAAACCCAATCTTAAACCATTCTGAGTTCAGATTTCTATCTTCCAGCAATTGTCTTTGAATTTCAAATCCCAGGTTGTTTAATTCTGTTGCAGTTGACCAGTTAAGTTTAACAGAATTTTCAGATACAGATGCATTGAATGATATTAATTCAACAGGAATAATTGTTGCTTCATCAGCACCGCGGTAAGGAAATGTAGTACTGCGTATATTGCCATCAAAGTCATCTAAAATACCGGCAATCGGAGTTCCAGCTAACTCAGGGTCTCCGTCAGAAGGAGGTACAAGGTGTAAATCAGTTATAGAAGCAAACGAAACATCTTTGAAAATTGTATTTTGTTCGTTGGGGGTGGAAGCTGATTTATAAATATTCAGATCATTATATCCTGTTGTTCCTATAAAAGCCTGAAAACTATTAGTACCGTTAGCATAATAACAATTATAATCAAGGTCATAAGTCCCTGTATTATTAATTAAAGCAAAACCAATATGATTTACATTTCCGCCGGTCCTCTTATTGATAGAAATATTATTCTTCATATTTAATGTTATTGATGCGGCTGAAATTCTTATACCTGCTGATGTTGTTGCATTTACAGTTCCACCAGAATGATTCCCTCCAATCAAAAAAGTATTATAGTAGATATTTGCAGTATAGGCATTAGATCCAAGTAACTCTATGCCGGTAATTGTCTGTGAATTTATATTGTCAAGTGCGTTTGAAACCATATTATTTTCAACATTAAAAACAGTACCTGCTGCCGGTGCAGAGGCATATATTCCTCTTATATTTGCAGAAGTTGATGTGGAAGTTGTTCTTAAGTCATAAATCCAATTCTTACGTATGTTATATGTTCCACCTGCAAAGGTGCTCATTATAATTCCAGAAACGATTGTATTGTTAACTCCAACAGTTTGATATATTGTATTCGACTCTATTGTAACATCCAAAGCTCCTGAAAGCAGCCAGATGCCTGCATATCCCCAATTAAAGATTTCACAATTAGTTATCGTTGTATTTTGATTAGGAACACTAGCACTGCCGGCAATACCGATACCGCTTCTTCCTCCTTCAATTTTGCAGTTGGTTATTAAGTTATCGTTGTTACCTGTAGTGGTGGTAGTTCCTAAAACAATTGTTCGGGGACCAGCCGTATTTTGAGTATTATTAACTACGTGAACATATTGTAGAATGTTGTTTGAAGCACCGTTTAACAGCGAGATAGTATTTGAGTTTGTTCCAGTAGTTGAAAGATTCTCTATCTTTAAATCTGCTGTATTGCCAACTCCTCCTGGTCTTCCATCAAGAATAATAAAATCAGCATCATTGAAAACTAATATTCCAGATGTTGAACTAGCTGAAATTGTTTCGCCAGTATTTCCTGCGGTTGGTCTAATGGTAATGGTATTTGTTAAACTTCCTCCGCTTTTTGCTCCAAGTGTAATTGGTATAGTTTCAGAACTTTGATCATAAGGAGAAAGGATTTCTATTAAATACGCTTGTGTGATTGTCATTGGAATAGCATTGTACGCTTCTGCAATTGAAGCATGGGTACTTAAAAGACCACCACCACCATCTTTTAACTCGACAGAGTTTGTTTGAGAAAGAGTTGAGATTGACAGGATGAAGAAAGAAAATGTAATAAATAGTGTTTTCATAGCTCCTCCTAAATGTTTGAAATGTAATAAGAACAGGTTAATTGATTTGACTCGCAAGGAATTTAGAAATATTTGCTTTAAGATGCAACCAAACGGGGTATAAAAAATTTTTGTAAATAATTTATGAAATAAAAGCTGATGAATTTTCTACCCAACTTAAAATAATCTTAAAAATAACAATGTTCTTTTGCATAATTAAAAAGAAGATTCAAATTAAAAGATTAGAGATAAAGAATATAAAGCAGATGACTGATTTTCCAGATCAGATTTATCAGCGCCCCTTTATCCGGTAAATAAAAGAAAAATATTTTTCCATCATTCATCACTCCTGGATAAGGATTGATAGCTATTAAGAATAATATGTCATTTTGAATAAAATGAGAAAACTTTATTTGGCTAAATCCTGCTGTTTTATTTTAATGCTCGCTAAACAGAACCTGTTTTTTTATATTTGCACATATCAAAAACACTAAGGCTGAATTACTATGATAAAAAAAATAAATAATAATTCGTTATCATTTTTACTCTTTCTTTTGATTACAATCTCTTTCGCTTTTATTCCTTCCAAACCTGATGAGGGTATGTTTCCGTTAAGCGATATAAAAAGTATAAATCTTAATGAGAAAGGATTAAAAATAGGCGTGGATGAAGTTTATAATCCAAACGGAGTAAGTTTGGTAGATGCGCTTGTAAAGATCGGAGGATGTACAGGCTCATTCGTTTCGGAAGAAGGACTGATTATCACAAATCATCATTGTGTATTTGGAATTGTGTCTAATGTTAGCACTGTGGAAAATAATTATCTTGAAAACGGATTTATTGCCAGAACCAGAGAAGAAGAAATTCCGGCAAAGGATGTAAGCTGCAGAATAACCGAATCGTATGAAGATGTAAGTGAAGAAATTTTGGAAGCGGCAAATGCAAGTGAAGATATTTCCCAAAGAACAACAATGATATCAAATAGAATTAAAGAGATAGTAAAACGTGAACAGGCAAAAGACAGCACAATAACTGCAGAAGTTTCTGAAATGTTTGTTGGCGAGCAGTATGTTCTCTTCAGATATAAAACTATTAATGATATTCGATTGGTTTATGTGCCGCCAAGAACAATCGGTGAGTTTGGAGGTGAAGCTGATAATTGGATTTGGCCAAGACATAATGGCGATTTTTCTTTTGTCCGTGCTTATGTTGCTCCAGATGGCTCATCTGCAAAGTATTCGGAAAGTAATGTCCCTTATAAACCCAAAAAATTTTTATTGGTTAATCCAAACGGAGTTAACGAAGAAGATTTTGTGTTTGTTCTTGGTTATCCGGGCAGAACATTTAAACATCAGCCGTCGCAGTTTTTAATAATGCAGGAAAAATTTCAGCTTCCTTATGTGCAGGATATTTTTTCCTGGCTGATAAGGCTTTATGAAGAGCGCGGCAAAGATGATCCTGAGTTTGCATTAAATATTGTCAGTGAAATACAAGGACTTGCCAATACCGAAAAAAATTATCGGGGTAAAATGCAAGGATTGGATAGACTAAATCTGGTACAGAAAAAACAAGAAGAGGAAAAACAGTTACAATCATTTATAGATTCCGATTTATCCTTAAAGGAGAAATATGGAACCATTTTAAATGAGATTGATGATGTTTATAAAGATATTTTTGAAAGCGGCAGAAGAAATCTTGTACTTTTAATGCTTAGCCGTAATGTAAAATATTATCGCCTCGCCGAGCTTTTTATTGATTATAAAAAAGAGATGCTGAAGCCGGAAACTGAACGCAAAGCATTGTATAAAGATGATAAAAGAGAGGACTTTTATAACTTAATTACAAAATTATATAATGATTATATGTCTGATCTTGAACCAAAGATATTTTACAAAGTATTCAATGATGCAAGCTCGTTTGATGAATTAAAAGATATTGAACCGTTCAAATCTTTTAGGAAGGTAAAGAACAAAGAAGAATATATTGCCGAACTTTATGATGATACATTTATAAAGAACAGTAAAAAATATTTTGATCTTTTAGAAGATACTGATGAAACACTGGATGATATTGATGACCCGTATTTAAATCTGGTTAAAGCTGCAATTGATTTAGGTGATAGTGAAAGAAAAGAAACTTTGGTTCGTGATGGAAAACTGAACATACTTATTGCTAAGCTAAACGATGCAAAAAGACAATGGCTGCAAAAATCTTTTGTTCCTGATGCAAACAGTACATTAAGATTAACTTATGGTTATGTGCGCGGTTATTCGCCAAGAGATGCAACATATTATTCTCCCATCTCAACATTAACCGGCGTAATTGAAAAGGGAAAAAACTCTGGCGAGTACAAATTAAATTCCAAGATAAAGGAACTTTACGATAAAAAAGACTTTGGTCAGTTTATCTATCCAAAATTAAATGATGTGCCGGTAAATTTTATTTACAATATGGATACAAGCGGCGGAAATTCGGGCAGCCCAATTATGGATGCATATGGAAGAATAGTTGGAGTAAACTTTGACCGGGCTTTTGAAGCAACTGTAAACGATTATACCTGGAGTGAACAATACAGCCGTTCTATTGGAGTTGATATCCGTTATATTTTGTGGGTTGTTCAGAAAGCAGGACAAGCTGATTTTTTGCTTAAAGAGATGGGAATTTAGTCCTATTTTAGCTGTGTTGAGGCTTGACAAACAATGAGGTCAATGTTATCTTTGGCTTCGATTTTAGGATAAATATTATTTATTCCGCGATAGCTCTCCCGATGAATCGGGACGGCTGTTAAAATGCGATTGTTCTTTACAAAATTATATTCCGCGATAGCTCTCCCGATGTATCGGGACGGCTGTTAAAAATGCGATTGCTCTTTACGAAATTTTATTCCGCGATAGCTCTCCCGATGTATCGGGACGGCTGTTAAAATGCGGTTGTTCTTTACGAAATTGTATTCTGCGATAGCTCTCCCGATGTATCGGGACGGCTGTTAAAATGCGGTTGCTCTTTACGAAATTATATTCCGCGATAGCTCTCCCGATGTATCGGGACGGCTGTTAAAATGCGATTGTTCTTTACAAAATTATATTCCGCGATAGCTCTCCCGATGTATCGGGACGGCTGTTAAAATGCGATTGTTCTTTACAAAATTATATTCCGCGATAGCTCTCCCGATGTATCGGGACGGCTGTTAAAAATGCGATTGCTCTTTACGAAATTTTATTCCGCGATAGCTCTCCCGATGTATCGGGACGGCTGTTAAAATGCGGTTGTTCTTTACGAAATTGTATTCTGCGATAGCTCTCCCGATGTATCGGGACGGCTGTTAAAATGCGGTTGCTCTTTACGAAATTATATTCCGCGATAGCTCTCCCGATGTATCGGGACGGCTGTTAAAATGCGATTGTTCTTTACAAAATTATATTCCGCGATAGCTCTCCCGATGTATCGGGACGGCTGTTAAAAATGCGATTGTTCTTTACGAAATTATATTCCGCGATAGCTCAATGGTGGAGCATTCGGCTGTTAACCGAAGGGTTGCAAGTTCGAGTCTTGCTCGCGGAGCTGACCCCTCCAATAATGCGAACCTCACTTAACAGGTTCGCATTTTTCTTAAGCCGTCATGATCTTAAGGTGATTTAAAAACCTCTACAACATCCTTATTTCTGCATACTCAATACCCACTTCAAGAACTGAGTGATCTCCATTCATATAATTTCTTGCACTTGAATATTTGTAATCTTCTGCTCTGCTTACAAGACCAGCTTTGACAGGATTATTATAAATATTATTCAGCCTCGCTCAAAACATCTGCAACGCACAAAAAAGCTAATCAGCTATAGACAATCTTATATTGTCGTTTAACTATATTAATAATATTTTTACAAAGTTATTGAAAAGGAAAATGATCAAGCCATATTTAAATATTAAATCGATTTTTAGTGAAACTGAAAATTGTTTAAGAAAGGAGAGATGCATATAACTAGCTGATCCTCTTCATTTATTTTCTCCAACCTTAACAATCCAAGTTTCTCCATTTAATAATCAGAATCAATTACTATTATAAATTATTAGGAAAGGTAAGCCTATGAAGCAGAAGTTTTAATTATTTCTTCAACCAATTAAATCAGAAAGGAGTTCAATTATGTAAACCGCACAATAAATATATAATAAACAATATCATTAACTATAATTGAATGGACATTATTATGATATCAGAAATCATTTCTTTTCAGAATCGCGGAGTTGTTTCAATAGTTGAGTTTTCAACGAAAAGAGTAAATACAATTGAATATATTTCCGGATCTGAAGCAATAAAGCAGAACCTTATTGAAGTATTAGAAATCAGTCAGACAGGATCAGTGAACAATCTTGTAGTAAATAATAACTCTGAAAAATATATTTTTCTCTCAGACGGTGATATTTTAGCCGGCGCAAAACAAAACAGAATATTAAACACTTCACTATTCTTAGCACCAAATAGTACAAAACAAATCCCTGTCAGTTGTGTTGAGAAGGGAAGATGGAATTACATCTCACCTAAATTTTCATCCACGGATTACACTGCTCCCGTTTTTCTCAGAGCAATGAAATCCGATAAAGTTAAAAATAGTCTGGAGACAGAGGCAGGTCATTATGCAAATCAAAGTGAAATCTGGCACGAAGTTGAAAACTGTTGTTTAAAACAATCAGTCGCGTCATTTACTTCAAATCTTTCAGATGTGTTTGATAATAAGAAAAAAGAATTTGAGTCTGTAACCAATCAATTTTCTTATTCTGATAAAGCCAATGGTTTAGCAGTTTTTATAAATGAAAATATACTGGATGTTGAAGTATTTAATAGACAGGATATTTATTGTGAATATTTCCCGAAGATCTTAAAAGGAGTAAGCGGCGAAGCATTGCATTTAAAACCAAAAGAGAAAAAACTTGATAAAGTTGAGGCTGTCTACAAGACTAATGATTTTTTTGATGAGTTAGAAAACAGAAAATTTAAAATCTTTCCGGGTGCTGGTGTTGGTGAAGAAAAAAGATATGAATCAACTGATTTTTCCGGATTTGGTTTAGAATATGAAGGGCATTTGATTCATTTAGCAATGTTGAGTTTAATTAAAAATTTCTAAAGTCATTTTAATAAGGCAGGTGAGGACCTGCCTTTATTTACATAGCTAACTCCATTTAGTTAAAACCGCTCGAACTGATTTTACTCCTGGCTATGGGAAATAAAAAGTAGCCGTAGCCCCCAATTTTTATCTGAGTAGAATCATCTTCTTAGTTTCAACAAAATGTCCTGAGTAGAACTCAAGGTTTGGTGCTTTATCAAGACAGTATTCTAATATCTGATAAATCTTTGATGTCAGATCAACCGGGGAATCAGAAAAGCCGGGGCGCAATTCAGCCACATTCTCAGCACTGTCTGAACCGAATGAAGAATTGCTTTTGAAAAAATTATGAGCATGAATAAACTGACCGTTGCGATGACAGATCAACTCTGGATCGCAGCCAATGGTGAAAGACATAGTAACACTCCTGATTAGTTGTTAGTATATCTTTCTTATACCAAGGAATGTCCGTTAATTATAAAACAAAAAATGTTAGACTTAATTGAAACATTTTTTTAATTTGGACTGTAATTTTTGATAATCATTGGCTCGGTATAATGGCTATGTTAATTGTAAGAAATTACACTCCCTTCATAATACTTTTCTTTAACGGGGGTGCTGAGTTGGTGGGTATGACTGAATATAATTCAAAAATAAAAATTAAGAATTCTGAATTTATTAGATACGACTATGGCCAAGAAAAACAATTCCACTCAAGAAGAACCTCTCGAAATAAAACTATGGAAAGCTGCCGATAAACTCCGCAAGAATATGGATGCAGCAGAGTATAAGCATGTAGTTCTTGGACTTATCTTTCTTAAATACATATCCGATGCTTTTGAAGAACAGTATGAGAAACTAGTTGCTCAGAAAAGCGAAGGTGCTGATCCCGAAGATAAAAATGAATACACTGCAGAAAATGTTTTTTATGTTCCGCCAATTGCTCGATGGAAATGGCTTCAAGGTCGTGCAAAGCTTCCAACTATCGGAAAAGATATTGACGATGCAATGGATGCTATCGAGAAGGATAATCCTAAATCTCTTAGAGGTGTTCTGCCTAAAGTATATGCTCAAGAAAAACTTGATAAGCAAAGTCTTGGTGGACTGGTTGATATGTTCAGCAGTGCAACTCTTGGAACAAAGGAAGCACAAAGTAAAGACATCCTAGGGAAAGTATTCGAATATTTCCTTGGACAGTTTGCTCTTGCTGAAGGAAAGAAAGGCGGACAGTTCTACACTCCAACCAGTGTTGTAAAATTACTTGTTCAAATGCTTGAACCTTATGAAGGAAGAGTATTTGATCCGTGCTGCGGCAGTGGTGGAATGTTTGTGCAAAGTGAAAAATTTATCGAAGCTCATTCAGATCATTATAAAAAGAAAAACGGAAACGGATTAAAGCTTAATCCAAAAGATAGAATTTCTATTTTCGGACAGGAAAGCAACCAGACTACCTGGCGTTTGTGTAAAATGAATCTTGCAATCCGTGGAATTGACAGCAGTAATGTTTTGTGGAATAATGAAGGAAGTTTCTTAAACGATGCACATAAAGATCTTAAAGCAGATTTTGTTTTGGCTAATCCTCCGTTTAATGACAGTGATTGGAGCGGCGAACTTTTACAAAATGATGCACGCTGGAGCGTGTTGGGTCAGAAGATAATTCCTCCGCCGGGCAATGCTAACTATGCCTGGATAATGCACTTCATTTATCATCTTTCACCAACTGGACAAGCTGGATTTGTTCTATCCAAAGGCTCTCTTACTTCTCAGACAAATAATGAAGGTGAAATAAGAAAAGCACTGATTGAAAAAGGCTTGGTTGATTGCATAGTCAATCTGCCAACGAAGCTATTCTTAAATACACAAATTCCTGCCTGCCTATGGTTCTTATCCCGTGCTCGAAATATCTCCTCTCCCAATGGGATAGGCAGGGTGAGGGTGAATGAAATCTTATTCATTGATGCTCGTAATCTTGGATTTCTTGTTAACAGACGTAACCGTGATTTAAGTCCTGATGATATAAGTAAAATTGCAAACACCTATCACGCTTGGAGAAGTAAAGAAAGCGGCACCCTGAGCGGAGTCGAAGGGTATGAAGACATTGCAGGATTCTGTAAGAGTGAATCTGTAGAAAGAGTTAGAGAGCTTAACTATGTTTTAACTCCTGGAAGATATGTCGGTTTACCTGATGATGAAGATGATTTTAACTTCGTTGAACGCTTCACATCACTAAAAGCTGAATTAGAAAAACAGCTTGCTGAAGAAGATCAATTGAATAAAACTATAATTGATAATCTTAATAAGATTAAAATATGACAAACCTTCCCAGAAATTATCAAGAAATTTTAAAACAGCTAAAGGAGAAAATTCTATCAGCCAGAACGAAGGCTGTCTATTCAGTCAATACTCAACTGTTGGAAATTTATTGGGAAGTTGGTAAAACTATCATTGAACAGCAGGCAACTGAAGGTTGGGGCACTAAAGTTATTGATAGATTGTCCAGCGATTTAAGGATAGAATTTCCAGATATGAAAGGATTGTCTGTCAGAAATCTAAAATATATGAGGGCATTTGCTGATGCTTACCCAAACTTCAAAAACCTATCAGAAAAACAGCTAAATCAGGGAGAAATCAAAGCTTCTGAAATTGTGCAGGTGTCGCCTGCACAATTGGAAAAAGCAGATAAAAGTAAATTTGTGCAGGGCACACTTGCACAATTAAGCTGGTATCATCACACAACACTGCTTGATAAAGTTAAAGATCCGGAGATTCGTCTTTTCTACATAGAGAAAACTATAGAAAACGGTTGGAGTAGAAATGTAATGATTCACCAGATTGAATCTGAGCTGCACAAAAGGCAAGGGAAAATTCAAACCAATTTTGTAACAACTATTGCACCTTCAAATTCTGAATTGGTTCAGCAAGTTTTTAAAGATCCATATAAGTTTGAGTTTGTTTATCTCGGGAAAGAAGCAACTGAACGGGATCTTGAAGATGCCCTGACTAATCAGATGACAAAGTTTTTGCTGGAACTAGGTGAGTGGTTTGCGTTCATGGGCAGGCAATACAAAATTATGCTTGGTGAAAAGGAATATTATTTCGATCTATTGTTCTATCATACCAGATTAAAAAGATATATCGTGATTGATCTTAAGATTGATGAGTTTAAACCTGAATATAAAGGTAAGATGGAGTTCTATCTCAGTCTAGCTGATGAACAACTGAAAAACAAGGATGACGAGCAAAGCATAGGATTAATTTTATGTAAAACAAAAGATGGAATGGTTGTAGAATATGCGTTGCGTAATAGTTCAAAACCTATGGGCATTGCTGAATATACGATTAGTAACAAACTACCAAAAGAGATAATAAGGGAATTGCCTACTGTTGAAGAATTAGAAGAAGCAATGGAAATTGAAGTTAAGAAATTGGTAAAACCAATTGATAAAAAGTTAAATAAGCTAAAACAGCTGCTCAGTGGATTAAAAAGTGAAGAGGTGAAAGAAAAACTTTCTCCGGAAAATACTTCGAAAGTATTCAAAGAGTTTGTTCTACCCCTAAAGCAAAATATTTATGAGTCACTTAAGAAAGATGTTATCCCTTTGTTCGAAAGCTTTGATTTTTTTATCTGGACTGATAGTCAGGGGCATCAAACCGATGAAGACGCAGCGAGTCACCTTCAAAACAGCCTCCGGTTTCGGTGTCACACGATGAAAATTGAAGTTCAGTTACACGGTTTTAAGAAGGCGGGAATCCGGGCTTTTGATATAAATAAACGATTAGCCATTCAACTTGGTAACTATAGTTATACTTGTGAGGTTGAAGGAGTTGCAGGTGTATTTATTGAAAAGTTGTATCATCAAATCCCCGAAGGTGTTGAGGTTTCTAAACTTGCTGAAGTATTTGCTGAATGGATTGTAGAAGATATCTATCAGAGAATAGAACAATTAAATAATAGTCAGTAGTGAATAATAAAATGCTCTACAACACTCTCAAAATCCCCGGCTCATTATTTGTGTATCAATTTGCCGGTAACACTTCCTGTAAATTGTCTGAACCGGGATTTATGGGATTAAATGATTTCTGTGATTTATATAATAATAATCTGGCAAATTCTTTAATCATAAAAATCACAGTTCAGACTTTTAATTGGTTGGTGAATAATGGGTGAGTGGAAAAAAACTTCGTTAGGTGAATTGTTAGAACCAAAAGGATATATTCGTGGACCGTTTGGCTCCTCACTACTGCGAGGAGAAATGAAAACAAATGGTATCCCAGTTTATGAACAGAAAAATGCAATTTACAATTCTAGAGAATTTCGTTTCTTTATTGACGAAGAAAAATTTGAACAACTTAAAAGATTTCAAGTAAGAACGAATGATTTGATTATTAGTTGTTCAGGTACTTTTGGAAAAATTTCAGTAATTAAGGAAGAAGATCCGAAAGGAATTATAAGTCAAGCCTTACTCATATTAAGACCAGATGTAAAAAAAGTATTTTTAGATTATTTATACTATTTTCTTTCTTCAAAAATGGGATTGGAATTGATATCGCAAGTCTCTCACGGCTCCGTGCAGATAAATATTGCTGAAAGGAAAGTTGTAGAAAGTATTCCCTTGCTGTTACCAACTTTGCCTGAACAACAATCTATCACCTCAATCCTCAGCAGTTTAGATGACAAAATAGATTTCCTCCACCGCCAAAACAAAACACTTGAAGCACTTGCAGAAACACTTTTCAGGCAGTGGTTTATTGAGGAGAGACCTCAACCCTCCCATAATCCCTCCCAAAGGGAGGGAAATATTAAAGCAGATGAGAGTTGGGAGGAAAAGACACTCGGAGAAATACTTACTATTACTTCAAGTAAACGAATTTACTATTCTGAATATGTTTCTTTTGGTGTACCATTTTATAGAAGCAAGGAAATTATTGAATTGCATAATGCAGGAAGTACAGATAGCGAATTATTCATTTCGGAAGAAAGGTTTAATGAAATACAAGAAAAATTTGGAGCTCCACGAGAAGGCGATATATTAATGACTTCGGTTGGTACTCTGGGTGTCACATACAGAGTAAGAAAGGATGACAAATTTTATTTCAAAGATGGGAACTTAACTTGGTTTAAAGATTTCAAATTACTCCCAAGCTCAATAATATATCTCTGGTTAAATTCAATAATTGGAAAAGAACAACTCGCATCAATAACTATTGGAAGTACACAAGAAGCTCTTACAATAGTTGGTCTTAAAAGTATTTCATTCAAAGTTCCACCAAGAGATAAATTAGAAATTTATAAAAATGAATTTGAATCAATACTTAATAAAATAGAATTTAATCAAAACCAAATCCGCACACTCACACAACTACGGGATACACTATTACCCAAGTTGATGAGTGGAGAAATAAGAGTGAAAAATGTCTGAATCAGAATTTGCAGGATTAAAGGATTAACAGGATATTTTAATGGAAAAAGATGATCTAACATATAAAATAATTGGCTGCTCAATGAAGGTTCATAATACTTTGGGACCAGGTTTTCAGGAAGTAATTTATCAAAGATGTTTGGCAATCGAACTTGAAAGAGCTAATATTGAATTTGCAAGAGAACAAGAACAAAAGATATATTATGAAGGAATAGAGGTTGGAACAAGACGAGCAGATTTTGTAGCTGAAAATAAAGTTATTATTGAATTAAAAGCATTAGTAAATCTTGAGGATGTTCATATTGCACAAGCAAAGAATTATGTAGTAGCTTATGATTTTCCATTAGGATTGTTGATTAATTTCGGTTCACAAAGTTTACAGTACAAATTGATATTTAATCCAAAATATTCAGATAAAAATTCTGAAAATTCTAAAATTCAGTGAATTCTGATTCTGACAATTAATATGAAACCCATCACCGAAGATAAAGTAGAACAAGCAGCAATTGAACAGCTTCAATCACTCGGCTGGGAATATATTCACGGCTCGGTAATTTCACCGGAAGGAGAAAAAGCCGAACGCGAGAACTACGAACAGATAATTTTAACAGATCGTTTACGCAAAGCAGTTTCAGTAATCAATTCCCACATTCCAAAAGAAGCACAGGAACAGGCAATACAAAAAATACTACGCATTTATTCAACGGACATTCTTCACAACAACGAAACATTTCATAAAGAGCTAATTGAGAAAGTAAAAATACCTTATCAGCAGAATGGCTACGAGAGAAGCTACGAAATTGCATTAATAGATTTTGAAAATATTGAAAACAATCAGTTTCTTGTTGTTAACCAATACACAATCGTTGAAAACAACCAGAACAA
Organism: Ignavibacterium sp.; assembly: GCA_032027145.1. NCBI lineage: Bacteria > Pseudomonadati > Ignavibacteriota > Ignavibacteria > Ignavibacteriales > Ignavibacteriaceae > Ignavibacterium > Ignavibacterium sp. Next base: position 321,415 of record JAVSMP010000001.1, on the reverse strand, counting down.
ACGTCCGGATATTTTACTTTTTGTTAATGGTATTCCTTTAGTTGTTATCGAGTTAAAAAATCCTGCAGATGAAAGCGCAACAATAGAATCCGCTTACAACCAGATACAAACTTACAAAGCAATAATACCAGGACTGTTTACATATAATGCTGTTTGTGTAATATCGGATGGACTGGAATGTAAAGCAGGTAGTGTATCTGCAGGAATTAATCGTTTCACTGCCTGGAAAAGTGCTGAAGGAGAGAAAGAGGCATCGCGTTTCAAACCACAGTTAGAAACACTCATCAGCGGAATGTTAAATCCAAAAACTCTCCTTGATATAACAAGAAACTTTATCGTCTTTCAGAAGTATATGAAACCCACTCCTAAATCCTCTCCCACTGGGAGAGGACAAGGTGAGGGTGTATTACAGATACATACAGAAAAAATATTAGCAGCATATCATCAGTACTATGCAGTCAACAAAGCTATTGATAGCACTATCAGGGCAATTGGCTATCAACCCTCCCATAATCCCTACCAAAGGGAGGGAAATAGGACAGAAAGCAAGAGAAATTATCGTGGTGGTTTTAAATTTAGTGGACTAATAGAACAGGCGAGAGAACTCAGGAAGAATCAGACGAAAGCTGAAGAAATATTTTGGGAGTTAATCCGAAATAGAAAATTTTTAAATCTGAAATTCAGACGGCAGCATCAAATTGGTCCTTACGTGGCTGACTTCTACTGTAATGAACATAAACTCATTATTGAATTCGATGGTGAGATTCATAATTCAAAGGAACAACAAAAACACGATAGCAAAAGAGACAAATACTTATCGTCACTTGGTAATCGTGTATTAAGATTTAAGAATGAAGAACTACTAAACAATACAAAGTCTGTTCTAGAAACTATATCATCCGCACTTCCTCTCCCTATGGGAGAGGACAGAGGTGAGGGTAACTCTGGCGATAAACGAGCAGGAGTTATATGGCATACACAAGGATCAGGAAAAAGTTTAAGTATGGTTTTCTATGCTGGTAAACTTATAACATCACCTGAAATGGAAAATCCAACAATTGTTGTAATCACTGACCGGAATGATCTTGATGATCAGTTGTTTGATACATTCGCTTCTTCAATACAATTGTTAAGACAAGAACCCGTTCAAGCAGAAAACAGAGATCATCTAAAACAACTGCTAAAAGTTGCAAGCGGAGGAATAGTTTTTACTACCATTCAAAAGTTTTTACCCGACACAGGGCAAGAAGTTTATGATCAGCTCTCAGACAGACGCAACATAATTGTAATTGCAGATGAAGCTCACAGAACACAATACGGATTTCAGGCATCGTTAAAAGATATAGTTAATAAAGAAAGTAAAGAGGTGGTTGGTCAGCGAATAGCTTATGGATTTGCGAAGTATATGCGTGATGCATTACCGAATGCAACTTACATTGGATTTACCGGAACTCCGATTGAAGGAACGGATATTAACACTCCACAGGTGTTTGGCAATTATGTTGATATTTATGATATAGCTAAATCTGTTGAAGACGGCTCAACGGTTAAAATTTATTATGAAAGCAGGTTGGCAAAAGTAAATCTTGATGAAGAAGGAAAACATTTAATAGAAGAATTTGACAAAGAGCTTGAACGTGATGAAGAGATTACAGAAAAGGAGAAAGCAAAAGCAAAATGGTCAAAGCTTGAAGCAATAGTTGGAAATGAGAAGCGAATAAAAAATTTAGCAAGGGATATTGTTGATCATTTTGAAAAACGTCAGAATGTTTTTGATGGTAAAGCAATGATTGTTGCTATGAGTCGAAGGATTGCAGTTGAGTTATTTAATGAGATTGTTGCATTAAGACCGGAATGGTGTAATGAAGATCTGGCAAAGGGAAAAATAAAAGTAGTAATGACTGCTGCGAGTTCAGATGGTCCTGTTCTTGCAAAACATCATACAACAAAACAGCAGCGAAGAGATTTAGCAGACAGAATGAAAGACCCGAATGACCCTCTGAAGATTGTAATAGTGATTGATATGTGGCTAACAGGATTTGATGTTCCTTGTCTTCACACAATGTATATTGATAAGCCAATGCGTGGACATTCGTTAATGCAGGCTATTGCAAGAGTGAACCGTGTATTCAAAGATAAACCGGGTGGATTGGTAGTTGACTATCTCGGCATTGCAACTGATTTGAAAAAGGCATTGTCATTCTATTCTGATTCGGGCGGCAAAGGTGATCCGACAGAAGATATTGAACAAGCTGTTGAAGTGATGATGGAAAAACTGGAGATAGTCCAACAGATGTTTAATGAAGAGAGTAAAACACAAAAAGATATTTTGGTTGAAGAGCCGGAGGCTTATTACAAAGGACAATTCAAGTTTAATTACAATCGTTTCTTCACAGGTACGCCGAATGAAAAACTTTCGATAATTCTTCAAGCAGAAGAACATATTCTTGGATTGGAAAAAGGAAAAGAGAGATTTATCAGGGAAGTAACATTGTTAAGTCAGGCATTTTCTTTATCAATGCCGCATCCGCAAGCGATGGAGATAAAAGAAGAAGTTGCATTCTTCCAGGCAGTGAAAGCAAGATTGGTTAAGTTTGAAATTGAAGGCAAGGGAAAAACTGCAAAAGAATTTGACACAGCTATTAAGATGATAGTTGATCAGGCGATAAGCTCTGATAAAGTTGTTGACATATTTGCTGCAGCAGGAATTGAAAAACCTGATCTATCAATTTTATCAGATGAGTTTTTGCAGGAAGTTCAGGGGATGACTCATAAAAACCTTGCTCTCGAACTGTTGAAGAAAATTTTGAATGATGAAATTAAATCGAGATTAAGAACTAATATCGTAAAGAGCAAAAAGTTTTTAGAGATGCTGGAAACTGCAATTAAGAGATACCAGAACAACTTACTGACCACTGTACAGATTATTGAAGAGCTGATAAGGATTGCAAAAGAAGTTAAGTCGTCAGATGAAGATGCAAAGAAACTTGGGTTGTCTGAAGCTGAATTAGCCTTTTACGATGCACTTGAAACTAATGATAGTGCAGTAAAAGTTTTGGGTGATGAAGTGTTAAAAACAATTGCAAGAGATATTGCTGACAAAGTAAAAAAGAATGCAACGATAGACTGGACAATCCGAGAAAGTGCAAGAGCAAAACTAATGGTGTTAGTAAAGCGAACACTTACAAAATATGGTTATCCACCGGACAAGCAGCAGAAAGCAATTGATACAGTTTTGAAGCAAGCTGAATTGATTGCGGATGAGTTAGTGGGGTAAAAATGTTCGGCTCTATAACAGGCGATATAATCGGTTCGGTTTATGAATCTGATTTACTCAAACTAGGATACAAAATCGCCTGCCCAAGTTGTGTTGCAATAAAAATGAAGCTCATCAAAGCAGGGAATAGCGACTAAATTGGTTTGTCGGTTATTGGCTGAGAATCTATTCCCCAGCCAACATCTTAACACAGTACTGATAAGTAAAAAGCTCTTTATTATTGTAAAAGAAAGTTCTAAGCAATTTGAGTTTGCCGTGCTTTTAAAACTGCCCTGATTTTAAGAGCTTTTTTATTTTTACATCATTTCAATCAGCTGCAGTTTTTTATAAACTTCTGATAGTCAAACATCCTTTAACAATTGAATTGTTTCATAAGATCAGCTTGCTTTAGCTACTCTTCTTTTCTTAAAGTATGCTTTTACTTTTTCACCTGCGCGTTCAAAAACAATATACAATATTGGTATCACAACTAAGGTTAAAACAGTAGTTGCAGTTAATCCGCCTATTACTGCTCTTGCAAGCGGTGACCAGGTTTCTGCACCTTCTCCAAGTTCAATTGCAAGTGGCACCATTCCAAGTATTGTGGTTAAAGCAGTCATTAGAACCGGACGCATCCTTGCCAGACTTCCTTTCTCAACTGCGTCATACAAGGATAACCCGCCTCTTTTAATCTGGTTGATGTAATCAACAAGTACGATACCATTGTTAACTGCTATACCAACAAGCATAATTAAGCCTACTAATGCCATTACACTCAATGTTGTACCTGTAATAAATAGAAATGGAAATACTCCAATTACTGAAAGAGGAACAGTAAACATAATTATCAAAGGGTCAACCAGAGATTCAAATTGGGCTGCCATTATCATATAAACTAAAAGTATAGCAGCAATAAAAGCTAAGCCAAGATAAAAGAATGCCTCCTGCTGATCTTCGGCTGAGCCGCCGATTATTACCTGATACTCTGACGGAACAGGAGTTGAATTAATTATCTTTTCTACTTCACTTATTGCCTTTGAAAGTTCAAGACCTGATAAGTCTGCACCTACAGAAACAAATCTGTTCTGATTTTCTCTGAAGATTGTTGGTGCTGATTCAAGTTCATTTATCTGTGCAATTTCACTTAAAGTTGTAAAGCCGCCTGTTGGCAGTGGGATTTGAATATTACTGAGTGCTTCTTTTTTATTCCTGAATTCTTTTGCAAACTGAACACGTATATCGTACTCATCACCTTCTTCTCTTAGTCTTGATACAACTGTTCCCTGTATTGCAGTGGAGATATTTGATGCAACCTGCAGAGTTGAAAGATGAAATGAATTTAACATATTGTAGTTAAGATTTACCTGAAGTTCGGGAGTGGTTTGTTTTACATTTAATCCGATATCCACAAATCCCTTTATCTTTTGCATACGGGATTTAATTTGCTCTGCTATTTTGATTCCGCCGTCAATATCAAAACCAATAACTTTTACTTCGATTGCTTTTTCGGTAGAGAACCCTCCGGTTTCCTGAAAAGTATAAGTTATGCCCGGTATTTTATTTAATTTTTCTCTCATCAGATCGCTTATTTCAAACTGGCTTCTGCTTCTTTGATTAACAGGCTTGAGTTTTATAAATGCTTCAATAGTACTTTCTGTATTTCCGAATGCTCCAATACCTTCACGGGTACCGAACATAAACGATACATTTTCAAGTTCTTCCGGCTTAATTACTTTCTTAACTATTTCTTCAAGATTATAAACAATTACTCTTGATTTTTCAATCGGGTTGCCTGCGGGAGCTTCTACAATCAAATTAATAAAGCCTTGGTCAGTTTTAGGTAAAAACTCAGCTCCGGCTAATACTGCAAGAACAATTGAAATAATAAAGGCTATTCCAACTGAGCCCAACACAGTTTTCTTTTTTCTGAGTGCCCACAATAAAATTTTATGATAGTACTTTGAAAGACTGTCAATTGTATTACCAATCGTTGTCTTAATCTTGTTCAGCCATCCGTTTGATTTTATTTTTTCTATTTCAAGAATATTGGAAGCCATCATTGGAACCAATGTTAGTGCAACTACCAAAGAAACGAGCAAACTAAAAGTAATAGTTAGCACCATATCCTTAAACAATTGCCCAGTTATATTGGGAACAAACAGAACCGGTAGGAAAACTGCAACTGTAGTAAGTGTTGAAGCAGTAATAGCCATGCCAACTTCAGAAGCTCCGATATCTGCTGATTCAATTCTGCTTTTTCCCATCTCTCTGTGTCTGAATATATTTTCAAGAACCACGATAGAATTATCTACCAGCATTCCGATAGCAAGTGCTAATCCAGCCATTGAAATAATATTCAATGTAATATCACTTGCATACAAAACTGCAAAAGTAGCTAAAACAGAAATAGGCATTGATATACCCATTATAATACTGCCGCGTATATTCAGCAGGAAGATGTAAATAATTATAAATGCGAGAACAAATGCTATTAATGCCGAATCGCGCAGATTATTAATTGAGCGGGTTATAAACTCTGACTGTGCCCATACCACATTTAATTTTGTGCCCTGTGGAAGCCGTTTAAGAATATTCGGGATTTCATTTTTAACAAGCTCAGAAGTCTGAACAGTATTTGCATCAGATTGCTTATTAATAATTATCATTAAACCTTCGCCAAAATCTGCTCTTGCTTCGGTGGAATTCTCTTTAAACCCATCAACAACCTCAGCGATATTTTCTACATAAACAGGTCTTCCGTTTCTGATGGCTACAGTAGTTTTTTTTATTTGATCAATAGTTGTGTATTCACTCAATAAAGTGAGCTGATAAGTTTTTTCATCAGTTTTAAGCGATCCGCCCGGTTGAATACCTCTGCCGGTTTGCAGAGCAATTGTAACTTCAGAAGGCGATAAATTATAAGATGATAAAAGAGTCGGGTTTATATTTACATTAATCTGTCTTTGAAGACCTCCGATTGTGGCAACGGATGCTACTCCGGAAATTCTTTCAAGCATCGGCTCGATTCTGTCTTCTGAAAGTTTTCTCAATTCTGATTGACCAAGATATTGCGAACTCAGACTCAGAAATATAATCGGGCTCATTGAAGGATCGAACACAAAGACAAGCGGATCGGATGCTTCTTTGGGTAAAAAGTCTCTTACAAAGTCAATGTTTTTCCTGATATCAACTTCTGCCTGATTCATATCAGTTCCATACTTAAACTCAAGTATAATTATTGATGCTCCTGTAAATGACTGTGAGCTTACCTTCTTGATGTTTTTAACTGATGAAATTGCTTCTTCAAGCTGGCGGCTGATTGTTGTTTCGATATCTTTTGGTCCAACACCCGGATAATTGGTAATTACTCCGGCGATAGGAAATTGAATCTCCGGAAAAAAGTCTATCTTTAATTGAGTGAAGGCAAAAAAGCTAAATGCTAATATGATAGCATAGAACATCAGCAATGTAACTTTACGGTTTATAGAAAATTTTGTTAACAGCATAATTTAAAAATCCTTAATCAATGATTTGAACTTCTTGATCGTCCCTTACGATGTTATTCCCAACTATTATCACCTTATCGTTAAAATTGATACCTGAAGTTATCTGAGCGCGTGAATTACTAATTAATCCGACAGTTACTTCCTTAATCTTTGCTTTATTATCTTCGACAACAAATAAGAAATATTTCTTTAAAGTCTCCTGCATTCCGGTTCCTTTGTTAATTTTAACTTCTGTCTGGCTCAACAATGCTGTTTCAGGAACAACAACTACATTATCAGTTTCGTTAATCGGAATCATAAACTCACCATACAAACCAGACTTCAGATTATTATCCGTATTTGTAATCACTACTTCAATCTCTAACGACTTAGAAATCGGGTCAACTGCCTGATCAACTGAAATTATTTTACCTTTATATTTTTTATCGGGTACTGATGGAATTACAATCTCAACCGGAAGTCCTTTCTTAACATATTTAATGTCTTTACTGATTACCTTCAGTTTTGATTTCATTGACGAGGGATCAACTATCTGAGCAATTTGCTGTCCTGCAGTAACCATCTGATTCAGTTCAACAAAAACTGCTGCTGCCACTCCGCTAAACGGAGCCTTGATTAAACTATTATCAAATTGTTCTATGGCTTGTTCTAATTGAGCCTGTGCTGCGTCAAGAGCAGAATTTGCTACTTTAAACTGAGATGTTGCTTGATCAAATTGCTGCTGGCTTACTGCTCTCTGCTCAAATAATCGTTGAATCCTGTTAAAGTTTTGTTGAGCAAGTTCAAACTGAGCTTCAGTATTTTTAAGATTAGCTTTAGCAACATCAACTGATTGGGATAAAAGTGCGTTGTATTGGCGGGCAATTACTTGATTGGATTTTACAAAATCACCCGGCTTTACAAATATCTGATCAATCCGTTCTGAAATTTTACTATAAACAATTTGGTCATTAGCAGCTGAGATTGTTCCGGTGATGTTTAAATACTCTTTAAGCGATTCAGGCTGAACCTGATAAACCTTAACCGGAATTAAATTTTCTTTTTGCTCTTCCTTGTTACCTTCGCATCCGGTAAGTGTTAATAATAAAACCGATAAACCAAGACTTATGTATTTATATTTAATCTTCATATTAGTTCCAGATAGTATTTAGTTTTCCAATTGATTTAAGTAATTGAAGTTGTATTATGTTGTAATTATAAATTCCCTGCAGATATTGAACTCTGCTGTTATTATACAAAAGCTGTGCATTTAAAACATCAAGCTGTGTACTCATTCCTTCGGCATAAAGAAGATTTGATAATCTTAAACTTTCTTTTGACTGCTCCATTGCTTCTTTAAGGCTTTTAATATTTTTAACTGCTTCCGAATATTTAAAATAATTTTGTTCTACTTCTACATTTAACTGAACCTCAGTCTGATGTTTAAGCAGCCGCATCTGATCGGTTCTAATACTTGCAAGCTGATAATCAATAAATCTTCTTCCGCCTTCAAACAGAGGCCAGGATGCAATAAGAGTGATTGTCTTTGAGCGGATAAAATCTTTCCACTTTATGTTATCTTCATCAGAAAATGCCTGATGCTGGATGTTAGCTGAAAGTGCAATTGTGGGTAAGAATGCTGAGATTGAAAGATATTCGCTTTGATCAGTTGCATCAAATTTATAGTTAATTGCTTTAAGCTGGCTGCTGTTTTCAAATGACAGCATTTTTAATTCACCAAGTCCTTCATTTCTGAATTCGCTTAAAAAATCTTTTGCTGATAAGGAATCTGATACAACAAGTGAATCACTAAGATCAATATCCAAAAGCATTTTCAGAGTCTGATATGATAAGATTCTGTTTGATTCTGCACTTTCAAATAATGGTAAAGTTGAATAGTATTGCGCCTGCGCCCGTTGAAGATCAAGCTGAGTAGCAGATCCTTCTTCGTAGAAAAATTTTACCTGCTTTAAGTTTGATTCAGCAACCTCTACAGCTTCTTTCGATGATTTGCTTAATTCATTTGCAAGGATAATTCCGTAATAAGCCTGCAATGTTTGCAATACCGCATCTTCTTCTTTTCCTTTAAGCTCTTCACTCAAAGATTTTTTTAATAAAGTCTGAACTTTAACATTAAAAAATCTGGAACCGCCTGTAAAGATCGGCAGGGTAGCATCAATCGAGTGTTGAAAAACATATTTTGTACCCATTGTAAATTTCTGTCCCATAAAAACAATAGTTGGCAGCTCAATATTATAAGTGCCGATACCTTGATAATTTACAGTTGGCAAAAAATTAGAATATGCCCGCCAGACTTCCAGATTCTGAGCGTCATAATCCAATCGTTTAGATTTGATACTTAGATTATCGGTAAGTGCCTTATCAATTACTTCATTCCACGAAAGATAGATGATATCCTTTTGCTGCGGCAGAATGGTAAGCGTAACAGTTAAAAATATCAGCACAATTCTGATCATAAAAATATCTCCGGCAATTTTTCCATTATTAAGAAAATAAAAATTTAAACTAACTAATGCTTAAACATTTTCCACTAATTATATGTTTGATAATTACAGTTAGTTTAAATACAAAAGATAGCTGCAAATATAGCGGTTGTAAAATTATCGCCTCGTGTTCTAACTATCAAAGCATAAATGATAAGCGGAGTATTTAAACGGTCAACGTTTTGTTTAAATAGGCGGGATTAATGAGTTGAAATTTGTGGTTTAACAAGTGTTGTTATTTTATCATATCTGTCCAAAATAATAAGAACTCACTCTAATCTATTTCTTGCAATAGAGGGAGAGACTCGTAAATAATAAAACGATTTATGAAAATATTCAGAGAGAAAATCAACATCAGCTTGTATGTATCAATCAGCCATTCCCTTATAAGGTAAAGTTGAGATGAACTCAAAATAAACTATGGATGGTGGAATATTTTATTTCTACTAACTTAATTTTGAGTCTAAAAGACAATCTGCGACAGCACTGAGTGAAAGATATTTTTTTGCAAGTGATAAACGCAGATAACTATATAATGTAAGTTTATCCATATACTATTTGTCCAATCAAATAATCAATAAGCATTTTATCAACCGATAAATTTTGCCAAAAGAAATGCAGCAGTTGCAGCTATACCGCCAATCACCACGGTTTGAATTGCACTGATAATTGGTTTTGCACCGGTGAATTTTCCTTTAACAAATCCAAAAATTAATAATGCAGTTAAAGTCATTATTACTGAGATTGTTAATCCTTCACTTGCCTGCTCAACAAAGAAGTAAGGTGAAAGCGGAATCATACCGCCAACGATATAAGATAAAGCAATTGTTAATGCACTTATAAGTCCTCTTTTTTTATCGGGCTCTTCTAATCCTAATTCATACATCATCATAAACTCCACCCAGTTTTTAGGATTTTTTTCAAACTTGTCAAGAATTGGCTGTATTTCTTTTTCTGAAAGTCCATATTTTCTAAAGACTTCTGATACTTCTTCTTTTTCTGCATCAGGTAATTCTTTAACCTCATATTCTTCGCGCTTCTTTTCGCTGAAGTAATGTTCATAATCACTCTTTGCTGCAAGGTAGCCTCCAAGCCCCATTGCAATTGAGCCTGCAGCAATCTCGGCAAGACCAGCAGTTATTACCAATGAGCTTGCAGCTATTGCACCGGTTAAACCTGCGGCTAATGCAAATGGAACTGTCAATCCATCAGACATGCCAATTACAATATCTCTTACAGTGTAGTTAGCATTAAAATGTTTTTCAACATGAATTAAACTTGGCATAAATACTCCGTTGCTTGTTTATTCAGACATCATTTTTAGATTTAATTATAAATCAGAATCAAATAATTAATCCTTTTTATATAATAGTCAGGATTCTTAGTTTAAGTAAAGTAAAATAACAAAATACTTTTTTTAATTAATAATATCACAGTTTTATTCCTAAGTTTTATTTTGCGGCAGGTAACTAATTGGAAAAAATAAATCTCTCCGGTTTCTGGAGTATTTCAACCGATGGAATACTAAGGGAGCTTGAAACCAATGTAAATGGTCTTTCTGATTCTGAAGCTGATAAAAGATTAGAGCAATCAGGATTAAACAGATTAAAGCCAAAGAAAAAAATTGATACGTTTACACTTTTAACAGCTCAATTTAAAAGTCCTATTATTATTATTTTAATTTTTGCTGCTGTACTTTCAATATTTCTCGATGATACTGTAGATGCGATTATTATTTTAACAATAATTTTTATTAGCGGAGTGCTCGGCTTCTGGCAGGAAAAAGGAGCCGCAAGTGCCGTTCAAAAGCTTCTGGAAATAGTTCAAATAAAAACAAGAGTAGTTCGTAATGCTCAGGAAAAAGAAATTGCTGTTGAAAAGATTGTACCTGGTGATATAATAATTCTTTCTGCAGGCTCAGTTGTGCCGGGGGATTCTCTTATCATTTCTTCCAAAGATCTTTTTGTTGACGAATCAACTCTGACAGGAGAGACTTATCCGGTTGAAAAAAGCGTTTCGGTATTAAGCAATGAAACTGCATTAAGCCAGCGAACTAATTCTCTTTTTATGGGTACTCATGTTGTTAGCGGTAACGGCAAAGCTGTAGTTGTTAAAACCGGAATCAACACTGAATTTGGAAAAGTTTCAGAAAGATTGAAATTAAGACTGACAGAAACTGAGTTTGAACTTGGAATAAAGAAATTTGGATTTCTTTTGATGGAAGTTACTCTTGTTATGATCTTTCTGATTTTTGCTCTTAATGTTTATTTGCAAAAGCCAATTGTAGATTCATTTCTCTTTTCACTCGCAATAGCTGTTGGGCTTACACCTCAATTACTGCCGGCAATTATAAGTATAAATCTTTCGCATGGCGCAAAACGAATGGCAGAGAAAAAAGTGATTGTAAAAAAACTTAATTCAATCGAAAACTTTGGCAGTATGAATGTTTTATGTTCAGATAAAACCGGTACGTTAACCGAAGGAAAAGTAAACATCTATTCTTTTGCGGATGCAGACGGCAAAACCAATGACAAAGTTATGCTTTATGCTCAGCTAAATGCCAATTTTCAGACTGGATTTGTCAATCCAATTGATGAAGCGATAATTAATTACAAGGAAGTTAATCTCTCTGATTACAAAAAACTTGATGAAATACCGTATGATTTTTTGAGAAAGAGATTAAGCATTCTTGTGGCAGTTAAAAATGAAAATATTATTATAACCAAAGGTGCATTGAGTAATGTAGTTGAAATCTGTGATTTTATAGAAAAAGAAAATGGAAAAATAGAAAAAATAGAAAGCAGTCTGGAGAAAATAAATAATTACTATTCCGAAATGAGTGGTAATGGATACAGGGTTTTGGGAATTGGTTATAAAAAAGTAACTGAGAATTCTACCATCAAAATAGATTCTGAAAAGGCGATGACATTTCTCGGTTTCATTTTACTTTATGATCCGCCGAAGAAAAATATAATTGAAACTATATCCGGCTTAAGTAAAACAGGTGTTTCTCTTAAGATCATTACCGGTGATAATAAACTGGTGGCTGAAAGCATTAGCAAAAAAATCGGGCTGAAGGACACAAAAATTATAACCGGAACAGAAATTCGTAAGTTAAGTGATGAAGCTTTATACCGCAGTGTTAATAATATAAAAATCTTCGCTGAAGTTGAGCCGAATCAAAAGGAAAGAATAATCCTTGCTTTAAAGAAAGCCGGTAATGTGGTTGGTTATATGGGCGATGGAATAAATGATGCCTCAGCATTGCATGCTGCTGATGTAGGTATTTCAGTTGATAAAGCTGTGGACGTTGCAAAAGAAGCTGCTGACATTGTTTTACTTGAAACTGATTTAGAAGTTTTGTTGAGCGGAATTCTGGAAGGGCGTACAACTTTTGCCAATACTATTAAATATGTTTTTATGGCTACCAGTGCAAATTTTGGAAATATGTTCAGTGTTGCCGGTGCTTCTTTGTTTCTTCCTTTTCTGCCGCTTCTTCCCAAACAAATATTGCTGATCAATTTATTAACTGACCTGCCGGAAATGACAATTGCAACTGACAATGTTGATTCAGATTGGATTGAGAAGCCAAGAAGGTGGGACATAAAATTCATCCGGAAATTTATGATGACTTTTGGTGTGATCAGCTCAGTGTTTGATTATTTGACTTTTGCTGTTTTAATTTTACTGTTGAATGCTGATGAGATTCAATTCCGCACCGGCTGGTTTCTTGAGTCAGTTGTTTCTGCAGTTCTTATTGTGCTTGTGGTACGGACAAGAAAACCATTCTTTAAAAGCAAACCAGGTAAATATCTTATCATTACAACCTTTGCGATAATTGTGTTTACACTTTTTATCCCCGTTTCTCCGCTGATTGAATTGTTTGGATTCATTTCGCTGCCCCCAATGTTTCTTTTGTTAATCGGTATCATTATCGCCGGATATATTTTAAGTGCAGAGATAGCGAAGAAAATATTTTATAAACATTGAGTTGTCATATCTGTCCAAACTAAAAAGACTCACTCTTATCTATTTCTTGCAAGAGGAGAGACTGTTAAACAATAAAACGTATTATGAAAATATTCTGAAAGATAATTAACGGCTGACAAATTAATTATAGTATTCTTTTTATTACTTTTGCCGGTAAAAAAATTTTTACTTTATGAGTAAACACTTTTCAGAATTCAATAAAGACAGTGCTACCGTATTCTCGGTTTTATTTGCGCTAAGCTTTTCTCATTTATTAAACGATACTTTGCAGTCTTTAATTCCCTCTATCTATCCGATTATAAAGACTAATTACAATTTAACTTTTTCGCAAATCGGATTAATAACTCTTACCTTTCAGTTTGCCGCTTCATTGTTTCAGCCATTGGTTGGATTTTACACTGATAAAAAGCCTCAGCCGTACTCATTGGCAATTGGTATGACTATAACACTTACTGGATTAACTTTACTATCCTTTGCAAATCACTTTTATTTCATTTTAATATCTGTTGCGTTAATCGGTACAGGTTCTTCTATCTTTCACCCGGAATCATCACGGATGGCTAATGCAGCATCGGGAGGCAGAAGAGGGTTAGCACAATCAGTTTTTCAGGTTGGTGGAAATGCCGGAAGTTCTTTCGGACCTTTGCTTGCTGCCTGGATTATTGTGCCTTATGGTCAGCGGAGTATTTTATGGTTTACATTAATTGCTTTAGTTGCAATTGTAGTTTTACGGCGTGTGGGCAAATGGTATAAAAATTATCTTTTAAAGCTTCATCTTTCAGAAAAAAAAACCTGGGAGTCTTTTGATAATAAACTGCCAAAGCGTAAAGTTATAATAGCTGTGGCTGTTTTGTTAATCCTGATTTTTTCTAAATATTTTTATATGGCAAGCATTACCAGTTACTTTACTTTTTATCTAATGGAAAAATTTAATGTATCTGTTCAGACATCTCAGGTTTATCTTTTTATATTTTTATTTTCTATCGCTATCGGTACCCTGTTAGGAGGACCAATTGGAGATCGGATCGGCAGAAAATATGTAATCTGGGTCTCCATTTTGGGTACTGCACCTTTTGCAATTGCACTACCTTATGCAAATCTATTCTGGACTACAGCTTTAATAATACCAATCGGGGTGATTCTGGCTTCCGCTTTTTCTGCTATACTTGTATATGCACAGGAACTTATACCGGGTAAACTTGGATTGGTTGCCGGATTGTTTTTTGGATTTGCATTTGGAATGGGCGGATTGGGTTCAGCTCTGATCGGTAACCTGATTGATCATACCAATATATATTTTGTTTTTTACCTATGTTCTTATCTGCCTTTAATTGGTTTGTTGACAGCATTCTTACCAAATATAAGTACGACAAGAAAAAGGCAGATAAAAAATTGAATAAATATTATTGACTTAATAAGCTTTTACAGCAGCTCTGAAATTCTAAACTATTATTTATTCTTCGTAAATATTTTTTGTATTAACAGAGTTATCCAGGTTCCTGCAACAAACGGGAATGTTAATACTCCGCCCACTACATCCAAAACATGGTAATCAATCAAAAGATTATGAATAACTATTGTAATGACTGCTCCAGCTAATACCCAAAGTCCATCAACCTTTTTTGTTCCAGCAAAAACAATGGCAGTTAATACAGCATTAAAACCAAACAGTCCCAGATTAATTTGTTCTATCGGTTGACCATTTGTAAGAGATAATATTGCTCCTAAAAGAGATGCCGCTAAACTATATAATGCTGCAACCGGACTGTTTATAAAGACTGCAATGAAAAATATAATTCCTGATAATGCACCTGCCTGAAAAATTACTTCGCCGAAGCCATTTGTTGGTGCCAGGAAAACATCAAGTTGAGCAGGTGCAAATTTTATTTGGAGTAACTCAGATGGTGATATATCCGTGTATTGGCGAATAATAAATATGAATGCCCAGGCAACCAATATAAATGGAAAAGTGTAAGCCGGAATTTTTTTGGTGAAAAAGAAATGCTGGATCATTGCTGCCAAAATTCCACCGATAATTACTAAAGACCAGATAATCAGTAAATCATCAAATAGAAAAACTAACACTACACCAACTAATGCAGGACTAAAACCATACAGCCCGGCATTAATTTCCTGTTGATTGTATTTTAATAATTTTGCAGCAGCCGTTCCAGCGGCAGCAGCTAAAATAGCAGCAACGGCATATTGCCAGCTTCCGATAAACAAACCAATAATAAAAAGTAATCCGGTCCATCGGTTTTCCTGCAGCATTATCTGACCGATTCCTTTTAGTAACTGATCAATAAAAGGAAGCTTTGAAAAGAATTTATCCATCTAAATTTGATTGATATATTTTAAATAATAGAATTTATTTTAGATTACATAAAATAATACGAGCTGAATATTTTATCTTTTAATAGGAAATTGTTTCAAGAGTATCCTGATTACATTTCATCAATTATTCTGTTAAATGTTTCACTAGGTCTCATTATTTTGGATGTTTTTTCATCATCTAACAAATAATAACCGCCGGTATCAACTTGTTTCCCCTGAACAGAAATCATATCACTTGCAATTTTTTCTTCGTTTGTTTTTATTTCTTTGTAAATCTTAGCAAATCGATTTTTCAATTCTATATCTTTGTTTTGTTCTGCCAATGCTTCTGCCCAATAGAATGCAAGATAAAATGAACTTCCCCGGTTATCAATTCCTCCGGTTTTTCTTACAGGCATTTTTCCATTTTCAAGATATTTTTCTATTGCATTGTCAAGTGTTTCAGCAAGCAAAGCAGCTTTTTGATTCTTGGTTTTATCAGCAATCATTTCAAGCGAAGGCACTAATGCACAATACTCACCCAGTGAGTCCCATCTTAAATGATTTTCTTTAACTAATTGCTCAATATGTTTTGGAGCAGAACCGCCTGCGCCGGTTTCAAATAATCCGCCCCCGTTTAATAATGGTACAATTGATAACATCCTTGCACTTGTGCCAAGCTCAAGTATAGGGAACAGGTCTGTTAAATAATCACGAAGCACATTACCTGTTACAGAAATTGTATCAAGATTTTTTCTTGTTCTATCGAGTGTGTATTTCATTGCATCAACAGGTTTAAGAATATTTATTTCCAATCCTGTTGTGTCATACTCCGGTAAATATTTTTTTACTTTGGCAATTATCTCTTTATCATGGCTCCGGTTTTCATCAAGCCAAAAAACTGCCGGAGTTTTAGAAATTCTAGCCCGGTTAACTGCAAGTTTAACCCAATCTTTTATTGCTGCATCTTTGGTTTGGCACATTCTGAAAATATCGCCCCCTTCAACCTTTTGTTGAAGTAAAACTTTTTCTTCAGAATTAACAACTCGAATAACACCATTACTTTTAGCCTCGAATGTTTTATCGTGGGATCCATATTCTTCAGCTTTTTGAGCCATCAATCCGACATTAGAAACAGCTCCCATAGTTGCAGGATCAAACTGACCCTTTGTTTTTGCATCTTCAATAATAGTCTGATATATAGTCGCATAACAGCGGTCAGGTATCATTGCAATACAATCCTGTAATTCATCTTTTCTATTCCACATCTTTCCGCCGTCGCGCACAACATTAGGCATCGAGGCATCAACAATTACATCATTTGGAACATGGAGATTTGTTTTGCCTATTCTGGAATCAACCATTGCAAGTTCCGGTTGATATTCATAAACTTTATTAATATCAGTTTCAATTTCAATTCGCTTTGCATCAGGAAGTTTTTTAAGTTTTTCTAAGACATCCATCAGACCATTATTAACATTGGCTCCAATTTCTTTAAGAGTATCTGAGTGTTTTTCAAGAGCATCTTTGTAATAAACAGAAACTGCATGACCAAACATAATCGGATCGGATATTTTCATCATTGTTGCTTTAAGATGCAGTGATAAAAGAACACTGTCTTTTTTTGCTTCTTCAATTGTATCAGCATAAAATTTTCTTAACTCTCTTACATTCATTACGGCGGAGTCAATTACTTCTCCGTTTTTAAGTTTAAGATTTTCTTTTAATACTGCTTTGCTTCCATCAGTGTCTGTAAATTCAATTTTTACGACATCATCTTCAGCAAGTGTAATTGACGTTTCGGAACCATAAAAATCACCTTGCTTCATAAATGCAACACGGGCTTTTGAACCTGATTCAGCCCAGGGTTTCATCATTTTATGCGGGTGTTTTTGTGCAAATCTCTTGACTGATGCTGCAGCTCTTCTATCAGAATTACCTTCTCTTAATACAGGATTAACTGCAGATCCAAGAACTTTTGCAAATCTATCTTTTAATTTTTTCTCTTCCTCTGTTTTTGGCTCTTCGGGATAATCTGGAATTTTATATCCTTTACTTTGTAATTCTTTAATAGCTCCTTTTAATTGCGGAATTGATGCGCTGATATTCGGAAGCTTAATAATATTTGCGTCAGAAGTTTTTGCAATTTCACCAAGCTCTGTTAAGTAATCAGGTATTTTTTGTTCTTCAGTTAAATAGTCAGAAAAGTTTGCAATGATTCTTCCAGCAAGTGAAATATCTTTTTCTTCAATCTCGATTCCTGTACCTTTGGTAAAAGATTTTACAATTGGCAGAAGACAATAAGTTGCTAATGCAGGTGCTTCATCAATTTTTGTCCAGATAATTTTAGATCCCATTTTTACTACTCGTTTGTTTATTTTTTATAATTACTATTAGCTGCTCAAAAATAGTTATTCTTGTTTAATTATCGAAAGAAGTATTAAGCCTGATATTCAGATAAATAATGAAAAATTCTTATAAAAAGGATACTTAGGAAAGTAACTTTTAGTTTTAGCAGCTGCAGCTTTACCTGTAATCTGGATCTTAGTGAAGTTGTATCGAAGCTGCCGGGAATTTTTTTGATTTATCTAACTTAAACAAAATAAAGTCACACTTCGGCAAGCTAAGTGTGACTAATTAAAGCGGTGTCATCCTGTGTATAGTCGAAGGATTATAATTTCTCTTACACTTCAAAAGTTCTTACTTATTAACAGTCTGAGAAATATTTATAAATCAAAGACGAATTTTAAGGAATTAAGCCATCAACACATTTATCGAAGCTGTATTTACAATATCATCAACGCTGCAGCCGCGGCTTAAATCAAAAAATGGTTTTTGTAAACCCTGAACCATTGGACCAACTGCTTCAGCTCCGCCCCAGCGCTGTGCAATTTTATATCCGATGTTTCCTGCATTAAGATCAGGGAAGACGAGTACATTTGCTACACCTGCAACTTTACTATCCGGTGCTTTTTTCTTTCCGATTGATTCTACAATTGCGGCATCAAACTGAATTTCACCATCAACATTAAGATCTGCTCTTTTTGTTTTTACAATTTCTGTAGCCTGAATAACTTTATCTGCTAGTTCGTGTTTTGCACTGCCTTTTGTTGAAAATGATAACATTGCAACAAGTGGTTCCTCACCGGTTAATTTTTTATGATTATCTGCTGTTGATATTGCAATATCTGCAAGCTGATGTGAATCAGGATTTGGGACAACTGCACAATCTGCAAAACTAAAAGCTTTATCTTTAAACAACATTAAAAAGAAACTTGATACGATTGAAATTCCCTGCGGCATTCCAACAATTTGTATTCCTGCTTTCATAACATCAGCAGTAGATGCAAACGAGCCAGCAACACTTCCATCTACCAAACCTTCACGCAGCATCATTGCAGCAAAAAATAAATCGCGTTTCATTACTTCATTTGCCTGCTCAGGAGTCATCCCTTTTTTCTTTCTTAACTCGTAATAAATATTTGCAAACTCAGCAAACCTTGGATGAGATAAATGATCAATTACTTCTACCCCGGTTAAATCAACGCCTAGTCTTTTTGCATCTTCATTAACTTTTGCAGTATTGCCAAGTGTAATTACTTTACAGATCTTTTCCCTGGTTAAAATTTCTGCGGCTTTAAGAACACGATCATCGTGAGATTCCGGCAGGATAATAGTTTTGCTTTTTGATTTTGCATTAGCTTTAATTTTATCTAATAATTCGTAACCCATTGTTTCTCCATAAGTTTAATTAATAACACTACAAAACTAAGCAATCTTTAATAATATTTTTCCGTCTATGTTGACGAGGATTTAAGAATTGAGTATTAAAAAAATTCTTTCACATAACTATTTATTGTAAACTATGATGAGAACTAATATTTTGAAATCTTTTGGATAAAAACCAAATACCGGATGGATTTACAGATATATATGCAATAAGCTAAAATTGATTAGCTGTGGAGGGCAGATAGATTTGTAATTTTATGATATTCTTTGAAAAGAAATAAACCAGCAGAAATTATAAATAGTGGTTAATGTTTCTGATTTATCGAGTGAGATTTATATCTACAATGAAAATTTTTACAAACGACTATCTCCCAATCTTATAACTGGTGCCTTCTTTGCTATCCTGCAAAACAACGCCAAGCTCTTTAAGTCTATCCCGAATTGTATCTGAAAGTTGGTAGTTTTTATTTTGCTTTGCTTCAATTCTAAGAGTAATAAGTAATTCAATTAAATCATTTGCAAGTTTATCATCGCCTGCTGTGGTTTTATTAAAATCTACAATGCCCAGAACATTTTCTGCAGTTTTTGTTAAGAAAGTTTTTACATCATTATAAAAATTAACATCTACACTTTCTGAGGAAGCAATTATTCGGTTTACTTCTTTTACAAAATCAAAAATTACCGCAACAGCTTGCGAAGTATTAAGATCTTCATCCATCGCTTCTTCAAACCGCTTGTAATAAGGGGCAAAATCGTAATCGGGTTTTATTCCTGCCGTATTCTTTTTTATTTCAGCATTAACTTTATCCACAAGATTAGTGATCTTCTCCAAACCGCGCTCAGCAGCAGTTAAAAGATCATCAGTAAAGTTTAATGGTCCGCGATAATATGCCTGAGCAAAAAACATTCTTATTGCTTCAGCAGAAAATTTTTTTAACACTTCTCTGGCAGTAAAGAAATTGCCAAGTGATTTAGACATTTTCTCGTCGTTGATATTCAGAAAACCAAAATGAAGCCAGTACTTTACAAATGGTTTTCCGTTTGCGGCTTCACTTTGTGCAATTTCATTTTCATGATGTGGGAAAATCAGATCATTACCACCGGCGTGAATATCAAATGTTTCCCCAAGATGTTTACAGCTCATTGCAGAGCATTCAATATGCCAGCCCGGTCTTCCTTTTCCCCACGGACTTTCCCAGTACGGCTCGCCATCTTTTGCTTTTTTCCACAATGCAAAATCCAAAGGATCTTTCTTTTCTTCATTAACCTCGATTCGTGAACCTGCTTCAAGCTCCTCTATATTTTTTCCGCTTAACTTACCGTAATTATTAAAATGCTTTACATCGTAAAAAATGTTACCGTTTTTGTTGTAAGCAAAATTTTTATCCTCAAGCTGCTTAATCATTGCAATAATTTCATTCATATGCTTAGTTGCTTTGGGATAAACAGTCGCTTTCCTGATCTTTAGTTTTGTAATATCATCAAAAAACGCCTGTATATAATCTTCAGTAACTGCTTCTGTGCTTCGCTTTTCTTCATTGGCTTTTTTAATGATCTTATCATCAACATCAGTCAGGTTCATTACAAATTTTACATTGTAGCCCTTGTACTCAAGATATCTTCGCACCATATCTGCCATAACAAAAGAGCGAGCATTACCGATATGAAAATAATCGTAAACAGTTGGTCCGCACATATAAATCTTAACTTCATTCGGATCAATTGGGATAAACTCTTCTACTTTTTTTGTAAGCGTGTTGTAAAGTTTTAACATTTTATTTGCTGATTGTTTGATAATTGGTTTGCAAATATAATTAAGATTTTCAGTCATTGCGAGAGTTAATTGCAGGCATATAATTGTCACACTTAGCATTTAGAATTGTTACACAACTTTAAAATGTCAGTCTTTGATAATCTCAGACTGACACACGGTCTCCTAAGTAATCAGTAGATTGCTTAGCGTGAAGACTTACTCGCAATGATACTCTTAACTGCGTAGTTTCTCTAAAAGAAGTTTAAAGTCTTCCGGCAATTCGGAATCAAATCTTACAAGTTTATTTGTGTGCGGATGAATAAAACCCAATGTTTTAGCGTGCAAAGCTTGTCTTGGCATTATCTCTAAAAGATTTGCAATTCTGTTTTTAAGTTTTGGGGATTCAAACCCGGCGTGAATTTTATTTCCACCATAAGTTGGATCACCAAAAATTGGTTTTCCCAATCCTGAAAGATGAACTCTTATCTGATGTGTTCTTCCGGTTTTAAGATTCAATTTTATGTAAGATGTAAATTCAAACTGCTCGATTACTTTGTAAAGAGTAACAGCTTCCTTTCCTTCTTTATCGCTTACGGTAAATTTTTTCCTGTCACTCTTACTGCGAGCGATCTTAGTTGCAATTTCTCCTTCTTTATCTTTGAACTTTCCCCAGCAAATTGCGTGATATTCTCTTTCAATCGTGTGCTTTGAAAATTGTTTTGCAAGCATTGCGTGAGTGTAATCATCTTTAGCTACAACAAGCAAACCGCTTGTATCTTTATCAATGCGATGAACAATTCCAGGTCTTCCTGTTTCATTAACTGTACTTAAAGATTTGGTATGATGAAGAAGTGCGTTAACAAGTGTTCCAGTATAATTGGCATAAGCCGGATGAGCAACCATTCCGGTTGGTTTATTTACAATGATCAAATAATCATCTTCAAAAACTATATCTAAGGGGATTTGCTCAGGTTCAATATCTTCTGGTCTTGGCGAAATTATTTGAATTGCTTCAATCTTATCGAATGGCTTAACACAATAATTTGATTTTACAACAATACAATTAACTTTTACAAGTCCTGCTTCAATTGCTTTCTGGATTTTAGAGCGAGTAGTATTTTCGATATGATGGGTAAGAAATGTATCTATTCTTTCTTTTCTTTTCCCTTCAGGAACATCAATCAGAAATTTCTTTTCGGATATCAGTTTGCTCATCTATCTTATCTCTATTTATCATCTGCGGATTATCACTGCTCAGCTTAGATACTTCTTCTGAGATATTTATTCCTGATATACCAGACACTTCAACTTTATTTTCAGATTCCTCTTCTTTTTCATTATGCTTTTTGTAAAACAGTATCAGGATCAAAACACCGATTGTTACTGCTGCATCTGCTATATTAAAAACAGGCCATCTGTCATAACTTCTTCCGAATAAAGTGAAGTTAAAGAAATCAAAATCAAAAAAATCCACAACCTTTCCGTAGAACAACGGAGCATAATCAAAAAATACTCCGTAGAATGTTCTGTCTATCAGATTTCCAACAGCTCCGCCAAGAATGCAGGCAATAGCAATTCGTAAGCTTAAACTCTTATCTCTTATTGCATACAGATAAATAACAAGACCGATGCTGGCAATTAAAGAGAAAATTGATATTATTAATTTGAATCCTTCTCCAGGATCGTAACCAAAAGCCATACCTGGATTTTCAACGAAAGTTAACCTGAAAAAATCGCCCCAAACAGGTATCATCTGTCCGAGGTACATTCCTTCAAAATTTAATCCTAAGAATGAAATAGCAAATCCCTTTACCAATAATTTCGTTACCTGATCAACGATAACAATAATCAACGAGAGATATAATGCTTTCAAATAACTTTAACTCCTTTTGTCATCTTTCTGAAAAATTCCAGGTTACCTTTTTTCTTGTTTTTGTTTCATTGGTAAACAAAGCTGGCTATGTGGTACAGCTGCTAATCTTTCTTTTGGAATCAATGGACAAGTTGGGCAAAGATGTTGAGGCTCTTCTATGCACTCGACACAAATACCATAGGTTCCATTATCAATTCTCTTTAATGCATCTTCCAGATATCCTAAAAATTTATTTTCTCTTTGAGCATAAAGAAAAGTTTTTTCTCTTTCCATTGCATCAGTGCCTTGTTCAGCCATATGAAGTGAATAAGGAGAATTTTCGTTTATATATTCACCTGTGGTCGGATCAAGCATTTGTTCTCTTAAATTCTGAAGCTGTTCAAGAATTTCATCACGTTTCTCAAGGATTATTCCTTTAAAATACTCCAGATCTTTTTTACTGTAGCCTTTAATCTTTTTTAAAGCAGCAGCACGATTGGCAGCTACCATTTCAGGTGTTATGATGTCTTCTTCTTTAGGTTTTACAACTGCCGGTTTAGTTCTCGGTTTAACAATTAATCTTTTTTCAATCTGTTTTTTTACCGATACTGTTTTTTTGGTTGTGGTTTTTGCTTTAGGCGCAGTTGCTTTTACAGCTTTTTTAACTTCTTTTTTCTTAGCTGTTACTTTTTTCTTCGGTGATTCTTTTTTTAACGATTTTTTTGGAGTAGAAACTTTAACTGGTTTCTTCTTTTTTTCTTCTTTCTTCACAACTTTCTTACTTGTTTTAGCAGTGTTCTTCTTTGTTACTTTTTTAACTGGTTTTTTTTTAGCCATGTTTACTTCTCCTCTAATTAGACTTTAACTTTTTCAATGCTAATTGAACAATTAAACTCGCCTATTTTAAATTCCTGTTTAAAACCGTTGTTTGAACCAGCTTTATCAGATAATTTTTCTGCAAGAGTTTCAGTGGAAATATATTGATTAAAATTATTTATTGCTTTAACTAAATTTTCAGAGCCTGCAAAGTTAATAATAATTTTGTCAGTTACATCAAAGCCGGCATCTTTTCTCATATTCTGTACTCTGTTTACAAATTCACGTGCAAGTCCTTCTTCAATCAGGTTATTATTCAGCTCTGTATCTATTGCAACAGTAATCCCAGCTTCTGCTTCTACAACCCAGCCGGTAATCTCAGAACTTATAATTTCAACATCGTCTTTGCCAATAGATATTTTTTCGCCATCAACATCTAATATCAGATAATCATTCTTTTCAATTATTTCTATTTGATCTTTGGTAAAGTTCTTAATCAGCTCGGAAATGATTTTTACTTTTTTCCCGAACTTTGGGCCTATTGATTTAAAATTAGCCTTTGCTGATTTATTTACAATCTCTGAATCGTCAGTTAAGATTATCAGTTCTTTGATATTTACTTCTTCAAGGATAACATCCTGCATCTTGGATAAAGCATCGTGCTTGCTCTTATCTAAAGCCACCATAATTTTTTGCAAAGGCTGTCGCACTTTAAGATTGTTCTTTGCACGCATTGCTCTTGTTAAATAAACAACATTCTGAGCAACTTCCATTTTTTCCTCAAGAGCTTTATCACGAAATGTTATTTTAGGAAAATCTGCAAGATGAACAGAGCCATAGTTTTCAAGTTTTGTTTCATTGTTCAGTTCAAGATAAATTGTTTCTGAAATAAACGGCGCAAATGGTGATGTTAGTTTACATATCGTTATTAAACATTCGTATAATGTCTGATATGCAGAAAGTTTTTCCTTATTCATTTCAGATTTCCAAAAACGTCTTCTGCTTCTTCTGACATACCAGTTGGAAAGCTGATCAATTGTGAAATTTGAAACTGCACGTGCTGCTTTTGTTACATCGTATTCATCCATTAACTGTTCATATTCTTCAACAAGTGCATTTAATTTAGAAACTATCCAGCGGTCAATCTCAGGTCTTTCTTCATAAGCAGTCAGATCATCTTTAAAATTAAACTCATCAATGTTTGCATAAAGAGCAAAGAAAGAATAAGTGTTAATCAGTGTTCCAAAGAATTTTCTTTGAACTTCAACCAGCCCTTCTTCATCAAATAATGTTGGACGCCAGGGCGGGGAATTAGTTACCAGATACCATCTTGTTGCATCTGCGCCGTATTTATCAAATAAAGCAAACGGATCAACTGTATTGCCCAACGACTTAGACATTTTTCTACCGGTTTTATCAAGTATCAACTCGTTTACAATTACATTCTTGAATGCAACATTATCAAACAACATTGTTGCAATTGCATGTAATGTGTAAAACCAACCGCGTGTCTGGTCAATTCCTTCGCAGATAAATTGTGAAGGGAATAATTTCTTTTCAAAAACATCTTTATTTTCGAACGGATAATGATATTGAGCAAACGGCATTGCACCGGAATCAAACCAGACATCTATTACTTCGGGGGTTCGTTTATAAATCTTTCCGCTTTTTTCAAATAGTATTTTATCAACAAATGGTTTATGAAGATCAATCTCTTTAATATCTTTTAGAGAAATTCTTTTTCCATTCTCTTCAATAAATCCTTTTTTAACCTCATCAATACTTCCGATTGCAAAAGCATCACCATCTTCACTTACCCAGATTGGTAAAGGTGTTGCCCAGAATCTGTCCCTCGATAAAGCCCAGTCTTTATTTTCTTCAAGCCAATTTCCAAATCTGCCGCTTCCAACTTCAGGCGGCTGCCAATTGATTTGTTTATTAAGTTCAACCATCCTGTCTGCAACAGAAGTTGTTCGGATAAACCAGCTTTCACGGGCATAATAAATTACCGGTACTTCAGGATGACGCCAGCAGAAAGGATAAGTATGAAGAATGGTTTCTTTCTTATAAAGTTTTCCTTCTTTCTTCAATTTCAGAATAATATCCTGATCAGCATCTTTAACAAACTTGCCAGCAAAATCTGTAACTTCATCAGTAAAAATTCCTGCACGGGTAACCGGCTGAAGCATCGGCAGATCATATTTCTTAGAAATTTCATAATCGTCTGCACCAAATGCCGGGGCAATATGTACTATACCCGAGCCATCTCCCGTACTTACAAAATCACCTTCAATCACGTAAAAGGCTTTTTTATCAACTTCACAATAATCCATCAACTGTTCATATTCAATTCCCGCAAGGTCTTTACCTTTCATCTCTGCAAGAATTTCATATTCTTCTTCAACAACTGATAATCTTTCTTTTGCCAGAATAATGATATTGCGCTCTGTTTTAATTTTAACATAATCAATATCAGAACCCACAGCCAAAGCAACATTGGAAATCAAAGTCCAGGGAGTAGTTGTCCATACAAGAAAATGCTCGTCAGTTTCAGCAAGTTTAAACAGAGTATAAACCGATGGGTCTTTTGTTTCACGGTAACCAAGTGCAAGCTCGTGCGAAGACAAAACAGTTTCAGATTTTGGGTCCTGCGGAACAATTTTATAATCTTTATAAATAAGTCCTTTATCAAATAAAGTTTTTAATGCCCACCAAACCGATTCAATATAATTATTGTCAAGAGTTATATATGCTGATTTAAGATCAATCCAATATCCCATTCTGGTTGTCATCTTTTCCCAAAGGTCAAGATAGGTAAAAACTGATTCGCGGCATTTTTGATTATACTTTTCAACTCCGTATTCAAGAACTTCGCTTTTATGTTTTATCCCAAGAGATTTTTCAACTTCAATCTCAACCGGTAAGCCATGTGTATCCCATCCGGCTTTTCTGTTAACACGATAACCTTGCAAGGTTTTATAACGGCAGACAAGATCTTTTAAAGTTCTTGCCATTACGTGATGAATGCCGGGCTTTCCGTTTGCTGTAGGCGGACCTTCATAAAATGTCCAGGATTTATTTTCGTCCCGTGTAGAAATGCTCTTTTCAAATACTTTATTTTCCTGCCAGAACTGGAGTATTATTTGTTCTAACTGAGGGTAACCAATTTTTTCTAGATTCTGTTTAAACATTTTAAATCGCTATAGATGTGTAATACTATAATTCTTCGTACTTTTTAATTAATTCTCTTTCTGTATGAATAAACTCTTTTAACTCACGTTCAATTCTTTCTTTTTTAAGAATAGTATTCTTAGCGTGAAGTTCGGTATCATTAATAAGTTTTTCAGCTTTAACTTTAGCTTCCTTAAGAGTTAATTCTGCTTCTTTTTTTGCATCGAGCATTGTCTGCTCATAGACTTTGATTTTTTCCTTTAACAAAACACTTTCTCTTTCAGAGCCCAGCACCTCCTGTATAGCCATTCCGAAAAAACCCATTGCACCGAGCATAATGTTTCTTAGGCTGTAAAGGATTATATTTTCAGTAATCAATTGTGAGGCTGAAAAATATTCGTCAAAGAAAATTACTATAAACAAACTAAGCGCTGTAATAGCAATAATAATTGCGAAAACAATTTTTCCACCGTGCTGCCATCCCAAAACACGGTTAATAAACCATCCGCAGCTAAAACAGAAAATTGAAAGAACAAACCACACTGCAAAATTAAGCTGACCAAAATCAAAAAGATTTGTATTTAAAAAATTTGAGAAGAATAAAAAAAACGCAAGCAGCACTGCTGCACTGTAATTAACCAACACTCTTTTGGGTGAAAATGCCATTATAATCTCTTTATTATTTCTTTCATAATTAAAGTCATTTTTGGTTCTGCCTTCATTGCTGCGGCAATTATCTCTTCAACATTTACCGGTTTAAGATTTTCAGGAAAACACTCATCGGTAATGATACTCATTCCAAACACTTTCATTCCCATATGATTTGCTACAATATTTTCAGGAATTGTTGACATACCAACAACATCTGCACCGGCAGCACGCAAAAATTTATACTCAGCTTTTGTTTCTAAGTTTGGACCGGGAACAGCAACATAAACACCTTTATGAACCTTTATATTGTTTTCTTTGGCAACCTCATCAGCAAGTTTAATCAATTCAAGTGAGTATGGTTCACTCATATCAGGGAATCTCGGACCAAGCTCATCTTCATTTTTTCCAATAAGTGGATTATCACCAAGCAAATTTATATGATCAATCATCAGCATTAAATCACCTTTACGGTAATCGGGATTCATCCCTCCGCAGGCATTTGAAACGATCAGAGTTTTTACTCCAAGAAATTTCATAACACGAACAGGATAAGTTATCTGCTGCATAGTGTAGCCTTCGTAGAAATGAAATCTGCCTTGCATTGCAACAACTTTTTTTCCGTTTATTGTGCCAAAAATAAGTTTACCGTGATGCGATTCAACAGTTGAAAGCGGAAAATGTGGAAGCTCAGCGTAATTAATCTGATGTGCAATATTAATTTCTTTAACAAGCCCGCCGAGACCGGTACCGAGTACAATTCCAACAGAATAATTATCAGCAGTAAATTTTCTGATAACCGTTAAAGTTTCATTTATTTTGTTTATCAACTCACTCATAAAATTTTATTAAGGATATCATTCAGATCTATATCCATTTTATTTGAATCCTCAGTTTTTTTTGCGGATGATTTTTCTTCTCCTGCACGTTCAACTTTAAGTTCAAGCAAGTTTGCCTGCGAATTAACAATTGCTTTCAGCTTTGCAATAATAAGATCTTTTTCCTCTCTCAGATTAACTACAGCATTACGGATATCATTTGTATTTTCGCGCGCTTTTTCAATTATCTGCGAAGCTTTCAATTCTGCTTCTTTTAACATAAGGCTTGCTTGTTTTTTTGCAGCTTCTAAAGATTTTGTAGAATTTTCCTGTGCTTTTAAAAGTGTATCCTGAAGATTTTTTTCAATCTTTTTATACTCATTAATTTGTTCAGTTAAAGTTTCAACATCAATTTTTAATGTTTCGTTTTCCTCATTCAATCTTTGAATCTCATCAGCGAGAGATTCTAGAAAACTCTGCACTTCATCAGGATCGAATCCGCGCATTTTCTTTGTGAATTCCTGCTGACGAATCTCTAAGGGAGAAATTTTCATATTTGTCTCCAGTCTTTTGAGTAATCTCTATCTCCAAAAATTGCACTTCCAATTCTTATCATTGTTGCTCCTTCTTCAATTGCAATTTCAAAGTCGCTGGTCATTCCCATCGACAACTCAGTAAGATTAAAACCTTTATCGTTAATTTTATCTTTTAAGTTACGCAAATCTCTAAAACTTTTCCTAATAATATTTGTTTCATCAGTTAATGGAGCCATTGTCATCAATCCAATTAACTTAATATTTTTCAGCTCTGAGCATTTTTGCACAAGATTAACAATTTCATTTTCAGTTTCTAAACCAGACTTTGTCTCCTCTTCGGAGGTTTTTACTTCGAGTAAAATCTTTTGAATTTTCCCAATTTTTTCAGCACGTTTATTTATCTCTTCAACAAGTTCCACTGAATCGACCGAATGGATAAGCTCGGCAGAATTAACAACGTACTTTACTTTATTTCTTTGCAGAGTTCCTATAAAATGCCAGGTAACTTCATTGCCAAGTTTTTCAAATTTAAGAGTTAACTCTTGAGAGCGGTTTTCACCAAAATTTGAGAGTCCGCATTTTTTAGCCTCAAGAATTGAATCAACTCCAAAATATTTAGAAACTGCAATAATTTTTATATCAGCGGAATCTCTATCTGCTTTATTACAAGTTTTCTCGATTTTCTGCCTTAATACGGCAAGATTTTCAGCAATCATTTTAAAAATAGGACGTGAATTTATCCTGATAAAAGTTAAAAACAAAGAATTAGCAAGGATTTTTTATTCCACAAATAGTCACAATTATTAGGTTGTGAAAAACAAGATGAACAGAACAGGTTTTAGTCTAAATTCAATCATTATTTTGGCTAAAACTTATAAATTCCTGGCTGCTTTTCAGCACACAATTTAAAATCGTGGCAAGAAAAAATAATTCTAATTCAAATATAATCTTTAACTAAGTTAAGTGCTTGAAAAAATTAAGGTGTATTTAAGATTTGCGGTCAGTTGTTATTAATTATATTTTATAATTGAATTACTCAAGGTTAATTATCTAATTAAACTTTTTTATAGTAATTCCGATAATTGAATTAACTGGGGAATATCCTGATTCAGTTCTTAAGCCTCAAGAACTGAAATTTTTCAGAAACAGATAAAAAGAGCTCTTCGGAGCTCTTTTTTATTTTAAATGAGTTAGAAAACGGCGGATCAAATAATCCGCCTAATAGTTAGCTGGGATTACTTGATCAGAATCATCTTCTTTGATGAAATAAAATCACCAGTTTGAATTTTGTAAATATACACTCCGTTTGCTAACGAGCCTGCATTGAAGTTTACTTCATATCTTCCTTGCGGCTTTACTTCATTAACAAGAGTTGTAATTTCATTTCCCAGAACATCGTAAATTTTTATTTGCACAAACTGTCTATTGCCTATTGCGTACTGAATACTGGTAGATGGGTTAAATGGATTCGGGTAATTTTGTTCCAATGAATAGCTTAGTTTCTGAATATTCTTTGTTTCGATTACATCTGAGTATTTATAACTGCCATCAAAGTCGATTTGTTTTAGTCTGTAGAAATATCTGATATCAACCGCTTTATCATCAATAAAACTGTAGAAGTGTTTTTCTGCTGAGGTTCCGAAACCGGGTACAAAACCAATCTTTTCAAAATCGATTCCATCATTACTTCTCTGTACTTCAAAACCAGAGTTATTAAGCTCAGTAACAGTTGTCCAATTTAATTCAATCTTTCCATTATTTGAAACTGCAGTAAAACCTGACAGCTCAACGGGAATTATAGTTGAATCTGTATAGATCCACACACCTCCGTTTGCTGAACCTGAAACACAAACCAAAATTTTATTATTAAAAGTTAACATTTCATTAGAGCTGAAAGTTAAATTATGATTTAAAAATGAAGCTCCCCCATCAGTGGATTTAAACACACCGCCGTTACCTGCAAGGTAAATATTATCTGTTAAATCCAAAGTCCCTCCCCGCATTGCTCCTGGCTGATTACCGGTTGCAGTCCAGGTCAATCCTCCATCAGTTGATTTGTTGAATGGATATGGTGATGAAGTTGTTACAGCATAGATTATGTCGGTTGAAGTCTGTAAGATTTCCCAAACATTTGTGGTAAGTGTTTCATTGCCAAATGTTGCACCGCCATCAGTAGAAATAAAAAATCCGTTTGCGGTAGTGGAGGATGAACCAGCATAAATAATATCAGAATTAAATTTATCTACTTTAATCTCGACGATACTATAAGTGAACAGACCTGTATTGGTAAAAGTAGCGCCATAATCAGTACTCCGCCAGATTCCACCACTGGTAGCTCCAGCAAAGATATGTCCGTTCTTTCCACAGGCAACGGAATTGATGTTATGTCCTCCAAAAACGCTTGCTGGAATTGTTGTAAAATTCTGTCCGCCATCAGTAGAGTAAATCAAACCATTAGAAACATTTGCAACATAAACATTGTTAAGAGAATCACAGGCAATGTACAGATAATTAGAAGTTCCGGTTGAAAAAACATTTGTCCAGGTATCTCCGCCATCTGTGGATTTAAATATTCCTCTTGCTGAGCCTGAAGTGCCTGCATAAATGTTACCTGCGTAATCTTTTGCAATTGACCACATAGAAAAGCCATCAACTTTTTTAACCCACGTTTGTGAATAGTTAATTTGAGATGCACAGAAAAGAAATGCCAAGATTGAAACAATATTCAATTTAGATATATTGAACACAAGACGTTTCATAAGTATAATCCTTTCTTTTTAAAATAAATTAAATGATTTATAAGAAGTAAATGAACTTACAAGTAATTTTTTCCAAAAATATTCTGTTGAATTCGGATTATTGTTATTTCAACTTAGAAAATTGTATCAATAAAACCAAGTTTTAAAATTTAATTAGGATGAATTTATAATTGCCCAATCTTCGGTTAATGTTATATCCGTTCAAGTAAGATTATATTTGATTGCTATTACTTTCGGTGTAAAATATTATCAACTCAACTATAATTTATTTGGGAATTTAATACTCCACGAATAAACAAATCTTGAAAAATTAGATGTGCTATTAGAAGCTATATTTGTCCAGAATAAGAGCAGACAATAAAAGCATTAGCGACTCTGTAATTTATTATTGTGTTAAAAAATGGAATTTGTTAAGAAAAAGATTTATCTGTTTTGCAAAATTTTATCATTTGTTATGCATCAATAGTTGGTATTTATAAAAAATATTTGCAGTTTAAACAAGAAAAAAGAATCCGATATTCACTAAAAAAAAACAGGTGATCAAATGAAAAAACTACTTACTATTTTCTTTCTTTTAATTTTCTGTACAATTCTGCAAAGAAACATTATTGCTCAATCGTCAGATGCAATTATTCATCCTTATCTACAGGTGGTTTTGCTCAGTGCATCAGATAACGAGATGATTAATGTTTATGCTACATTAAAGGATCAATACTCATTAAAAGAATTACAGCGAGAAACAGTATTTCTTTCTAAAAAAGAAAGACAAAAAGAAGTTGTAAGGATTCTTAAAAATTTCTCTTATCAGCGCCAGCAAGCTGTTCGTGATTATCTTGAAAATGCTAAACAGCAGAATCTGGTTAGTAAAATTGATATTCTTTGGGCAGCAAACACTATAGTATTTTCAGCAGTTCCTTCAGTAATTTATAATCTTGCTAAAAACTACAATGAAATTGCTGAAATCAGATTTGATCCGATTTATGATGGAAATCAGTTAATTGATCCAATTGATGAGCAGCAGGAATCGTCTTCTGATGATGTGCTTGCACTTCAGCCAGGACTGACATTGATTAATGCACCAGCTGTTTGGGCTGCTGGTGATAGCGGGCAGGGTGTTCTTGTAGGAAATCTTGATGACGGCTGTGATTGGCGCCATCCGGACCTGGTGCATAATATCTGGAATAATTTAGGAGAGGATGCAAATGGTAACGGAGTTACTATAGTTTGG
Source organism: Ignavibacterium sp. (assembly GCA_032027145.1). Classification (NCBI taxonomy): domain Bacteria; kingdom Pseudomonadati; phylum Ignavibacteriota; class Ignavibacteria; order Ignavibacteriales; family Ignavibacteriaceae; genus Ignavibacterium; species Ignavibacterium sp. The sequence goes on along the minus strand of JAVSMP010000001.1, from coordinate 288,557 downwards.
AATGGCTCTTCCTGGGTATTTGATCCCGGTGATCTAAATGGAATTGATGATGACGGTAATGGTTATATAGATGATGTAATCGGATGGGATTTTTGGAACAATGATAACAATGTGTATTACTCAAGCAGTTCACACGGTACATCAACATCCGGAATTGTTTGTGGTGATGGTACAAATGGGACACAAACTGGTGTTGCTCCAAAAGCAAAAATTTTAGTTTTAAGACCAAATGGCGAATCCCAATACTGGTTAGCGCAACAATATGCAATTGATAAAGGAGTAGATGTTATAACAAGTTCGTTAAGTTACAAATGGTATTTTAATCCTCAGCCAAATTATCCGATGTTCCGTCAAATAACTGATGTTGAATTGGCAGCTGGAGTTGTTCACACAAATTCTACAAGTAATGATGGAAATAATTTAGGCAGTGCTCCGATTCCATTTAATATTTCGGCTCCAGGAAACTCACCATCACCATGGCTTCACCCTGATCAATCTTTAATTGGCGGATTAAGTTCAGTTATCGGGGTTGGAAATGTAGATGCCTCTACTGATATAATAGCTAGTAGTTCTCCTTATGGTCCTACAACATGGGAAGAAATAAAAACAAACCATCCATCTTATCCTTATGTTATGCCTGTGGTATATCAGGATTATCCGTATGAAACTGTTTCAGGTGCAATTGGGCTAATAAAACCCGATGTAAGTGCTCCTGGTAATGGCACAACTTCAACAGTTAACGGAACCGGCTATGGCTCTTTTAGTGGAACATCAGGTGCAACACCTCATACAGGCGGTACAGCAGCTTTATTATTATCAGTTAATCCCAATTTAACTCCTGCTGATGTCAGCATGATTCTTCAGACAACAGCAGTTGAAAAAGGAGTTGCCGGTAAAGATAACAGATATGGTGCGGGAAGAATAAATGCTTATGCTGCTTACCTATTAGCGCTTTCAATGATTCCCGTGGAGCTTACTTCATTCAGTGCTTCAACTGATCAGAATTCCGTTTTATTAAACTGGTCAACTGCTACTGAAACCAATAATGCTGGTTTTTCAGTTGAAAGAAAAACCACAGTAGATGAGAGATGGATTGAAATTGGTTTTGTACCCGGGTTCGGAACAACCACTGAAAAAAGAAATTATTCATTTACAGATGATAATCTCGCAAGTGGTTTATACAGCTATCGCTTAAAACAAATTGATTATGATGGAACTGTTGAATATAGTAATGATGTTTTTGCTGAAATTGGAATACCTGAAACTTTTTCACTTTCGCAGAACTACCCGAATCCATTTAATCCAACTACAAAAATTAGCTGGCAGCTGCCAGTAAAAAGCTGGCAGACTTTGAAAGTATATGATATTCTTGGGAATGAAATTGTTACATTAGTTAGTGATTACGGCGAAGCCGGAAATTATGAAATTAATTTTAACGCTTCTGAACTTTCAAGTGGAGTTTATTATTACCAGTTAAAAGCCGGTAATTCAGAATCGAACTCAGGACAGAGTTTTATTGCAACAAAGAAGATGATACTTTTAAAATAAAAATCATTTGGATATTGAATGTTCAATAACTGGTTAACGTTTTTAATAATTGAACATTCAAAGCTTAACATTTATAAGGCGGTCTTAGGACCGCTTTTTTTTTGAATCTTTCGTGACAAGAATCTCATCTAAAATGCTGTGAATCCGGTTTAACTTGATTCGTCAAATTTTACCATATAACTTTGAAACGCAAAAACGGAGAAATAAAAGAAAAATGAACGGACTTAAAACAGTATTCCTAATGTCAGCAATGATGGCGCTTTTTCTGCTTGTTGGTTATGCAATTGGCGGAAAATCCGGAATGACAATTGCATTTATATTTTCATTAATAATGAATTTTGGTTCTTACTGGTTTTCGGATAAAATTGTGCTTGCAATGTATCGTGCACAACCAATTACAAGAGAGCAGTCGCCAAAGTTTTATGATATGATTGAGCAGCTTACGCAAAATGCAAATCTGCCAATGCCAAAAGTTTATATAATTAATGATCCCACACCAAATGCTTTTGCTACCGGTAGAAACCCGAAGAATGCGGCTGTTGCTGCAACAACAGGAATCTTACAAGGATTAAACAATGATGAACTTGCAGGTGTAATGGCGCACGAACTTGCACACCTAAAACACAGAGATATTTTAATCAGTACAATTGCTGCAACCCTGGTAGGAACAATTTCATACATTGCACAGATGGCCGGCTGGGCTGCTATGTTTGGTAGAGGTAATGACAGAGAAGGAAACGGACTTGGCGGATTATTCCTGATAATTCTTTCACCAATTATTGCAATGCTTTTACAAATGGCAATTTCAAGATCACGTGAATTTGCTGCTGATGCCGGCGGTGCAGAGATAAGCGGTAATCCATTGGCGCTTGCTTCCGCTTTGCAAAAAATATCAAGAGGCAATGAAGCTCAGCATTTGAAAAATACTTCACCTTCTACTGCACATATGTTTATAATTAGTCCTTTGTTTGGCGGAATGAGCAAGTTATTTTCCACACATCCGCCGGTTGAACAAAGAATTGCAAGACTGCAGGAAATAGCTGCCGGAAGAAGATAATCCTTAGCAGAAGATTGTAAGCTAAAAGTTGATGATGACAGCAAGCAACATATTCAACTTGATAAAGAAATTCTTTGTGTGGATATTTACATTAAGATGAAGTATAATTTTTTAAATATAAACGGAGTGATAAAGAAATCGCTCCGTTTTTTATTTTTTTTGATTCCTTTTTCTCTCTCTGCTCAATCAGAAAGCCCTTCGAACATTGATGTGTTTTATACTCTTGTTGATTCTGCCGCAGATTTAGTGATAAGAGATCTTGAAGATGTTAAAACGATAAGTCTTGAGCTTAACTTTGGGATTGACTACTCTGTTTTTGCAAATCGTGTTAGAGGTAAATTATTAAGAAGCGGAGTTCAGTTAGTAAGCGAGCAAACTGAAGGTAAAGGTGTTGTTAAAGTTAATCTTGTTCTTGATAATTCTTATGTCAGTTACTCTGAACCTGAAAAAGACGGAATGTTCGGAGACTTTTATACTCAAAGAACTATAAAACTTTCGGGCAATTATTTTATTTCAAAAAATTCTGAGGTAAAAGAATTTGTCTTTACAGATAATGATATAATTAAAGTTGATGATATTGAAGAATTAGAAAACAGATCTTATCCTTTTACCCACGGAGATTTACCAGCTGAACCTTTCTTTTCCACTCTTTGGGAACCAATAGCAGCAATCGGGGCTGCTGCATTAACAGTAATTCTGTTTTTTACTGTCAGGTCTAAGTAAACTTTATTACCTTTGAAGGCTTTTTTAATTTGGTTATAATTGCATATCAAAAACCAGTTTAATTTTTATGAAAAACATACTCGCTCTGATATTTTTTACAATATTTTTATTTGCTTGTTCATCTTCAATAGACACAACAAATTTTAATCCTGAAGAACGGCTTGCTTATGCAATTAAACTTTATGAACAGGAAGATTATGAAGAAGCAGTAAAGGAATTTGACGCAATAATTCTGCAGTATCCCGGCAGCAGTATAGTTGATGATGCACAATATTATCTTGCGATGTCCAGATTTAAACGTAAAGAGTATATTCTCGCCGGTTATCAATTCAGCAAGTTAATAAAAGGTATGCCCTCTAGTGAGTATTTAGCTGATGCTCAATATATGCTTGCTGACTGCTATTACGAACTTTCACCGGATTTTTCTTTAGACCAGCGTTATACAAAAAAAGCCATTGAGGAATTTCAGGTGTTTATAGATTTTTTTCCGCTAAACTCCAAGGTTGCTGAAGTTGAAAATAAGATAAAAGAGTTAAATGATAAATTGGCAAAGAAAGAATATGAAGCTGCACGTATTTATTATAAACTTGAGGACTATTTAGCAGCACAGAAATATTATGACAGCGTAATGGAAGTATATCACGATACACAATATGCACCTTTAGCTTTGTTTGATAAAATAAATCTGCTGCTTGAACGTAAACGAGATAAAGAAGCACTGTCTGAGGCAGAAAAATTTTTGAGTAAATATCCTCAGAATAAAAACTATTCTGATGTCCAAAAGATAAAATCATCTTTGGAAAGTAAACTGACAGCAAAACCTTAATGATAAAATCAAAAAAAATCAGCGATTCGCAGATAACAATGACTGAGCTTGTACTTCCTCATCATACAAATCAGCTTGGTAATCTTCTAGGCGGTCAGTTGATGCATTGGATAGATATTTGTGCTGCTTTAAGCGCTGCAAAGCATAATCAAAGAGTTTGTGTTACAGCATCGGTTGATAGAATAGATTTTCATCATCCTATAAAACTTGGCGAAGCAGTAACTCTGGTTGCATCTATCAACAGGGTTTTTAAAACTTCTATGGAAGTTGGTGTTAAAGTATTTGCACAAAATTTTAAAGAAAATAAAAAGGTGCATACCAATACGGCTTATCTTACTTTTGTTGGTGTTGATGCTGATGGAAAGCCTGTTGAAGCAATTGATGGAATACCAGAAACAGAAGACGAAAAAAGAAGATATGATGAAGCTCTTCAGCGCAGAGAAAACCGGCTTAAGAACAGAATACATTAAGGTTTTTCTTACATGCTTCCTTTTATTATTTCCAGAAAATAGTTTTTCTCAAATTCCTTTTAAAGGTTTTGGTAAGCTAAGCACTGTTAAAGTTGATTCTGCTTTTACAAAATTATTCAGTTTTAATTTTAATAATGATGAGTACTCTGATCTATTATTATTTTCTCCTGTCCATAAATCAATACAAATAAATAAAGGTTTATCAGGTGCAGATTTTTCTCTTCCCTTAAAAAAACAGTCACCGGTTGAAATATCTAACATTGAACCTGTATTAAACTATAATAATCAAGTTGAAAACTATGCGGTTACTTCCAGAAGACAGCGAAGCTTTTGTGTAATCAACTTTAATGCAAATGGTTCAATTACAGTAAAAGAAAAAATCGGGTTTGATACATATCCCGAAAATCTGAGTGTTTCGTTTAACAGTTTAGATAATGATTATGAATATCTTATTTCCGGTAATACATTCCGGGGATTATCTGTAATTAAAAAAATAAACAAAAAACTTGAAGCAACTGAGTTGTTTGCTGATAAGATTTATCAGAATGCTAAATTTATTGACCTGAATTCCGATGGTGCCGAAGATATTATAGCTGTTGATGCAGTTAATAATCAGCTTAATTTTATTTTCAGAAATTCAAAAGGCGAATTTGAAAACCTGAGACAAATCAGTTTTGATGAGCAGATTATCTCTTTAACTGTCTTTGACATTAATTATGATCAGTTTAAAGATATAATTATATCAACATCTTCTTCGATAGTAATTATATTCGGCGATTCTTTTTCTTCATTCAAAAAATTAACAAAGATTAAAACGCTGTATCAGGCAGATAAAATTGCTATTGGGGATTTTAACAGAGACGGCTTTTTTGATTTTATTTATCTTAACCGCGAAACCGGCATTGTTGCAACAATATTTGCAAATGATTTTATCAATTACAATTCAGACTTGATCCATTTTAAAGATAAATCAATCAAAGACCTGATTCCTTACTTCAGCAAATTTATTTATGGTATTGCGGTGATAAGTGATAAAGGAGAAATAAGGATTTTGTCAAAAGTTCATTCCTTATCCGAATCACAGACATTGGCATTGGGGATAACACCTGATAAAATAATCGAATTCGATTATCAGGATAACGGAATTACAGATATTGCTTTTACAGATAAATTCAATTCAAGTTTAAATATAATATTAAGAGATGCGTATGGTTTACCGGAAAAGTTCTTTAGTATAAAGCTTAATGATAATTATGAAAACATTTTAACATTCAATCAATCAAAGACAAACAAGTTGTTTTATCTATACAATGATGGCGGGAGAGCAATTGAATCTATTGAAGCTGATTGTGAAAAATTTTCCTTTCACAGGCGGATAATTTATTCTGATGGCCCGATTGAAGATATTGCAGTAAAACCTGATCTGAATAAAGATCCAGTTATATATATTCTTTATTCGCAAAACGGAGGTCTTTATTTTCAGCAGTATTTTAGAGCAGATGAAAAATATAATTCCAGATCATCTGGAGTTTTAACTAAAAATTTCAGTGATGCATTTTTCATCAGCCTTACTTATCCAACAATTGGTTACTTTAATTTTGAAAGCGATAATTCTATACTTAACACTATTGAAATTAGAAGAGAAAATTTGCAGAATAAAAAGCATTATCAGATAAACAGAAATTTTAATTCCTTATATACTATTACTTCGTTTGCTAATTTAAAGGACGATAGAAGCTTTTATTCAATAGTTTCATATAATAATCAGCAAAAGATTTTTTTTAATAATACCATAACAGATGAGATTTACCAATATACTTCGCCTTATGTGTTTAGGATAACAGAGAAAAATCATTTATTTTTTGGAAAAAACAACTCTTTATTTGTGTATGAAGAGGAAAAGTTGAAGTTAACTAAATTATCTTTTTCAAGTTCAGGCAGAGTAAATGATATTAAAGAAAAATTATCTGATATAAACTTAGATGATTATTTGATAATTAGTTTTGATCAGCGTAAAGAACACATAATTTTTTCAAATAGTAGCAATGGGACAATAGGAATTAAAGAGCTGTTATAATGATTATTAAATACTCTTTTACTATAATGTTAATTATATCTGTTCAACTTTCGGCACAGGATATTTCCAAAAGTAAATTAGATTCACTTGTAAATTTATTTACATACTTCAAGGGTGCTCAAACATCAGAATATCTTAAAAAACAGATCGAGAACAATCCTTCTGTTATTAAATGCGGTCTTGATATGGTAAACAGTATCAAACAGAATTTTGATTTGCTTAATACAGCTCAGCAAAAAATAGTTGCACCTTTATTACAAAGACCTCAGATGCATAAAAGTCAAGTAACACCGAAAGGCTTTTTCAGAGTACACTACGATACTGCCGGTGTAAACGCACCCGGATACGATCTGATGCAGTTTATGCAGGCTCTTGATTCAACATATTCTTTTGAAGTTGAGCAATTAGGTTATGCTGCGCCGCCGGCTGACGGATCAGAAGGAGGCGATAATAAATATGATGTTTATTTGCAAAATCTTTCTGGTCTTTATGGTTACACACAGTTTGAAAATAAGGTCTCTCAATCAAGCTGGACATCATTTATGGTAGTTGATAATGATTATCTGGCAGGATATTATTCAAGAGGAATTAATGGAGCAAGAGTAACTGCTGTACACGAATTTCATCACGCAATACAAGGCGGAAATTACGCCCCTTCTGAGATCAATGCACCTTTTAGAAGTTCAGATGTTTTTTATTATGAAATGAGTTCAACTGCAATGGAAGAATTTGTTTTTGATTATGTTAACGATTATTACGCTTATATGAGCTCGTATTTTTTAAGACCGGAAAAATCTATGCCCACTACTGACGGCTACAGTATTGCGATATGGAATATTTATCTTCAGAAAAACTTTGGATTTGAAATTCTTAAAAGACAATGGGACTTGATTCCGGGCAATGCCGCACTTAAGGTAATTGCATTAAGTCTGGATGAATCAGGAACTAATTTCGGGAATGAACTTAATCGTTTTGGGATCTGGAGTTATTTTACAAACACAAGAAATATTTATCCCGGTGAGTATTTTCAGGAAGCCGGTAATTATCCACTGCTTATCCCCACAGCAGTAATGAATTTTACACCTCCTGATAAAACTTACAATATGTCCGTAAAAGCAGCAGCAAATTATTTTTTGCAGATTAACCTTCCTAATCAGGACGGCGTTTTTACAACAATAGTTACAAACTCTGATTACAATTCTGCAATTAATAATTCCAGTCAGTTTATTGATTTCTCTTTTACAATCTATAATGATACTGCTTCAGGGATGATTTCAATAAATAACAACTATTCAATTTTATTTGACAAAGCTAATCAGCAATACTGGAACAATGCCGGTATATTAAATAATGCTGTTGTTTACGGTGATACCAGTTATATAATACCTGATATTAATTCAGAAACATTTGCATATCCGACACCGATTAAAAGATCAACGCGTAATAACCTTAAAATAGTTTTTCAGGATAAAGCTGAGATGAACAAAGAAGTAAATGTAAATATTTATTCAGCCGGTTTGAGCCTTTATTATCAAGGCAATAAAAACATAGTATCTTCATACTTTAAAGATAATAAGCAATATTGCGAAGTACTTTTAACTGCTGAAGAGATTAAATTTCCCACAGGCGTTTATTTTTATACAATTAAATCGGGGAATAAAGTTTATAAAGGTAAGATGGTAATCTTCAATGATTAATTACTCTCTGGAAGCACAGCAGTTAAATAAATCATTTGGAAGGAGACTTATCTTTAATGATTTGAATTTTAAATTTGATAAAGCCGGAGTTTATGGAATATCAGGACCCAATGGTTCGGGTAAATCAACGCTTGTTAAAATTATTGCAGGTATTATCAGCGCTTCTAAAGGTAAAATAATCCATTTACTAAATGGAAAAATATTAGCCGAAGAAGACCTGCATAATCATATTGGATTTGTTTCTCCTTATCTTGTTTTGTATGAAGAATTTTCAACTTTAGAAAACCTGAAAATATTTGCCGATATCCGCGGAATAGTGTTTAATAAAGAACGTGTTGATTATTTACTTGATAAATTTTTGTTGTACAAACGAAAAGATGATCTGTTAAAAACATATTCATCCGGAATGAAACAGAGAGCTAAATTTATATTTGCCTTGATGCATTCTCCGCAGTTATTGGTACTAGATGAACCGACTTCAAATCTTGATGAAGAAGGGAAGAGCTCAGTTTATGAAATCGTTAAGGAAGAATCAAAAACCAATATTGTAATTATTGCATCTAACGAAAGAAATGATTTGGAATTGTGCAGTGAAATTTTATTGCTTGAAAAGTATAAAAACTAAACTTTAAAATATTTATTGATAACTGCTTTTTTGTACAAGTTAATTTTTGTCAGTTTGAGCTTGTCGAAATGGGCACTCCAATGATGAACAAACATTTTGATACTGACTTGTTTTTTACATGAGAGAAACTTTACATAGCAAACTAATAATTAAATGAACTCAAAATCTTACAGCTTATTTTTAAAAGACTTAAAATCTGAACTGAGAACACGCTATGCAATTAACGCTTTAGCTATGTTTATTATTATTGCAATCAGCGTAATATTGTTTTCAGTCGGGCAGGAGAAAATAAGTCCTGGCTTAACAGGCGGACTTTTCTGGGTAGTAATATTTTTTACAGCAATGTCAGGTTTATCGAGGGCATTTGTTTCTGAAGAGGAAAGGGGCACTACATTAGCCCTACAATTAACAGCATCACCAACTACGGTTTTTTCAGGTAAACTGATTTTTAATATTTTTCTTGTTTTTGCAATGAACACAGTAATTGCAGTTCTATACTCTGCATTGTTTAATGAATTTGTTATCAGGAACTTTTTATTGTTCTTAACATCTTTTGTATTCGGCAATATTGGGCTTGCAATTTCTTCTACTATTATTGCTGCGATTATTGCAAAAGCCGGTGCAAAAGGAACTCTTTATCCTGTGTTATCTTTTCCTATTTTATTGCCTTTGATTTTAGCTTCTGTTCAATTAACATTGTTTGCTATTGATGGCATTTCCTTTGAAAGTGCTAAATTTGAATTAGCAATTGTTGTGAGTTATGATGTAATAATGCTCACAGCATCTTATATGTTATTTGATTTTATTTGGAAAGAATAAAGATTTTAATAAAAATTTAGTCAATAATATTTATGATCTGGAAAATATTTTTATTTCTGTTGCTTGCCTTTGTCTCTGTAGCTGGAATTTCTTTTCCCATAGTAGAGAATCCGACAAAGTGGTATGAGTTTCCTTTAATCCCGGGATTAGAAGAAAATGCAAAAATTATCTTCTTTCACGTCCCTACTGCTTGGTTAACTGTAATAGCGTTTTTAATGTCTACGCTGTATAGTTTTAAATATTTGCGTAAAAAGAACTTGGATGACGATTTGAAATCTTATGCATCTGCACAGCTTGGGATGATATTTTGTATTCTTGCTACAATAACAGGTTCAGTTTGGGCTAAATTTGCATGGGGATCTTTCTGGAACTGGGACCCGAGAGAAACAAGTATTTTTGCATTATTGCTAATTTATGGTGCCTGGTTTGCTTTAAGGTCATCAATTGAATCTGAAGAAAAACGTGCTACACTTTCTTCAGTATATTCAATGATTGCTTTTGTAACTGTTCCGTTCTTTATTTTTATTATGCCAAGAATAATGACCGGCTTGCACCCCGGTTCTGCTGATGACTCAAATGCCGGTCCGGTTGTAGATTTTAAAATGAATGGAAATATGCTTTTGATTTTCTTCTTATCGCTGATTGGATTTACAATCTTGTATTTCTGGATGTGGCGTGTTGGATATAAATCAATTTTGTTAAAAGATAAATTAGATAAACAATTAATCAGAGGTTAACTTTGGAAGAGTTTCTATCAAAAAATTCAATCTATATTGTAATGATTATTGTGCTTATTGTATGGACGGGAATATTCAGTTATATGATCAGCCTCGATAAAAGAATTAAAAAAGTTGAAAAAGAAATGTCAGGAGATAAAAATGAAAAGTAAATATATTTTTGGCGGAGTTATTATTGTTTTGTTTCTCAGCATAATGGGCTATCTGTTTACACAAAGCAATATAAAATATGAAGATAACTTTGCAGTAGTTAAAACAACTGATAAAACAGTTAAGGCAACAGGCAGCTGGGTAAAAGCAAAAAATTATGAAATGAATCGTGAACAAAACACATTTTCATTTTATATGTCCGATGCAAACGGTAATGAAATGAAAGTGATATACGAAGGTGCAATGCCGAATAATTTTGAAACTGCTACTAGTGTTGTTGTAACCGGATCTTACCGGAATGGCTACTTTCATGCAAAAGATATTTTGACAAAATGTCCAAGCAAATACGAACAGCAAGATGTTAAGTCTTCAAGTTTATGATGGCATAGAGCGTAACGATTACAAAATTGAAAAGTTTGAACCTTGGAGCCTTGAAATTCGGGAATAATCTGTTGTGATAAGTGAATGAATTTTTGATTAAGCCGATGATTTTGAAATCAAATTACTCAGGAATATCAATTAACAAAAGCATTTCATAAATATCAGGTCTCTTTATCAATTACAGAGTTCAAACTGTATTTAAATTTTGTTCAAAGATCGGTTTTTGAGGTCTCAAACATTTTGATCATTCTCAATCGAAAAAAAATATTAAGTGATATTGAACTTAATAGACTTTTAGAACAGTTAGATTTGTTATCAGGAAAAATTACAAGTTTTAGAAATTCATTAAAAAAATGAGCAGTGGTGTTAACAGCATTTTCTAATATAATCTCCGCCCTTTGCACTATGCTCTTAGCGAGGTAAAATGATTGGAAGTATTTTTTTAAGCGCAGCTTTAGTATTTAGTGTTATTGCAATGGTAATGTATTTTCTCTCATTCAGAGGATATAAAAACACATTAAACTTTGCACGCTACAGTTATCATGGAATGGCAATTTTTGTGATTGCAGCATCAACTTATTTATGGTACGCAATACTTACTCATCAATATCAGTATAAATATATTTTTAGTTACAGTAATAATTCACTTTCAACCGGTCTTTTGTTCTCATCTTTTTGGGGAGGACAAGAAGGCAGTTTTATGCTGTGGCTTCTGCTTACTGTAATAATAGGAATAATACTTCAGTCGTATTCTTCCAAAAGAGGCGATCTTGAACCGAGAGTAATGGCAGTATTTGCGCTTGCAACATCATTCCTTTTAGTAATGGTTTCCCCGTGGTTCAAAAATCCATTTGAGTATATCTGGATGACGCCGATATTTATTGATGCAAAAAGTATTAATCCGCAATATTTCAACCTGTCTTTTTTACAGAATTTTATCTTCACTGATCAGCAAAGCAATACAACATATATTCAGATGAGTAAAGAGCTTTATGCTGCATTGTCGCAGGCTGGAGTTTCAGTTAATCAGTTTATTGCAGACGGAAAGGGTTTAAATCCGCAATTGCTTAATTACTGGATGCAGATTCATCCTCCTATGTTGTTTATAGGATTTGCTATGGCAACTGTTCCTTTTTCTTTTGCAATTGCTGCACTGATGAAAAATGAATACAGGGATTGGGTTAATCAGTCTTTACCATGGATGCTTGCCGGAGTTGCAATTCTTGGTTTAGGAATTATGATTGGCGGCTATTGGGCTTATGAAATGCTTGGATGGGGCGGTTACTGGGCTTGGGACCCTGTCGAAAATTCTAGTTTGATTCCATGGTTAATTGGTGTCGCAGCCATACACACAATGCTTGTACAAAAAAGAAGTTTGAAAAGCACTGATGGAGTTGGAAGATATGCTAAAACAAATCTTATACTCAGTATCTTAACTTACATTTTTGTTTTATACAGTACATTTTTAACAAGAAGCGGTGTGCTTGGCGATGCTTCGGTGCATTCGTTTGTTGACCCGGGAAATCTTGTTTACTTTTTCTTAGTTATCTTTATTACAACGTTTATACTAATCGGGTTTGGAGGAATTGTTTACAGATGGAAATATCTTGAGGATAAAACTGTTTATGATGAAAGTCTTCTCTCAAGAGAGCTTTCATTGTTTACGGCTGCAATTGTTCTCGTTGCTTCAGCAATAATTGTTTTAGGAGGCACCTCTGCACCGCTTTTCGGTCAGTCGGTTGATACTTTCTTTTATGATGAATTGCATCTGCCAATCGCAATTATTATAGGATTGTTAAATGGTTTGTCGTTGTTATTAAAATGGAAAACAACGGATGCCAAAGCATTTCTTAAAGATTCAGCTTTATCAGTCATTTTAAGTATTTTTATTACAGCGCTGATTATAATCTTAGGCGGTGTAACAAATCCTATGATGATTTTGTTAAGCTTTTCGTCTGCATTTGCTTTGGTAGTAAATGCTGAAATTGCAATCAGAATTGTTAAAAGGAACTTAAAAAATCTTGGTGCTTATGTTTCACATATCGGAATAGCATTGTTTATCCTTGGTGTTATTGGCTCAGGTGCATATAGTTCAACGGTCAATCTCGATTTGGTTAAGAACCAACCAGTAAGTGCATTTGGCTATCAGTTAACTTTTACCGGATATACTCCTATAGAAAATAATACTAAATATGCTTTTAATATTTTGATGAAGAAAGATAATGATAGTTATCAAGTTGCCCCTGTTATGTACATTGCCGAATATAACAACAGTTTAATGAGAGAACCGGCGATTTTAAATTTATTTTCAAAGGATGTTTATCTTGCCCCGCTTGGTTATGATGAAGGAAAAGATGACCACACGCATGGTGATGTTGTAAAATTAGAGAAAGGTGTTACAACAGAATATCAAAATGTAAAAATCACTTTTAATAAATTTGATATTCTGCCCGAGACAATGCAATTGATGCAGGAAGGTAAAGACTTTCAAATGGGTGCAATGCTTACACTGGAGGTAAACGGTAAAAAAGAAGAATTTGAACTGCTGAGAAAAAGCGTAAGCGGTCAGGCTGTATTTACACAGTACATTTCTGAAAATGCCGGGTTAAAATTACAGTTAAATAATCTTACCGCAGAGATGATTGAGGTATCAATTAATCCAATAAATGATACACATGACCATTCTGTTGAGAAGCCAAAGGAAGAAGTATTATTTGTTACTGCAAGTATTAAGCCCTACATCAGTCTTGTATGGATTGGAGTTATTGTTATGGTGGCTGGCTTTTTTATTGCAGTTGCAAGAAGATTGAAAGAATCATTACAGTAATAATAATTGAAATATTAAATCAGATAAGATTACTTGTTTAAATTTAATAATGGAGCATTGACTCGGCTTTTTGTATCCGGTTGATCAGTGTTCCATTTTTCGTTTCAATTATAATTTATCTGTATGCGATAAATTCTTATGTGTGCAGTTACTTTACTTATAATCAATCTCATTGACACGATTCAACGAATAATAAACTAATATAATCAGCTTTGTGTTATCCATTGAAGAGCTTTTTTATTTCACCAAAAGCTGAAACGGTCTTTGCTCAAATCATCAGAGTTATTACTCTAAGAATCTCTCTTCAAAAATATTTCCAATACCAAGAATTAGATTCGGGTCAAGAGTTTTTTTTAATGCAGCCATTTTACGAATGTTAGCCTCACCATACATCATCAAAAGATAATCCCGTTTGGTTTTGCCAATTCCGTGTTCAGCAGAAATTGTTCCTCCGAGCCTTACAGCTTCTTCACAAATTTGCTTATAGATTTTTTTACCTTCATTAAATTCATCATCGTCCTTTGGTAAAAAGTTCAAGTGAATATGAGAATTTCCAAAATGCCCATAAGCCACAAAATCAATCTTACTTTGTTTTGCCCAATTCTGCAGTGTTAAATAAAACTCACGGAAAACTTTATCGGGAACAGCTGTATCGGTACCAAGTTTTCTAAAATTGTTTCGTGCTACATAATCGTTTACTTTTAATGAAATAGCGTGACGAAAATCTTTTATCCTTTCTTTATCTACATCACTAAAAGCGAACCACGCTGTCTCTTCATTGACATTGTGAGTTTGCATCAGAACATTCCAGGTTTCAAGTATAGAATCAAAAGAATCAGAAGTTGATTCCTGTTCAAACCATATTGCAGCTTGTGCATTATCCGGAATTGCAGAAAAATCTTTTGCCAAGAATTTCAGAGCGCGCTCATCAAAAAACTCAAGTGCAAGTGCATTTACATTATCATTTATGCTTTTCAATTTATTCTTGTAAGAAGCTTCTCTTGCTTCTTCAAGAAAATTTAGTGCATTTGTTTCGTCTTCAAAAAATAAAACGCACGAGATTGTATTTTCAGGCTGCGGAAGAAGTCTGAATTTGATTTTTGTAATTATGCCAAGCGTACCTTCAGATCCAATAAACAAATCAATTGCATCCATATCTTTCTTTACAAAATATCCCGAGGCATTTTTAACGCTTGGAAAAGTATAATCGGGAATTTGTAAGTAAATACTTTTGCCTGTTTGAGCAGACAATATAAGCTCATATCCATTAGCTTTTTGATTGTCTCTCTCAATATCAATCACTTCACCATCAGGAAGAACAACCTGCAAGCCAATAACATAATTGCGTGTTGGTCCGTACTTAAATGTTTTTGCACCTGAAGCATTGGTTGCAACAGTTCCGCCGAGATAACAATTTGTTTCTGTTGGATCTGGCGGATAAAAAAGGTTCTGCAATTTCAATTCCTTCTGAAAATCTGCCAGCAAAACAGCCGGTTCAACTATAGCATAAAATTGCTTTTGATTGATCTCGATTATTTTGTTCAGTTTATCAGTAGCAATTACAATTCCATTTTGCGGTATGCAGGCACCTGTCAGACCAGTTCTGTTTCCTGCTGCTGTAACAGTAAGTTTTTTTTTATTAGCCTCTTTTATTAAAGAAACTATTTCATCAGAATTTTCAGGGAAGTAAACTGCTTCACAACTGCCTTTAAAGTTTGATGCATCGACTAAAAAATTTTCAAATTCATCCGGATTTGTTTTAACAATCATTTAACTCTGTATCTTTCTAAGCATCAACAAATATTCTTTTTGGATTTTTAAATCAGGGATTGCCGAACTTCTTGATATTTTATTTTCAATATTTAGTAAGTTTAACAGCTCGTCAATTGCATCAAACATATTAATATTGGGATAAACAACATCACGAAGATAATGAATTAGTTTTAAAGTTTTGAATGCGTCAAACCAGTAATGCTTTTGCTTATCAATCTCCGTTGCATTTTTATTATTTAACAAAACTCTATGAATAAATTTTTCGAAACCCTGTTCATTCAGAAAAAGATATAAAGCAGGATGAATATTCCTGGAGATTTTTATTAAACTCTCTTGGTCAAGCAGTGACTGATCAAAATAAATTTCTAGCCAATTTTTGAGAATGATAAAAGCTTTAGGATCATAAAGCTGATATTCATTTCGTTTATTGGATAAATATCTTTCTATACTCCGTCCGGTTCCAAACGGTACTCTCCACGAAGCACGTTTTGAGGGATGAACAAATGTTGTTTTAATCTGACCGATGGGATAAATCTTTGCAAGCTTTTCTAAAAAGTAAAAATCTTCGGCAGCTTTATATTTATTCATGCCTTCGACTTTTACATAAGCCTCAGGTGTGCAGATCATAGTTGAACCAATTGTATGAAATGCGTATTCTGATTTTGAAAAACTCAACCCCATAACATAGTAACGTAAAAATATTTCATAACAGATAATTGCTTTTGTTTCACTATCATTTCCGGAAATATTGTGAGCAAAATTAACAACCGCAGTTTCGTAATTGTTACGGTTAAAATCATTTGAGATCTCAATCAGAAAGTTAGAATCAACAATGCAGTCAGCGTCTGTGCATATCATTATATTTTTATTTAATGACAAATAATCGAACTTTGTTAATGCAAGGTCCATCCCGATCTTTCGTGCCAATCCAACGCCTGCATTTTTATCATCCATTTCTTTTCCGGCACTGCAGGCATCAATAAATGACAGATTTAGTTTGGTTTTAAGTTTTCCTAAATATTTAAGAGTCTTTTTATTATCCTCTTTAACTTCGTTGGATGAAGACACTGCGTTGTTTACTACTATTAACAGTAGTGTATTATGTAATTCCAGCTTATCATTTTTTTCTAATGACTTTATCAATTCTGGAAGATTGTCAGATTCAGCTATTGATGGAACAACAATTATTTTTTGAAAATATTTCTGATGATCTCTCTCAATACACCAAATATTGGATGATCTTTTATCTAGGTATGTAATAATTTTTTCAGGAATCAGCATAATTATTAACCTTAAAGCTTTGTTACTTTGTGGCAGAAATTGTTTTTGCCGCTAAGGTTCCATAGTACGAAGAAATACTAAAACTTTTTAAATACATTTAATTCTATTAACTCTTTAGCTTTATTAAAATCAGAGCCATTAATCCAATTAATTACAACTCCTTCTTTCTCCATTTTTCTAAACCATGTCATTTGCCGTTTTGCAAAAGCATGTATTGCCGCATTCAGTTTTTGGAACATATCATTTTTATTTAATTCACCTTTAATATATTGGGCAATAAATTTGTACTCCAAACCAAAGAAAATCATTTTATCATAACTAACACCGGAATCCAGGAGTGACTTAACTTCATCAATCATTCCTTCTTCATCCAGTCTTTTTTTGAGTCTTGAAGTAATCTTAGTCTTTATTTCATCGCGCGAAAGATTTATTCCAAGATTGTAAGAGTTAATCTCTGTGCTTTTTAAGTTATCATGTTGTGCTTTACTGACAGCAATAGCTTTTAAAATTCTATTTTTATCTTTTACGTCTGTAGTGTTATGCAAAGCAGGATTAAGTTTTTTAAGAATATCTCTTAATTGGTCATCATTCAACGAAGAATATTCATGTTGAGTTTTTTCAAAGTCTGCTTTTTTTAGATTATAATTCTGAAGAACCGAACTCAGGTACATTCCGGTTCCGCCAACAAGAAAAGGAAGCCTGTTTTTAGCAGAGATTTTTTCAAAAGCAACTAAAAAAAACTGCTTGAATTTATAAAGATCAAATTCATCACTTGGATTAATAACATCAATCAGATGATATGGTATTTGTTTCCCTCTGAAATTGTATTCAGATAAATCTTTTCCTGTTCCTACATCCATTCCACGGTAAACCTGGCGCGAATCAGCGGAGATTATTTCACCGTTAAAGTAATCAGCAAGCTGAACTGCAAGTTTTGTCTTGCCGGTTGCTGTTGGACCAAGTATAGTGACAAGATTAAATTTCATTCCATAAAATTACTACGAAGAAACTGGAATTGAAATCTGGTAAAGTAATCCTGGGTTGTTGAATTGTAATTTTATATCTGCATTCATTGTTTCAATGATGGATTTTGAAATAGCAAGGCTCAATCCGATATTATCTCCGTTATCATTGAACAAATTGGGATTAAATAAATTATCAACATCTGATTCTTTTATGATTTTGTTTTCATCTTTAATAATCAGATTAAGTGTATTATCATTTAACTCTGAGCTGAAATATATATTACTTCCGCTTTTCATAACATCACAGGCAAACTTGGAAATATAAAAGCATGCGACATAAAATTTTCTTGTATCAATTTTAATCCTTGCATCCATACCAAGTTTTTTGAAAAGCTTTATATTTCTTGATTCGGTATATTCGGATAAGACAACTAGTGATTGTTCCATAAATTCATTAAAGTTAACCACTTCCATCTTCAGTTTTGTATTCTTCTCCGCATAATCAAGTGTTCCCTGAATCAGGTCAATTACCTTGTTGGCTTGTGTTGACAATAAAGATATTACTTTCTTTATCTCATCTGCCAAATCAAAACGGGAAAGTATAGAAGAATAATGTCTAACTGTTAACAGCGGAGCTTTAACATCGTTCAGTAAAAATTTTGCAAACTGCGAGATATCTGTTGACTGAGCTATTTTAATCAGAGCCTTTTGAACAGGCATTTGATCCGGTTTAAACAGTCCAACTAATTTAGAAGCATAATCCTTTAAACTACTTTCTTCTGCTTTTGTAAACATTGTTTCATTAGTACCAAGCTGAGCGATTGCAAGCAGTTCATTTTTATCATCAACGAAAGGAATAAATATTAAAGTATTACCTGAAAAATCATTCGGCAGGTCAGTTTCAGGATCATAATTAACATCATTTTTGAATGATACAGCGTATCTTATTTTCTTATCTTTTGCTACTGCACCGATCAAACCGGTCTTAAGCGATTTCTTACCTTTATAAATAGATTCATTTGTCTGATATAATTCTTCCAGATAATTTTTATCCGAAGAAACCACATATACAGCGCCAACCAATGAATTAGTTTTCTGCGTCAGAAATTCAGCTATATTTTTAGCATTTAATTGCAGGTCACCGGTGTTTGGAAGCAAGGTGTTTTGTTGTTCTGTTGATTCAGTAT
Source organism: Ignavibacterium sp. (assembly GCA_032027145.1). NCBI lineage: Bacteria > Pseudomonadati > Ignavibacteriota > Ignavibacteria > Ignavibacteriales > Ignavibacteriaceae > Ignavibacterium > Ignavibacterium sp. Next base: position 269,414 of record JAVSMP010000001.1, on the reverse strand, counting down.
GCCTTCTTCCAGATGGAGTAATAACTTCGTCAACTTCAATTTTTTCATTATCGTGGAAAGAGGTCTTTTTGGAGGAAGGCGAGATATCAAGATTTGTTTCAGTAATAACCCAGTTACCAAGATCATTTGAATTATCTAACAACTGACTTTTTAAAGATTGATTATCACTTTTAAGATATTTTTCTTGTATAATATCATCAAGGTCAGGTTCCCTGTGATAATGAGATACCTTAATGTTATCAATATCTACAACCGTTTTCCTATCCGGCTCAAAATCTTTGAATTGATTCAAATCGAACTTCTTAGGTTCGGCAGCTATAACAGGAGCTGTTTTTTCAGGAGTTATAAGCGGGAGATTAAATTCTATCGCTGGTTTTTCTGTAACTATTTCAGCTTCTGTATTTATTCGTGATTGTAAATTTACTGGAGACTCTAAATTATTTTTTAAAACATCAGCGTCTAGTTTATAAAGTGTGCAGTTGCTGTTAGCAAGAGCCGAAGAGTTTCTTTCTGTACCGGAGATTATTTCTTGTTCTCCTACGAACTGCTTAGCCTTCTTAAAAACCAGCCGTTTTAAAGTTGTTAACTTAAGTTTAACCTCACCTTCAAGTATCAGATAAACAAAGTCAGCCGGCTGTCCTGAAGAGTAAACCAAATCACCTTCTTTAAGCTCAACAATTCTTTTACTATCAAACGAGAAGTTAATTGAATTAAGATCAATTCCCCTGAAAAGTTCATTTTCTTTAATTGCTTCTAAATATTTATTTGAACTCATAATTCCTACCTGAAAAATATTTTTTATTAAATTAGAGCAAATACTGTGCAACAAAAAAACGCCTTAAAAAGCTTAAAAATTTGAATATTTAGCAATAAAAGAATTATTTGCTATTTTTGTTTACAATAAGAATCCACTTTTTACATAGAGCATCTTACGGATGGAAGAAAGAGAACTGATAGAACTGGCAAAGTCTGGTAACAGACAAGCGCTTGCAAGTTTAGTAAAAAATAATGAACAGACTGTTTATAACTTTTCATTTAAAATCTGCAGGGATAGGGATAAAGCCGAGAATATAATGCAGGAAACTTTTTACAGTATGATTAAAAGTCTTCATCAGTTTGATGGAAATTCAAAACTTTCAACATGGCTGTATAGAATTGTCTCAAATCATTGTCTTATGCTGGCAAGAAAAGATAAAAACAGATCATTTGTTTCAATTGATAACGATGATGAACTTTATGAGGACCGCTACACAGCAGATTGGTCAACTATTCCTAATCAGAATATTGAAAATGCTGAGTTGAAAAAAAATCTTGATGAAGCAATCAATAAACTTAACCCTGAGTACCGGATGGTTTTTTTGCTTCGTGATGTTGAAGGATTATCCACTGAAGAAACTGCAAAACTGGCTGAATTATCAGTTCCGGCGGTAAAATCCAGGTTACACAGAGCAAGAGCGTTTTTAAGAAAAGAGTTAAATAAGGCATTTAGTAGATGAGTGAGCAAAATCCAAACTGTAAAGATGTAATGCAGCATATATGCGAAAGCCTTGGCGAGGATCTTGAATCTGATAAGTGTGCTGCAATTAAACATCACCTTGATAATTGCACCGATTGTCAGAAGTATTTTAATACTATCGGTTTAACAATTGATTACTACAAAAAATACAATGTCAGGATAACTGATGATATACATAAAAGATTGATGAATTTTTTAGATTTAAACGATTGTGATAAATAAAAATAATAGGAAAAACACCATGCCCATATTTGAATATAAATGTAAAGACTGTAATACTAAATTTGAAGTATTTCATAAATCATTATCAAACCAGGAAGATGCAGCTTGTCCAAAATGTAATTCAAAAGAAAACCAAAAAATATTTTCAACATTTAGTTCAGTTGGCTTTTCAGCTTCCTCATCAGGATGTGAAACAGGTAATTGTGGAATAGAGCCATCATACGGTGGCGGATGTTCTTCTGGTCTTTGCGGATTAAATTAAAGAAGGATAAAAATGATAAAATTTTTTATTAACATTTTAGGTTTTCTCCTGATCATGAACTTTTTGAATTTCCCTCAACATAAATCTAATAATTCGCTTACGATGTCTGAATTTAAAGAGAAACTTAAATCAGACAGCAATATTATTGTGCTTGATGTAAGAACCCCTGAAGAATATGCTGGACCGCTTGGTACAGTTAAATCGTCAATAAATATTCCATTACAAAGTCTTGATCAAAGGGCTGATGAACTGGAAAAATTTAAAGATAAAGAAATTTTGGTGATCTGTCGGACACAGAATAGATCTGCAGCAGCAGTTGATTATTTAAAAAGAGCAGGATACAATGCAAAGTATATTTTAGGGGGTATGGTCGAGTTCAGCAAACAGTAACCTTTCAATAATGTTTCTTATTGCATTAGATAAAGTCTTCGTCCCAAAAAAAGCGAATCAATTATCAATTGCTTTTTCTTTAATTATTTAACATAAAAGCAAGATTTCTTAAAAAAATAAGGCAATCTGATCTCAATCAGAACCTTATGTTTTATGAAGAGGTAGGTTTGATAAAATTGAATGTTTCTTTTATTAAATTACATCAATGTTTTTGTAAGTTTTGTTAAATGTAAAGTTTTGTTGAGAGTAAAAGATAGTATTTGATACTCTTACCATTAAAATTCAATAACGATTTAAAAATTACCTCCCGGAGGAATATTATGAAGTTTACTTTACAGTTTTTTACTGTGTTTATAATTTTATTTTTCTCTTCACTAATCACTTTTGGGCAAAGCGGGAAAATTGCCGGGAAAGTTACCGATGCAAGTACTGGTGAAGCACTTCCTTTTGTTAACGTGATGGTAGAAGGCACAACTCAAGGTGCGGCATCCGATTTAGATGGAAATTATTTTATAATTAACCTGCCGCCCGGTACATACTCAGTAAAGGCATCTGCAATTGGTTATAATTCAATTACTGCACAAGGTATAAAGGTAGCTAGCGGTTTTACTGCAACACAGGATTTTGCACTACACTCAACTGCGCTTGAGCTTAATGAAGAAGTAGTAGTGATTGCAACCAAACCATTAATCCGGAAAGATGTTACTGCAACTACTTCTGTTGTCGGAGAAGATATGATATCACAGCTTCCTGTAACAGAAATAACAGATTTACTTTCACTGCAGGCTGGTATTGTATCATCCGGAAGCGATCTTCACGTTAGAGGAGGCAGATCCGGGCAGGTTGCTTATCAGGTTGATGGTGTTCCTCTTACCGATGCCTATGATGGCAGTTCTGTTATTAATGTTAATGCAAATGCAGTGCAGGAATTACAGGTAATTAGCGGTGCATTCAATGCAGAATACGGACAGGCAATGTCCGGAATTATCAATATTGTAACAAAAGACGGAAGTAACAGTTTTAATGGGAGCTTCCAGACCTATACCGGCGATTATTTTTCAAACAGAGATGATAAGTTCTGGAATATTAAAAGCATCAACCCGGTTGCTATAAGAAATTTTGAAGGAAGCCTAAGCGGACCGATTTTGAAGGATCAGCTTTTCTTTTACATAAATGGAAGATATTATTATAACACCGGCTACTTATACGGGAAAAGATTTTTTCTTGTTACCGACAGAGCAACAGAAGTATCCGGAAGCGGCGGATCCGATTTTAATATTACAAAGAATGGCGATGATTCATACATTTCTATGAATCCTAATGAAAAAATTTATGGACAGGGTAAACTAACTTATAGATTTTTGCCCGGAGTAAAACTTAATTACAACTATGTTCTTGATAGAGAAGAATATCAGGATTATAATCATTCGAGAAGATTAACTCCTGATAATAATCTGCAGAGATTTAGAAAAGGATATTCCAACATATTTTCTATCAATCATGCAATATCAAACTCATCTTTTTATAATCTTAATTTTTCTTATTTCTACAAAGAGTATAAACACTTTTTATTTGAAGACATTTATACTGATCCTAAAACTTTTAAAACTAAATATGTTAATAACACAGCCTTGCAAACTCCGCCTTATAGTTTTGATATTGGCGGAACTGATTACAGCAGGTTTAAAAGAAGTACTGGCACATATTCAGCAAAATTAGATTGGACCACGCAATTTTCTCAGGAAATCAACTTACAATTTGGCGGTGAATTCAAAAGACACAGTATATATTTTAAGGATATCACATTATACCCAACAACAATTGAAGGTACTAATACTGTAGATATTGCCCCGATAACTTCGCCATTAAATAATGAATATTTGCATAATCCGGTTGAAGGGGCATTCTATGTTCAATCGAAGTTTGAAGCATTTGATTTGATTTTTAATATCGGTGCAAGATTGGATATTTTTAATCCTGATGGTGTTGTGCTTAATGATCCAACTGATCCGAACATTGCAAATCCATTAAAACCCTCAAATCAGTTTAATGATTTAAATGGTGATGGCGTTTATGATCCGGGCGAAGGAGAAACTATGAAAACAATTGCCGACCGTGAAAAATACTGGTACAAAGATGCTTCAGTAAAATTTCAGGTTAGTCCTCGTGTTGGACTCGCATTTCCTATTACTGATAAAGGCGTACTTCATTTTTCTTATGGTCATTTCTTCCAGTTACCTTCTTATGAGTTTTTATATACCAACCCTGAATTTGAACTAGGTGTTGGTTCTGGTAATCAGGGGTTATTTGGCAACGCTGATTTAAAACCTCAGAAAACAGTAAAAGGTGAAATTGGTATTCAGCAGCAGATAGGTGATGATATTGCTGTAGATGTTACGGTATTCTTTGAAGACTTTAGAGATCTTACGGGTACCCAAAGTGATGAAATATTAGTGTTTGGCGGTGCTTCAAGTTACAGCAGATATGCAAACTCTGATTTTGGATTCTCAAAGGGATTTATAGTTAGTTTAGAAAAAAGATTTTCGGGCGGTTTAGCAGCAAGTATTGATTACACTTATTCTGTAACAAAAGGTAATGCATCAAATCCGGCAGATGCAAGAAATGCATTACTTGGCGGTGCTTTACCCGAAACATTTATTGCCCCGCTTAATTGGGATCAGGCTCATACTTTAAATGTTTCTATTGCTTATTCAGTTGAAAGAGATTACGGCTTTTCATTGATCGGTAACTTTTATACCGGTCAGCCCTATACTCCACAGGTTAATAAAAATACTAACGTAACACAAAATGCTTTTCCGAGGAACAGCGAAATAAAACCAAGTATTTTAAATCTTGATTTAAGAGTGTATAAAGATTTTATAATCGGCAGTACCACATTATCACTATTCCTGAAAGTTTATAACCTTTTAGATATGGATAATCCCCGAAATGTTTACAGTGATTCAGGTGATCCGCTTTTTACATTTAGCCGTTTGGAAGCGGAGAAGATCAAACCAAAATTATACTACAACACTCTGGATGAAATATATACTAATCCCGGTTTCTTCTCAGAGCCCAGAAGAGTTGAACTCGGTTTTTCATATAATTTTTAAAAATTGAAAGAGATTGAAATGCACAAAACAATTTTAATAATAATATTACTTCTGTTCACTTTGCTTAATACAGAGTTGTTGGCACAAAGAGGTGATCCTACTCTTTTAAGAATGGGTAAACATACCGGCAATCGAATTGGAATTTCATTTTATAATGATGGACAGATCGCCGGATTTAATCAAGGTATAGATATCAGAGGTGAATGGCCCTTAGGCTCAGGCGAAAATTACATCGGAGATTGTATCCCTTTGATTGGAGTTGAGTTCGTCAATACTTTAGGCGATACTTTGCACTCAGTTATAATTTCGAGAGGTCCTCGTAAAGGTCAATCAGATGAAAGACATCCATCAAGAAATTATTTCTGGGGATGGAATCCAATCCCTGGTTTTGTTAATCCTAATGCTGAAACTGTTGCAATGAGTCATTTACCCAATTCTTGGCCTGTGGAAGGCTGGAATGATCCAATAGCTTCTTCGTGGAAAGATGATTTTGGAAAAACTGAGTGGTTTGGATATTTTGGGCGCGGTATTCAAAACGCAGATCAGGAATCCTTGTTTGATGCAGATGATCAATCTGACGATGAATTTAACTTTAGTGATCCAAATACACAATTAAATAGAATATTTACACCCGATAGTAGAGATCAGAGCAGAAATGGTATGGCTTTGAAGATGAGAGTAAGAGGCTTTCAATGGTCAAACTTCCTTGCTGAAGATGCGATATTCTGGCTTTATGATATAACTAATGACGGAACAACAGTTTACCGTAAAGCAAATTTTGGTACTGTGGTTGGAACTCTTGCCGGTGGAGATGGCGATAGTGGAGATGACCTTGGTTATTTTGATGTAGATGAATGGATAACTTATTCGTGGGATAGTGATGGAATCGGGAATAAAGGACAGAAAGTAGGGTATGTCGGATACTCATTTTTGGAATCACCAGGCAATCCGTTTGATGGTATTGATAATGATGATGATTCTAAAAGCCCATCACCTTCCTTTGTTCAGTCTGATTTTGATTCAGTAACATATACAGTTGGAAGTGTTATTGTACTTATTGATCCACAAACTTATGAAAGATCTTTATATACTATCTCTTCTTTACCTGATACAGTAACTTCCATGGGTGTGCAGTTTATTATCGAGTCAGGCAAGTATTTTCGCGAAGGGCACATCGGTTCAATTGTAAACGGAGTTTCAGTTCCACATCCATCTGCTTATGATGGAATAGATAATGATCTTGATGGTCTGATTGATGAAAATCAGGCAATACACTACACAGCAAGAATTTTAAAAGGATTATCAGGACTTAAATATAAAAATTACAGAACAGGCGCAGGGGTTAATGATTTAATGATAGATGAAAGAAGAGATAATGATATTGATGAAGATGGCGACTGGGACCCACAATTTGATGATATTGGTATTGATGGTTTAGGACCTGGCGATAATGGTTATCCAGGACCAGATTTTGGGGAAGGCAATGGTATTCCTGATCAGGGAGAACCAAACTTCGGCAGAACTGATCCGGATGAATCTGATCAAATCGGTTTAACAAGTTTTAATTTCTTCAATATTAACGCTGCACCGGATCTTTCCAAAGATTCATTACTTTGGGGAAGAATGACCCCGGGTAGATTTGATGTAATTCCGCCGGTTCCGCAGGATGGAGATTTTATTTATGCTTCAGGATTTTTTCCGCTTGTGCCAGGTTATGGTAATCCTGATATAAAAGAAAGATTTTCTGTTTCACTTCTCTTTGGAGAAGATCTTAACGATATCGTTGGCAACAAGCAGATCGTTCAGCAGATTTATAATTCTGGTTACAAATTTCCTCAGCCCCCCAAAAAACCAAAGATAACTTTAACCCAGGAAGATGGTAAGGTAGTTATTTATTGGGATGGTGAAAAAACAGAAAACGACAGAGATTTTATAACCAAGAAGAAAGATTTTCAGGGATATAGAATATACAGAGCTACAGATGCAAACTTTCACGATTCCAGAGTAGTTACTAATGCACTTGGGGTGTTATCATTTGACAGACCTATAGCTCAGTATGATCTTGTAGATACAATACAAGGGTTCTTTTATCCATCGCAAAGACTGCTTGAACAGGTTGGCGGTACAACATTTTATCTTGGTTCAAATACTGGATTAGTAAATAAGTTCGTTGATTCGAGTGTTGTTCTGGGACAGACTTATTATTACGCAGTTTGTGCTTATGACGAAGGTGATGCAACACAGGATATTTTCCCGACTGAAAATTCAAAATTTATCAGAAGAGATAATACCGGATTAATCATAACAGATGATAATACTGGTTTTATTACTCCGGGCGTAAGACCTGCTGGTTATACCCCCGCAGCAATTCTTGATGTTCAAAAATCCCAGCCCTTTATCGGGACTGGTTCGTTTAATATTGAGGTTGTAGATGATGAAGCAATAAAGAATAATTTTAAGTATAAAGTTGCATTTCAGGATTCTGGTAATGAAGGTTACACGATTAACTGGTCGCTTATAGATTTGCAAACGCCTGATACAGTATATATTCCTTCAATAAATAAAGAATATATTGTTGCACCGCTGGAAACTATTGAGATTCCCTCTGGCAATGATACAATTTATGTTAATGGACTTCCATTTAAACTGATAGGTACATCATATACTGCCCCGTATGATAGTCTGGTAGCCAGATCAAAGTTGTTTTCAGGCAATACACCTATAAGACATGGATTCAGATTGCAGATGCAAAACGATATGGTGATAAAACTTGATCAGGACAAATCAGGATTTTCTAATATTATCGGAACAGCGGGTAACCTTACTTTTGATATAATGAAAAGTACAAATTATCCTCAGAATAATGGATTAACTTTACCGAATGATTATTCAATTGAATTCTATACTGAAGTTGTAGATACTTCAGTAGAATACAGGTTGTTTCCGCCAAATAATCCGTCAAACTTTTTCCCTGCTACACCTGTTAGTTTTAAAGTCAAAAATTTAACACAAAACAGATACATTGATTTCTTTTACAAAAAATCAGGAACAGTATCTACAACTTATTCAATTTATTTCAGGGATATGGTTGATACTACATTAAGAAACACCTGGAAGGTTGATCTGTATTATGTAGGTGCTAATACACCATTGCCGACAGGAGGTACACTTGATCTATACACTAAAAAACCGTTTAACGGAAATGATTTTATAACATTTATTACTTCAGGTGCAACTATCAACAATAGTCTCGCTTCAAACGAGCTGGATAAAATTAAAGTTGTGCCTAATCCTTATGTAGTTACTCATCAGGGTGAATCCAGATTGCTAAGTACTCAAACAAGCGGACGGGGCGAAAGAGAGATCAGGTTTACTTACATTCCGCCTGGTACAAAAATCTCAATTTTTACAGTAAGAGGTGAGCTGATTAAAACACTTTATCATGATGATCTGTATGTTGGCGATGTTTATTGGAATCTGAGAACTGAAGAAAATCTTGATGTTGCTTACGGTGTTTATGTTTTTGTAGCTGAGATTCCGAATGTTGGATCTAAAATCGGCAAGTTTGCCCTTATAAAATAATGGAGACAAAATGAAAAGATTTATTTTATTATTTAGTTTTATTTTTGCAGTAAGCTTAGCCGGTCAAACAAAAGTTGGATCAACTGCTTCACCATTCTTAAACATAGGTGTTGGTCCAAGGGCTTCTGCAATGGGTGGAGCATTTGTTGCAACTGCAAATGACATTTCAGCTCTTTACTGGAATCCTGCCGGTGCATCAAGACTTGAATCAAATGAGGCAATGTTTACACATTTATCATGGTTTGCTGATATTAATTATAACTGGGCTGGTTCAATGCTCAAAATTGGTGATATGGGGGTTGTCGGATTAAGCGTTGGTTATCTTGATTATGGCGATCTTGAAGTTACCACAATGACAGAGCCTGATGGAACAGGTGAGTTTTTTACGCCTCACGATATGTTCTTTTCTTTAACTTATGCATATAATTTAACTGATAGGTTTTCTATCGGAGCTAACTTTAAATATATTAATCAAAAAATCTGGAATTCAACAGCTAATGGTTTTGCAGTTGATCTTGGGGTATTATTCTTATCTGATATCTACGGATTAAGGATTGGTGCTGCTATAACTAACTTTGGAACTGATATGCAGCTTGATGGAAAAGATCTTTTTGTTCAGTATGATATTAATTCTCAGATATATGGCAATAATGATCAGATACTTGCAAAGCTTAACACTGATTCTTATCCGATTCCACTGACATTTAAAGTAGGTATAGCAATGGATGTTGTTGATATCGAAAACCATAAGGTTACATTAGCTGTCGATGCATATCATCCTAATGATAATGCCGAATCACTTAATCTCGGTATTGAGTATTCTGTTTTTGATGTAATATCATTGAGGGGCGGTTATAAATCTTTATATCTTGATAATTCTGAAGAGGGTTTAACTTTCGGCGTTGGACTTAAATACGATATTACGCCCACACTCGGTTTAGTGTTTGATTATGCATACCAGGATTTTGGAGTACTTGAATATACTCAACAATTTGCTTTTGGTATTAAATTTTAACTTTGTAACTAACATGATTTCTAATAAATTTAACAATCCATAAAAAAAGGAGTAAAAAATGAAAAAATTATTCGGGTTATTTTTCTTTATGCTGCTTGCAAACTTTGCGTTAGCTCAGACCGTAGAGTTTCAAGTAGATATGGGAGTTCAGGCTTCAAAAGGTCAGTTTACGATCGGCGATCCGGTTAAGATTGCTGGCAATTTTAACGGATGGAACAATGGTGCTGATGTTATGACTGATACTGATGGAGATACAATTTATACAATTACCAAAACTTTTAATGTTGGTGATACATTATTTTTCAAGTTTATCAAAGGTGCAGATGGATGGGAAAGTGTTAACAACAGGGAATATATAGTACCTGCAGGCAGCAGCATTTTTTCAGCTTATTTTAACGATGATAATCAATATGCAGTACCGGATTCAATTGATGTTACCTTTTCTTGTAACATGGAGTTTGAAATAGTTTCCGGTCGTTTCAACCCTGCAACAGATACCCTGTCTGTAAGAGGAAGCTTTAATGGATGGGGATCAAATAGTTTATTGTTCCAAAGCCTAACCGATCCAAACATCTATGAGGGTACTTTTAGACTTTTCACATTTGAAGGCGAAGTATTTAGTTATAAATTTGCTTACATAGGAACAACTGGCACAACCTGGGAAAATGATCCTAACAAAACTTATACTGTTACCGGAGATGATATGTCTTTTGGAGCAGCATTTATTTCCAGAACATTTAATGATGCAACATTATCAACAGTTACAAACTTCGCTGTTACCATTAAGTTTACTGTTAATATGGCAGGCGCAGTTTCTGCAATTAACCAACAGCCATTTACATCTATTGATGATGTTAGATTATGCGGTGCCAATGCACCATTACAATGGCCTGATGGCGGCTGGCCAAATGCTGATAGTACCAAGACAATTAAATTATATGATAACGGTACTAATGGTGACGTAACAGCAGGCGATAACATTTGGTCTCGTGATGTTACTTTTCCACAGTATTCACCATTAAGAATTCAGTATAAATATGGCGCAAACTGGGGATTACCTTCAAACCAGGGTGGTAATGATAATGAAAACGGTGTAGGTGCTGATCACTTTATTAATTTAACGTCAAATATGATTAGTGCTACAGTCGAAAATGTATTTGGTACAATGGGTGATCATGACCTTGTTAACGTGGTTACTGATGTAAGAGATTTGCAAAATGGCACACCGGTTACTTATGAGTTATCTCAGAACTATCCGAATCCATTTAACCCAACAACTATGATTCGTTTTGCTATTCCACAGGAAGGAATGGTTAACGTAAAAGTATTTAATACTTTGGGTCAGGAAGTAGCAACTTTAGTAAATGAGTACCGCACTGCAGGAAACTATGAAGTTGACTTTAATGCTTCAAGTTTAACCAGCGGTGTATATTTCTATACTATAACTTCAAACAACTTTACATTAACTAAAAAGATGATGCTGTTGAAGTAAGCATAGTGTTTTTCTGAGCAAAAGCCGGTCGGATGATCGGCTTTTTATTTTTAAACCATTAGCCGGTTTTATTTCCGTAATCTGATAATTTGACTTAACTGTTCCTTTAATCTTGAAGCATCTGAATAATTTGGATTCAGAGCAAGACAGCTATTTACCGAGTTAAGAGCCTCGTTATACATTTTCTTTTTTGAATAAGCACCTGAAAGATTAAAATAAACTTGTGCATCTCTTGAAGAGTATTTGAGACTTTCATTTAAATAAAAAATTGCATTATCAATTCTCTCTTTTGACAGATCAATGATACCAATCCATTTAGCAAATAAAGCATCCGGAAATCTTTTATATGCTTTGATTAAAAACGGATAACAATCATCGAATTTTTTAGCAGACAATAATTGTTCTACAGTAAAAGAATAATATTCTTTTATAAACGGATACTGTGTAATTAAAACATTAGCTTCTTTTACAAATTCATTATAGTCTTCTTTATGAAGATAATATTCAGCCGCTTCGCGGTGTCCGCGTTCCCACGAATACCGGTTATCCAGTACTTTTACTGCAATGCTGTCTATTTTGTTCTGCTGATTAAATAATTTCAGCATATAAGCCACAGTTTTAGGTTCACTATAAGGCCAGTCATTTTTCAACACAAGGATTCTGTATTTAGAAATAATTGAATCCAATTTTGTGATATAAACATTCTGATTTGTCAGACTGTCTATAACAGCGGGTTCAATTTTTATTCTTTGAGTTTTTGGAAGAAAATTATTTTTGTTCATTACTTCAAAAAAAGATTTTCCGATTAACTTGTATCCATCAAATGTAGGATGAAGATGATCAGTCATAAGATTATCGCCTGTAATTCCATATGGACTGACTGAGTTGAAAACTGAATCAATATCGACAATCGGGATATTATACTTTTTTGAGTACTCAATTATTATATCATTAATTTTTTGCGGAGCTCTGAAACGCAATCCATCAAGGTCTTTTGCATAAATGAAATCTTTTAACGCCTGGATGGAATCACTCTGATTTAATTTAGCTCTGTTATAAACATCATTAGCTTCGGGCAGTTCTTTTACCTTTAATGAAACAAATGGCGGTTGATCCCGTAAATTACAGGTGAGTGTAGATATTATTACGGGAATTTTACTTTCTTTGCACATACTTAATATGTCATCAAAGTTACCGCGGAATTGTTCAATGCCATAGTCATAAACATCGGAATTAAATGGTATTGTTTGATCCTTAACCATTCGGGACATCAATGTACCGCTTTTCTTTAATGCTCCGTCTGAATTACCGCCAGCAAATAATTTTTGAATCCATTGAAGAAAGTCTCTGAGCAGATTAAAAGTTTTATACTTTTCAAGTGATAAAATAAAATTTACAATTACCCTTGATTGCCCGATTGATTCCATTGAACCAACACCATAAGCACCATAAAATTCATTATGTCCTGTATAGAATAAAACTAAATCAGGTTTTTGATCTATTACTCCTGGCAATAAATCTCTAACCGTATAAGAATTTGTTGCAGTTAAAGCAATATTGATTACTTCAATATCAAAAGCTGGATAAAGTATCTCGAGTTTCTTTTTTAAGTATAATCCAAAGTCACCATTTGGTGTATAAGGATAGCCTGCTGCACTGCTGCCGCCCATAATAAAGACTCTGAATGTAGTTTCAGATTTTTCTGAAAAAAAACTATTTTGATTTGAATAAGGAACGCCTTCGGTTGAATGAAAATATCTGTATGCAACATCAGGATTGAGCACTAATTGACCGGGAGCAATTTTTACCCATTGTGAATAATCTTTTCCGTAACCGAAAATCCTTAGTGACAGTTCTATCAGAAAAATAAGTGCAAATGGAATTGCGAATAAAACTATCTTAAACCAAAATGGTGGTTTTTTGATTGATTTTTTTAAATCATTACTGTTATTTGAGTCAGAGTTTTTTTGTTCTCTGTTGATTTTTACTCTCTTTGGTTTAGACAAAATATCTCCTGATAGATGCTTATTTTACAGTTGTAAAATATAAATTTATTTACTTTTTATTTTTATGTATTAAGGCATATTTTGCCGGAAACAAATCTACAATAGAATTAAATGATCAAATCTATATTAAATATTACATTTTTTGCAGTATTTCCGTTACTGATGATCTATCCGCAGGAGAATAATATACTTGCCAGAATTGGAGATAAAGTAATTACTGAACAGGAGTTTAAAGTAAGATATGAGTTAACGCCTCAATTATTCAGAGAGAATAAAAAAATCGTAAAAGAATTAAAACTTGAATTTTTGTACTCATTGATTGCTGAAAAATTATTTTCAAAATATGGTGATGAAATAAAACTTGATACTTCTGCCGTTGTTAAAGAATCGCTAGAATATTTTGAAGAAATGTTTGTGCGCGATGCTCTTTATAAGAAAGTTATAAGGGAAAAAGCAAGATCAAAAGCTGATTCATTGTTATCATTTTATCTTGCCAATGCAAATAATGTGCAGATGATCTATATCTATTCCAAAGATGTAAAAGAGATAAATAATATTTATAATCTCATCAAACTCGGCGTTTCGTTTGACAGCTTGTTTGCAGAGTTAAAGACTGATAAGAATGATACATTAGTCGTATCAGTAGGCGAATTGAATAAATTCATTGAAGATCAGTTGTTTCCGCTTCCGGATGGTTCTGTTTCAAATCCGATTCGGATGGAAGATGGCTGGTATATATTTAAAATTTTAAGGAGATATAATCCGGTTCTTTATAAATCCAGAGGATGGGAAAATGATTATAAAAGCTCTGAAAGGATTGCTATTGAAAGAGCTGAATCTGACCTTTATGATATCTACATAAAAGATTTTTTGAGTGAAAAAAGGATGCATGTAAATTCAAAACTCCTCAGAATTGTAACTTCAGAAATATATTCTGTTTTGAATAACAGATACTCAGAAGGTGAGTCGTCGCCTCCTTATTCACTTTCAATTTTCGATATACCTTATATTAAAAAGAAACTCGGTCCTGATACATTGGGTCTTACTATTGTTGATATGGTTTCTAAAAACTATTCTGTTGATAACTTTCTTTCTTTCTTAAGATTTGATATTCTTTCTGTGGATAAAATAGTTAACAGTTATATTTTTAATGCCTTGAGTAACAAGCTTAGAAAATTTACTGAATATAAAATGCTTGCAGATGAAGGATTCAGATTAGGGCTGCAAAACTCTGATTTAGTAAAAGAGCAAATAAAAATGTGGAAAGATAATTATTATATGCAGCTTCTAACTTCCAGTTTTATTGATTCTGCTGATGTTACTGATCAGGAATTACAAGCGTATCTGCAGAGCAGCAGCAAAAATATCAAAACCAAAAAAGTGAATATCATTCAGATATTTTCAGAAAATCTTGAAACCATGGAAAAAGTCCTTGCTGAGGTTGAGTCTGGAAAAGATTTCAGAGAAATAGCAGAGTATTATTCATCGTTGTATCCAGTAAATCAGGATAAGATTGAATCCGGTTATTTTTCTGTAACTGAAAACGGAGAGATCGGCAGGATTGCCGATAAGATGAACATAAATGAAATATATGGTCCTGTTTCAGTTGACAACAGATTTTTAATCTTTAAACTGATTGATATAAAAGAGGACTCTGTTAAAGTCAGCTTAAATGCAAATGAAGAACTAAGACGCGAACTTGGATATAAAAAACAGCATAAAGCTTTCAATAATTTTATTTCGAACCTTGCTGTTAAATACAACTTAAAAATATTTCCTGATGTATTAAACAACATTCAGGTTTTATCACTCCAGTCAATTGCTTATAATTATCTGGGATTTGGAGGGCGAATACTCGCAGTGCCGTTATTAAATATGAACATGGAGTGGGTTCAGGACTGGAAGAATAAATCAGATGTTATTCAATAAAATGTAATCAAATAGCATGTATATACTCGGTATATCAGCATTCTACCACGATAGTGCCGCTTGTCTTGTAAAAGATGGCGAGATACTTTCTGCTGCTCAAGAAGAAAGATTTACCAGAAAAAAACACGATCACAATTTTCCGCAAAAAGCAATTGAGTTTTGTCTTGCTGATTCAGGAATAATAGCTGATCAGCTTGATCTTGTTGCATTCTACGATAAACCATTTTTAAAATTTGAACGGCTGCTTGAAACTTATCTTACTTATGCTCCGGTTGGAATAAAGTCTTTTATCAAAGCTATGCCGTTGTGGATTAAAGAAAAATTGTGGATGAAGGAAATGATAAAAGATAAACTTGGTTACAAAGGTAAAATCATATTTCCTGAGCATCACGAATCGCACGCAGCATCTGCATTTTATCCTTCTCCATATAACAAAGCTGCTATTATCACAATGGATGGAGTTGGTGAATGGACGACAACAAGTTATGGAATTGGTGCAGGTAATAATATTCAGCTTTTAGCAGATATAAAATTTCCACATTCACTTGGATTGCTTTATTCAGCGTTAACATATTATACAGGCTTCAAAGTAAACTCAGGTGAATACAAAGTAATGGGCTTAGCTCCTTATGGCGAACCGAAATACAAAAAGTTGATCTATGATCATTTAATAGATGTAAAGGAAGATGGCTCCTTCCGTATGAATATGGAGTACTTTAATTACTGTCAGGGACTTACAATGACAAACGAAAAGTTCAATAAGTTATTCGGAGGATTGCCAAGAGTTCCAGAGACAAATCTTACCCAGAAAGAAATGGACATAGCCAGATCACTGCAGGAAGTTACAGAAGAAATAGTTTTGAAGATAGGCAGCCACGTTAATAAAGAAACAGGATTAAAAAATCTTTGTCTTGCAGGAGGAGTTGCACTAAACTGTGTAGCAAACGGAAGACTGCTTCGTGAAGGACCGTTTGAGAATATCTGGATACAACCGGCGGCAGGAGATGCAGGCGGAGCACTTGGAGCGGCATTAATTGGCTGGTATAAATATCATAACAAACCAAGAACTGCAGACGATAAAACAGACACACAAAAAGGATCTTATCTAGGACCTAAGTTCTCAGAAGAAGAGATAAAATCATTCATTCATTCATCTGATCTTTCTGCAAAGAGATATGATGAAGACGAATTGATTGAAACAGTTGCAAATCTTATCAACTCAGAGAAAGTTATCGGCTGGTTTGATGGAAAGATGGAGTTTGGTCCCCGTGCATTAGGTTCAAGAACAATAATTGGTGATGCACGTTCACCTAAAATGCAGGCAACTATGAATATCAAAATAAAATTCAGGGAAGGATTCAGACCATTCGCCCCATCTGTGCTGTATGAAAAGGTAAGTGACTTTTTTGAGATAGAGAAGGAAAGTCCATATATGCTTCTTACTGCCGATGTAAAGAAAGAACGCCGAATTCCGATGACTGATGATGAACATAAAAAATGGGGAATTGAAAAACTTAATGTTGTAAGATCTGATATTCCTGCAATAACACACGTTGATTACTCAGCAAGACTGCAGACAGTGCATAAGGAAACAAATCCTCGTTATCACAAACTTATCTCAAAGTTTGAAGAGAAAACTGGTTATGCAGTAATTATCAACACTTCCTTCAATGTTAGAGGCGAACCGATTGTTTGTGCACCTGAAGATGCTTACAGATGTTTTATGAGAACGAATATGGATTATCTTGTGCTTGGCAATTACATTTTGAATAAGGAAGATCAAAAGCCGGTTGAAAAAAATGTTGATTGGAAAAAAGAATTTGTACTGGATTAAGCTATGCTAAAAGAAGAACTAAAACATATTGATAACTCAGATGAAGCAGTAAAGAAGACAGGAATTACAGTTGGGGTAGTACTGATTCTTATCTCTTTGCTTTTATGGTATTTGGTCAAGACATCATTTATTTATTTTTCAATCATTGGTGGATTATTTGTTATACTTGCATTCATTGCAATCCCGGTACTGCGTCCATTCCATACACTCTGGATGATGCTTGCCTTAGTACTGGGATTTATAATGTCGAGAATTATATTAACAATATTGTTTTACATTATTCTTACGCCAATAGGACTAGTTGCAAAATTTGTTGGTAAAAAGTTTATGCCGTTAGGATTTGATAAAGACGCATCAACATACTGGGAGAAAAGAGAAAATCCGGCAAAGCAACAAATTAATTATGAAAGACAATTCTAACTTTGCGTCCTTTGTGGTAAAAATATTTAACAACACAGTGCACGAAGATTGAGCACGAAGTTCTCAAAGAACAGAGAGGAAAAAAATATGAGCAAACTATCAATACTATCAGAGCTTTGGGATTTTTTAAAAGTAAGAAAAAAATGGTGGCTGTTGCCGATCATTTTATTTTTAGTTCTGCTTGGTGCACTGATAATTGTAACACAGGGTTCTGCGCTTGCACCATTTATCTACGCAATATTTTAATTTTATTTTGCTGGACAGAACAAAGTATCTGCTGCAATTGGATAATATGAAAACCAAAACTAAAATATCTGTGGAAAAGAAAAAGAAACGAATTCCTGTTCCTCAAAAACCGCCGAAGATCGAAAAGAATGTAAAAGCTTATGACAGGGATGAGGAGAAGAAAAAGATAAAGAAGAAAATTCAGGAAGACTTAAACGAGAATGAATAAGACTTCTGTTATTGCCGCATTTTATAATAACATAAAGTATTTAAAACTTATTCTTGCCGGATTTGAAAGACAAACCGAAAAAGGATTTGAATTTATAATTGCTGATGACGGCTCAAAGGAAGAAGTTGTTAAAGAGATTGAACGCATTTCCTCCAATTATTCTTTTCGGATTAAACATGTCTGGCATCCTGATAAAGGATTCAGAAAAAACAAAATTCTTAATCAGGCGATTCTTGTTTCCGAATCAGAACATTTGATTTTTATTGATTCCGATTGTGTACCGCACTCTAAATTTGTAGAAGAACATTTAGGAGAAAGCTCTGCAAACACAGTTTGTACTGGCAGAAGAGTTAATCTCTCCCAAAAGATAACAAGCTTATTAACAGAAGATAAGATCAAAGAAGGGTTTCTTGAATCAAATAATATTTTACTGCTCGAAGATGCTCTGTTTGGTAAATCCAATTATGTTGAAAAAGGATTTTATTTTGAAAATAAGTTTTTAAGAAAACTATTAAATAAAAAAGTGCGCGGACTTCTCGGCTGTAATTTTTCCCTCTTCAAAAAAGATATGCTTGCGATAAACGGTTTTGATGAACGTTATGAAGCTCCCTCGATTGGAGAAGATTCCGATGTGCAATTCAGATTGGAATTAAACGGCATAAAAGTAAAATCACTAAATCATATCGCTGTTCAATATCATCTTTATCATAAACTTCAGGAAAGACTACAAAAAAATCTTGACTTGTTTGACGAAATTAAAAAGACTGAACTATCCTTTACAAAGCATGGATTAATAAAGGAGTAGAAATAATATTTATAAAAAAAACTGCTTTCTATGTTCGGTAATTTTGTTATAGTAGTTTAGTAAAAGTCGTTTTTATTTTTATTATTGTATAAAATATACGGGAATGATTTTTGTAATAAATATTATAGATTAAAATAATTTAAAATTTTATCAAATATTATTTGGGAGGATTACATGATTAGATTATTTGCTCTTATTTTTTCATTCAGCTGTTAACGCTCAACAATATTATAGTTGGGCAGTTGGATTTTCCGGAAAAATTTTAAACACAACTGATGATGGTACTAATTGGTCAAATCAAAGCAGCGGCACAACAAATGATTTATATTCAGTTTATTTTGTTACGTCAACAATCGGATGGTCAGTTGGAAATACTGGGAAAATTTTAAAAACTACTAATGGTGGCACTAACTGGACAACTCAAAGTAGCGGCACAACAAATGATCTTTACTCAGTTTATTTTGTTAATGAAACCACTGGTTGGGCTGTTGGTTAGTCCGGTAAAATTATAAAGTCGATCAATGGAGGTACGAATTGGTCTAGTCAAAGTAGCGGCACTTCACTAGACCTTCGATCAGTCTTCGTTATTCCAGATTCAGTTACAGATGTAAGTGAAGAACCGTTAATTAATTTAAGTAATACAATTTTATTAAAAAATCATCCAAATCCCTTTAACCCAAGCACTACTATTACATATAGCATCCCTGATTTTGGTTTAGGTCCGCTGCCAGTTAAGTTAATCATTTATAATCTCCTGGGAGAAAAAATAACGACACTTGTTGATGAAGAAAAAAGTTCAGGGTTTCATTCAGTTGAATTCAATGCAAGCAATATTCCAAGTGGTGTTTACATTTATAATCTGACAACAAATGGTCATTCTGTTTCCAAAAAAATGTTGTACCTCAGATAGACTTCTTTTTTAGGGACAAGTTACAGCTTGTCCCTGTTTTGTTAGATCAAATATTATATCCATTCAATTCTATCGGTCTAAAAAAATAATACAAAATCTCATTCTGGCTCAACTATTTTAGTAAAACATTAAAAAGTACCATAATTAATTTGGAACAATTATTGTCACCCCTTATATTCGAAACCGAAATTTCAAATAATCCTAAATAATTAAGGCTTATAATGGTAGATGAGATAGATTTAAGGATTCTCCGCACTCTGCAAAAAAAGGGCAGGACAAAACGAAATGAACTAGCTGATGAAGTTAAACTTTCTATTCCTTCTGTAAGTGAGCGGTTGAATAAACTTGAGGAGAAAGGAATCATTGAAGGCTATTACGCAAAACTGAATCGTAAGGAATTTAACTATGATATAATGGCGTTTATCCTTGTAATAATGGATTCCTCAAAACACTATAAAAATCTTATAACAAAAGTTGAAAAGATACCTGAGATACTTGAGTGTCATGCAGTACTTGGCGAAGGATCCCATTTATTAAAAGCTCTTGTTAAAAATACAGAAGCACTCGAAAAAATTCTTTCCGAAATTCAATCCTGGCAGGGTGTAACAGGTACAAAAACAACTTATGTGCTTTCCACAGTTAAAGAAACTTTTGAAATTAATGTTTAAAACAAATAACTAATTATAAAGGAAAATATATGGCAAAATCTTCTAATGGTGCGATTGAAAATGTTCTTAAGTTTATAAAGGATAATGGTATCAAATTTATTGATATGAAGTTTATGGATTTTCCTGGGCAATGGCAGCATTTTACAATTCCGGTTACAAATTTTAACGCTTCATCTTTTGAAGATGGATATGGATTCGATGGTTCATCTATCCGCGGATGGAAATCAATTCACGAAAGTGATATGTTATTAATTCCAGAAGCTGAAACAATGTTTGTTGACCCGTTTATTGTTTCACCAACGATAAGTTTGATTTGTGATGTTTACGAACCGGCAACAAGAGAAAAATATTCCAGATGTCCAAGAAACATAGCACAAAAAGCAGAAGCTTACTTGCTTTTAACAGGAATTGCAGATACAGTTTACTATGGACCGGAAGCAGAATTTTTTGTGTTTGATGATGTAAGATTTGATTCCCAGCCAAACGGAAGTTTTTATATTGTTGATTCAATCGAAGGGAAATGGAATACCGGTAGAGAAGAAAATCCAAATCTAGGTTACAAACCAAGATATAAAGAAGGTTATTTTCCTGTGCCACCAACTGATGCTTTGTTAGACCTGAGAAATGAAATGGTAACTAACTTAATCAATTGCGGTATTGATGTAGAAGCACAGCATCATGAAGTTGCCAGCGGCGGACAGTGTGAAATTGATTTACATTTTGCACCACTTGTAAAAGCTGCCGATCAGTTATTGATGTTCAAATACATTGTAAAAAATACTGCAAAGAAGCACAACAAGACAGTTACCTATATGCCAAAACCTATCTTTGGCGATAATGGAAGCGGGATGCATGTTCATACTTCGTTATGGAAAAAAGGAAAACCCTTATTTGCCGGCTCCGGTTATGCAGGTTTAAGTGAAATGGGATTATATTTTATAGGAGGATTACTTAAACACGCACCAAGTTTACTTGCATTTACTAATCCAACTACAAACTCTTATAAGAGGTTAGTTCCGGGGTATGAAGCACCCGTTAATCTTGCTTACTCACAGAGAAACAGAAGTGCATCAATCAGAATTCCTATGTATTCAACATCTCCAAAATCAAAAAGAGTTGAGTTTAGATGTCCTGATGCATCCGGTAATCCTTATCTTGGATTTTCTGCAATGCTATTAGCTGGTTTGGATGGAATAATTAATCGTATTGATCCGGGTGAACCACTTGATAAAGATATTTATGACATGGATCCGGAAGAATTAAAAGATGTTCCGTCAACTCCGGGAAGTCTAGAAGCCGCATTAAAAGCTTTAGAAAATGATCACGAGTATTTGTTAAAGGGTGATGTGTTTACTGAAGATGTAATTGATGCGTGGATAAAATACAAAATAGATAAAGAAGTAAAACCAATGGCTCTTCAGCCGCATCCTTATGAGTTTAATTTGTATTATGATGTTTAGTTAATTCTCCGTTTGTCATTGCGAGTGTAACGAAGCAATCTGTTTTGCAATATGCAGATTGCTTCACTCGCAGACTCCTTCGCAATAATTTTCACTTTATCCACTCTTTCCAAACATCAGGCTGATAACCGATCGTTACAAATTTCTCACTCCTAACAACAGGCGTTTTGAGTAATAGCGAGTCGGACAACAATTCCTCTTCAATATCAAAAACCTTATACTGCATTCCACGATCTTTAAATCTCTTACTTTCCCTGTCAATTAGATCATCCAGAGGAATTACTCTTGTAATATTATCAAGCTCACCTTTAGCTAATCCTTTTTCAGTTAAATCACGAAAGTGAAAATGAATTCTTCTTTCTTTAAAAAAGCGCTCAGCTTTTTGAGTTTCTTTACATTTTTTAGTCCCGATTATCTGGATGTTCATTTAAATCCCTCAGAAATATTTAGAATAAATTATCAGCAAAGAATGTGATTACTGTTTTCTAATAAGCATCTTAATAATTAATTTGCAATAAATATATAATCAATTTGGTAATGATATGAAAAATAACAATGTGTTTCTCTTTTTCTTTGTTCTGATAATTTTCCTTTTTCAATTATCTTATCCGCAAACTTATTACGGGTTAAATCCTGATACTGTGAAGGCGCAGAAATTTGATATGGGAAAAATGTGGACTTTTGAAAATCCGCCTATTGATTACTTTGAAAAAGAATATGGATTTAAGCCATCAAAAGAGTTACTTGAGAAATTTCAGAAAAGTGCGTTAAAGTTTGGCGGCGGCTGTTCAGCTTCTTTCATCTCTGAAAATGGATTGATTATGACTAACCATCATTGTGTGCGCGATATATTGAAAAGTGTTCAGAAAGAGAATGAAAATATTTTAAGAGATGGATTTATTGCTGTCAGCTTAAATGATGAAAGAGCTGTACCCAAATTGAAAGTTGAACAATTACTAATTATTAAAGATGTTACAGATCAGGTTCAATCTTCAATGGATAAAGGTGAAACTGATGAGGAAAAAGTTGAATTGAGAGATAGTGAAATAAATAAAATTAAATCTCAGGCATCAGAGCAAAATCCAGAATTAACTTTTAAAGTGATCTCTTTATACAACGGCGGTAAATATTCTCTTTATGGCTACAAAGTTTACAATGATATAAGATTAGTATTTGTGCCTGAGTTATTTGTTGCGAAGCTTGGCGGCAATCCGGATAATTTTACTTTCCCACGCTATGGTCTGGATTGTGCATTCCTTCGTGCCTATGAAAATGGAAAACCAATAAAAACAGATTTTTATTTTAAATGGAATAGCGAGGATATTGTTGAAAATCAGCCCGTGTTCGTAATTGGAAATCCCGGCAGAACGAACAGAATTTATACTATGGCACAGATCGAATTTGCAAGAGATATTCAATATCCCATGCTGGTAAATATGCTTAAGGAAATGAATAGTGTTTATGAAAAAAAGGTTGATGAAGATAATGCACAGGATTTTAATTTAATCGCAAGACTTTACGGAATTGGAAATGCACTTAAAGTGTATGATGGAACTTATAAAGCTTTGCTTGATCCTTATTTAGTTGCAAGAAAGATGGATTTTGAAAAACACTTCAGAGAAGAAGTACAAGGCGATAAAAAATTAAACGAAAACTATGGAAGTATTTGGAGCGAAATAGAAAAATTGAGAAAAGAAATGGGAAAAAATTTTCGGAAAGTTTTTGCATACTCAATTGGCGGCTTTGTTTCACCACAATATTTAACTATGGCTAATAAACTTGTTCAGTATGCAAAAAATTTAAAAGATGATAAAATCACTCAGGAAGAATTCGATTCATTAAGTGCAAAATTATTTCCTCAAGACTTTGATAAAGAATTAGAAAATACATTAATGGTTATCAAGCTGAATATTGTTAAGAATAATCTGCCGGATAATGATAAAATAGTTTCGAAGTTGATCGGTGATAAATCAACAAAGCAGGCTGCTGATGAAATGATAAGAAATTCTGTATTCACCTCATCAGAAAAATTACTTAAACTTGTAAGAAAAGGTGCCGATGCAGTTTTAAATTCTGATGATCCTTTTATCTTTTTTATATTAAACACTCAGGATGAGCTAGCACAAATACTGGATGAAAATAAATCCCGCATAGATAAAGAAGAAATCCTTAATCAAATGCTTGGTGAAGCTTTATATAAAGTCTATGGCGATGCTATACCACCTGATGCAACAGGCACATTAAGATTGGCTGATGGGATTGTAAAAGGTTATAATTATAATGGTACTGAAGCGCCAATTAAGACTACTTTTTACGGCTCATTAGATCGTTATTATTCGTTTAATAAAAAGTTTCCGTTTAATTTACCGGCATATTGGGAAAATCTTCCGAAAGAATTTGATCCTTCAGCTTCGTTAAATTTTGTAAGCACAAATGATATTGTCGGCGGAAACTCAGGAAGCCCGGTTGTTAATGTTAAAGGCGAGATTGTCGGACTCGCATTTGATGGGAACATTGAAAGTTTACCGAGTAATTTTATATACACAACCGAAGCAAACCGAACTGTTAGTGTAAGCGCAGTGGGAATGATTGAAGCAATTCGTGATCTTTACAAAATAAATAGTTTAGCTAATGAGATCTTAAATGGAAAAATAAATCAAGAGGAAAAATGAAACTAAAAATCATAATCATAGTTGTTATTCTTATAAGTATATCCTTTGCACAAGAGCATCATCGTAAAGAAAGAAAAAAATATCAGGATATCGAGCTTAAAGAAATCGTGTTGCTTATATCATCAAATTTCGAAAAGCTTGAAAGAGAGTATTTAACAAAATTAAGTTATCGTGATTATAACCGTGCCAAATCTATTTTGATTGATAGTTATGATCTTCTTAATTCAATACCGTTAAAGGATGATCATTATGAAGAACTGCCTTTACCAATCTCTAATTCAGATTTTAACGGACTGATAGAAAGTGTAAAAAATGAAGGGTTTGATTCTGACAGACTCAATGTTATCTCCATTGCAGCTGATTATCATTATTTTTTAGTTGAGCAGGTTTTGCAATTAATGGATCTGTTTGTAATGTCTGACAGCAAACTGGAAGTTGTTAAGATGACTTATCCCAATGTAATAGATAAGAATAATAATTTTAGACTAATTAGTGCCTTTACGTTTTCATCTGATAAAGAAGAAGTAAAGAAAATTATTAGTTCATATCCTGGCAGATAATGTACTGGTTAATATTATTTATTGCCGGATTATTCGAGGTTGCCTGGGCTGTCGGATTGAAATATTCAGAAGGCTTTTCAAAACTTTGGCCCTCAGTGTTTACAATTGCAAGTATGATTATCTCAATGGGAATGCTTGCTTATTCTGTAAAACATCTTCCAGTTGGAACTGCCTATGCAGTTTGGACAGGAATTGGAGCTATCGGAACTGCAATACTCGGAATGATTCTGTTTAGCGAATCAAAAGAATTAATAAGAATATTTTTTATTTTTTTAATTGTTGTTGGTATTGTGGGATTGAAAGTGTTTTCTGATGATTTGAGTAATTAGCTCTTACTTAATCTGCGGATTAGTAATTATTCTGGTTTAATTATTCTTCCGGCTTTTGAAAGTTCATTAAACAATTGCTCAGTTAGAACAACATTCTCATCAATTATTATTCCCGCACTATTAAGACATCTGGCAAGCCAAGTATTACAAGTGTTAAAAAGATGATAGCTGTCTTTTGCTTTGTAAAAAACTATTTTGCCTTCAGCTTTATTGCTCAAAATGATCGGGGTATTATTTGTATCCAACAAAAACGAATTGTTTATAAATTCAAATATTTTGGAAATCTGTTCTTTTGTTATCTCAAGCTCAATAACAATTTCCGATAAATCAAAATATTGCTCTTTGGTAAGATTAAGTCCTTCAACCCGTAAAGCGGATGGTGTTGAATAAAATAAAGCCTTAATAGCCAAACCCAAATCAAATCCGGGGGATTGATAAAATTCTTCATCGCCCCAGCCAATATCTATTAAAGTATATTTTTTAAAATTATCATACTCTAAGAATTTAACAGAATTCAGGTCTTTTGTATCAAATACAATTGCAGTGTGCCAGTTCTGTTTAATAAAGTAGATTGTGTGTTTCTGATTGGAATTTAACTTACTATCTTTAACAAAAAATTGAGATGAGAGATTCAAAAAGAGGAAAATGAGAAAAATATTTATTAAGTTATAAGTGTTCATCGCTCGTTATTTGTTTTCTAATAAAAGAGGAGACCGTTTTGAACTTAAAAATCTACCCGATAATAATAATATTTTTTCTGATATCATTCATTCCATTTAGTTCTTTTTTCTTAATTGCTCAGCAGGAAAGCAGCAAATATACAATTGTAATTCATGGCGGTGCAGGATATTTTTCTAAAGACACACCTGAAGAACTTAAACAACTATATATTAATTCTTTGACCGAAGCATTAAACATCGGAAAGAATATTCTTTCAACTGGAGGAACCAGTTTAGATGCTGTTGAAAAAGTTATCAATTATTTGGAAGATAATATTTTATTTAATGCTGGCAGGGGTGCTGTATTTACATCCGAAGGGAAGCATGAACTCGATGCTTCAATTATGCAGGGTAAAGATCTTACCAGCGGAGCAGTTGCCGGTGTAACGATTATTAAAAATCCAATTTCGCTTGCCAGATTAGTAATGGAAAAAACCGAACACATTTTGTTTGCTGGCAGAGGTGCTGATGAGCTTGGTATTCAGTTTGGAGTTGATATAGTTCCTAATTCATATTTCCATGATTCTACAAATTACTTTAAATGGTTAAAATCAAATTTACCAAAGCAGCAGGGAGAAACAGTTGGATGCGTTGCTCTTGATAAATATGGTA
The DNA here is from genome assembly GCA_032027145.1 of Ignavibacterium sp. Taxonomy (NCBI): domain Bacteria; kingdom Pseudomonadati; phylum Ignavibacteriota; class Ignavibacteria; order Ignavibacteriales; family Ignavibacteriaceae; genus Ignavibacterium; species Ignavibacterium sp. The sequence continues at coordinate 242,444 of JAVSMP010000001.1, read as the reverse complement.
ATATTACTGCAGGTACATCAACTGGTGGAAGACAAAACAAAATGCCGGGAAGAGTTGGGGATTCACCGCTTATTAATGCAGGTACTTATGCAAACAATAAAACTTGCGGAGTATCAGCAACTGGAATTGGAGAACTGTTTATAAAAAATACTGTTGCCTTTAATATTTCTGCGTTGATGGAGTATAAAGGATACACATTAAAACAAGCTTGCGATGAATTAATTTATAAGCGGTTGCCTGAAAACAGCGGAGGAATTATTGCCGTTGATAGCGAAGGAAATTTCGAAATGCCGTTTAACACTTTTAGTATGATGAGAGCGGTGGCAAATGATAAAGGAGTATTTAAGGTAGAAATCTGGAAGTAATCTTTAACTATTTCTATTGGAGGATTTATGCGACCCGTAAAAGGTGATTATGCAGAATATTATCAGCCTTATATTGACTTAATAAAAGGGGATGATATTTTTAGAGTGCTTGTTGAACAAAATCTGGAATCACAAAATATTCTTAACTCGTTTCCTGAAAGCAAAGGTAATTTTAGCTATGCCGAAGGGAAGTGGACTGTGAAGGAGGTTATCGGACATTTAATGGATGTTGAAAGAGTATTTGCATACCGCACCTTATGCGTTGCACGCGGAGAAACTAAACCGCTTCCTTCTATGGAGCAGGATGATTACGTAAAAAACGGTAACTTTAATAACAGACAATTGTTTGATTTAATTTATGAGTATAGATTGGTCAGAGAATCCAATATACTGTTATTCGGCAGTTTTGATAAGTCGGTTTTACAAAACAAAGGCAATGTTAACGGAAATGTTACAACTGTTCTTGCCTTGATTTTTATGATTGCAGGACACGAAAAGCACCATCTTAATATTTTAATGGAAAGATATATGTAAATCAGATAGCAGGATATATCATGCTAAGTATTTTCTGAGTTGCACCTATATTGGTTTTTACATATTCAGATGAAATTTGTCCGGTCTCTTTTCTAAGTTTCTCTTCTGAAAATAATTTTCTGAGATTTTTATAAGCAGTTCTTTTATCTTTTATAATTATTCCTCCGCCAATCTCAACAAGCCTGATTGCTTCCTGAGAGTTCTCAATCTTCGGCCCGAACAAAACCGGAGTCCCATATACTGCAGCTTCAAGTACATTATGAATATTTTGCTTAAAGCTTCCGCCAACAAAAGCAACATCAGCATAAGTGTATAATGTAAGCAATATGCCGATTGAATCAATCAGAATAACTTTTTCATCAGAATAATTGTTAAGATGTGAAAAGCGGATAGTCTTTAGCTTACCAGAAAATTCATTTTCAATTTTTTCAAGATGGATTACTGTAGGCTCATGCGGTGCAACTATCATTATCACTTTATCATCAAAATTTGCAAGTTTAATAAATGCCGGAAAAATCACTTCTTCATCCTGCTCCCAGGTACTTCCGGCAACAAATACTTTTTTATTCTTAATAATATTATCTGAGATTAATTTTTTTTCTTTTGCTAATAAACTTCGTTTATAAACCCTGTCAAATCGTGTATCACCTGCTATAACGATTTTGTTTTCTGATATTCCGAATTTTCTGAATTCTCCGGCATCTTTTGAAGAAACGGTTAAAATCTTATCAAGATAGTTGTAAAGAATTTTATGAAATGATTTTATTACCGGAAAGCTTCGCGGAGAGTTTCCGCGCAATGTAGCATCAACCAAATAAGCAGGGATATTCTTTTTGTTGAGTGTCTCTATAATATTTGGCCATAAATCATATCTCATAAAAATTGCTAATGCAGGATTTGTAATTGAGATAAACTTTTTTGCATTTTGTCTTGTATCGAAAGGAATATAGGAGATAAGATCAGCATGCGGATATTTATTTGAATTAATATATCCTGATGGAGAAAAAAAGGTAATTAAAACATTAACATCTTTGTCTTTTTTCAACTGTTCAATAATTGGTTTTGCCTGTTCAAACTCTCCTAATGAAGATGAATGAAACCAGACAAGCTTTTTATTTTTATCAATAGCAGACGCATTAAGAATTAATTCTTCATAAACTCTTTTTCGTCCGATTATACCGATTCGTATTTTTTTGTTAAAGATTCCCGCAAGTCTTAAAGCCGCATAAAGTACAGGTAAAAGCAGAAAGTTGTAAAATATGTAAAAAACTATTTTCATTGATTTCTTAAAAACTCAACTGCAGTTCTGAATACCAGATCCGGTTTAATCTCGATCATACATTTAAAATGTTTTTTTGGACAATAGTCTTTTCCTATATGAGAACACGGGCGGCAATTTAAAGATTTGTTTTCTAAAATTATATTATTACAGTGATAAGGTGTAAAACCAAATTCCTTAACCGATGATCCGAAAATTGTGATAACCTTTGCTTTTGTTGATGTAGCAGCATGCATTAAACCGGAATCGTTACACACCACCAGCGAACACAAATTCATATTTGCAGCGGTTTGAAGCAGATCATCATCATTTGATAAATCAATTGAACCCGGAATTGCTTTACTAATTTCTCTGCATATAACCCGGTCAGTTTTCCCCCCCATCAAGAATACCTGAAAATTATTTTCCGCAAATTTATTACCAAGTTCAATATAATATTCAGGAATCCAGCGTTTGGTAAAGTGACGAGCACCAGGACAAATACCAATATTTATCTTTGTATTATCTATTCTGCTATCTGGTTGTTTATCCGTAACTAACTCCAGACCTCTTTTATCAAGAATTAAATCCGGAATCACAGAAGCATATCTTATTGGAATTTGCTTAGAGTCTTTTAGTCTGTTGATCTTAAACTGCACTAACAAGAATTTATCAAAATTCTTTTTATTAAATCTTAAGACTTTACCTGATAACTGATTAGTGATTTTCTTTGTTCTAAGATTATTCTGAAGGTCAATAACAACATCATACTTATTTTGTATCAGTTCATCCAATAACAAATTATTCTTTTCATCTATCCGGTTGAACAAATAAAATTTGTTTAAGTGAGGATTTAGTTTTACTGCATCTGCATATTCGGCACGTAACAAGAAATCAATATTCATAAGAGGATACAGGTTTTTAATTGCTCTTAATAATGGAGTTGTTAAAAGGATATCACCAAGAGAGCTAAGTCTGATGATTAATATTTTTTGGTATTTAGATAATTCTGCCGTTGTCAAATGATTAACAAAAATTGTTCACGTAAATTTATCATTTCACATAGATATATCCATAAATCAATTTGAACTTTTTGAATATGTGCCTAACTTTGCAGCACAGAAAATTAAGGATTTTATATGACGACTTTACCTCCGCCCAAAGTAAAGAAATTTCCCGAAGACTCGGTTGAATCGAAAGTTTATGCACTTGTAGAAAGCTTTGAGAAATATATTGAGATTCCAAATGACAGAAACAGGCTGGCTTACTGTCTCTACAAATATCTTAATAATGAGGGCGACGAACCGAAGATAACTTTAAAGAATGCAAAGATAAATTTTTCAGGTATATCGTTCGAAGAACTTGCAAAAAAGCTTGATGAAGGGTTAGCAAAGATAAAATAAATCTTAAGAGGCTGTTTCTTCTATTCTGCATATATCAACTGATTTTTGAAACAGCCTCATTTTAAAAAACTACTTGACCTCTATCATTTCATATTCTCTTAAAAACTTTTCTACAAGCATTACATCTTCTTCACTGCCGATAAAAATTGGTGTGCGCTGATGTAATGACTTTGGCTGTACTTCAAGTATTCTCCGTTTTCCATCAGATGCTCTGCCACCAGCTTGCTCAACAAGAAATGCCATCGGATTGCATTCATACATTAATCTTAATTTACCGTTTGGGTTTCGTGAGTCAGCAGGGTACATAAAAATACCGCCATATAGAAGGTTACGATGAATATCAGCAACCATAGAACCAATGTAGCGTGCTGAATAAGGTCTGCTGGTTGCTTTATCTTCATCTTGCAGCCATTTAATATATTTTTTTAGTCCCTGATGCCAGTACAGATAATTACCTTCGTTGATGCTGTATATTTTGGATTTCTTGGGAGTTTTAATGTTTGGATGTGATAAAATAAACTCACCGAATGAAGGATCAAGAGTAAACCCATGAACACCATTGCCTGCAGTATATACGAATAAAGTACTCGATCCGTAAATTATATAACCTGCTGCAAGCTGATGGAGACCTTGCTGTAAACAATCTTCCATTGTGCCGGGCTCATTTCCGGGGGATACTCTTCTATAGATAGAAAAGATTGTACCTATGCTAACGTTAGCATCAATATTAGAAGAACCATCAAGCGGATCAAATAGTAAAACATATTTACCAATATGAAACTCTTGTGGAATATGAATAATATCTTCTTCTTCTTCGCTAGCCATTACACAAAGATGTCCGCCGTGGTCCATAGCTTTAATCATCATTTCGTGAGCATAAATATCAAGCTTCTTAACTTTTTCACCATGTACATTTTCATCACCTGTAAATCCGAGTATATCAACCAAACCCGCTTTATTTACTTCAAGTGAGATAACTTTTGCAGCTAATGAAAGATCGTGAAGGAGATCAGAAAGTTCACCTGTTGCTTCAGGATATTTTCTTTCTTCTTCATAAATATGACGAGCAAGAGTGTTGAATTTCATTCGTTTCATTATTCTCTCCCTTTTATTATTTATTAGTTGGTTTTGATTATTTCCTGATCCTTATACTGGAGTTGATAAAGCTTATAATAAATTCCTCGCTTTGCTAAAAGTTCCTGATGATTTCCGATTTCTCTTATTTCTCCCTTGTGCAGAACAATAATTTTATTCGCATTTTGAACAGTTGACAGACGATGCGCTATCACGATAGCAGTTCTGCCGATTAACAATTTTTCAATTGCTGATTTTATCAGGTTTTCTGCTTCAGTATCAATACTTGATGTTGCTTCGTCCAAAATTAAGATTTTAGGATCATAAGCCAAAGCTCTTGTAAAAGAAATTAATTGTTTTTGCCCGACACTTAAAGTTGCACCTCTTTCCTTAACTTCTTCCTGATATTTATTGGGCAGGTTGGAAATAAATTTATCTGCACCGACTGTTTTTGCGGCATCCATAACCCGCTCGATAGATATCTCATCATTATCCATATTTATATTAGATTCTATTGTGCCCGAAAATAGAAATACATCCTGCAATACTATTGAAATATATTTCCTCAGATCTTTCTTATTAATCTGCCGGATATCTATTCCATCTAATAATATTGACCCCTTCTTAATATCATAAAATCTTGTCAGAATATTAATAAGTGTGGATTTGCCAGCGCCGGTGTGCCCGACAATTGCCACAACTTCGCCGGGGTTAATGCTGAAATTAATATTCTTTAAAACATAATTATCATCATCATAAGCAAACCATACATCCTTAAATTGAATATCACCTTTTACGCTGTTCAGTTTAACAGGCACATCAGGATCTTTTATAAATGTCTGATTATCAAGCAGCTTAAATATCCTTTCAGATGATGCCATTGAAGTTTGAAGTATATTATACTTTTCAGAAAGATCTCGGATCGGACGGAAAAACATTTCTGTAAACTGGATAAAAGCAAAAAGATCGCCAAGTTTTACAGTGCCTTGAATAACTTCGCCCCCTCCGTACCAGATTATCAATGAGATTGCAATTGAGCTGAGTAATTCAACAGTCGGAAAGAAAATTGCATAATAAAAAATTGATCTGATGTTTGCATCCCGATGATCCGCATTAATATTTGAAAATTTTTTAAACTCATCTTTTTCTTTTCTGAATATCTGCACAACACTCATGCCGATAACATGTTCCTGCATATATGAATTTAATCTTGCAAGATGAAAACGAACATCACGATATGTTTCTCTGACTTTTTTTCTGAAAAGAAATGTTCCATAAATCAATACAGGCAGAACAGAAAGCGTAACAAGTGAAAGCGGAATATCCATAGAGAACATAAAAACAAGTATCCAGATAATAATAAACACATCACTGAATACCATTACGATTCCGGAAGAAAACAATTCATTCAATGACTCAACATCGTTTGTAGCGCGTGTTACAATTCTGCCAATCGGTGTTCTGTCGAAATATTTTAATGCAAGCTTTTGAATATGTTCGAAGATCTGTGTCCGGATATCATAAAGAGTTCTCTGCCCAAGATATTGTGTGTAATATGTAAGAAAATATTGAATAATAGCTTGCAGAATCAAAGATGCAAAGAGCAGTAAAGCAATTATTTTTAAACCGCTATAATTTGAGTTCAATATGTAATCGTCGATTGCGATTTTTGTAAGATATGGACGCAGGGGTCCAAATGCTGCTACAAATATGTTAAGAAGAATAGCAAGTATTACATACTTTTTATATGGTTTAATATAAACCAGCAAGCGTTTCATCAATTTTGAATCGTACGCTTTGCCTAATATTTCTTCTTCTTGAACTTTTTCTGACATTTAAAATTAATTTTCTATTTTCACTTAAACAGATTAAAATTACCGCTTTGTTTTGATCTTCAAATTATTCAATATTTTCAGACAATGCTTGAACAAAAGATTATTTTGAAGTGTTCTAATTCAATTCTTCAAGCTCTTTTTCTAATAATTGTCTGTAATGTAAATCAGCATAAATACCATTTAATGCAACAAGCTCGTTATGAGTTCCTTGTTCAGCTATAGTTTCATTATGAATAACAATAATATTATCGGCATCCTTAACTGTGGAAATACGGTGGCTGATAATTATGCTTGTTCTGTTTTTCATAAACTCTTTTAGGTTTTTAAGTATTCTTTCCTCTGTTTGAGTATCAACTGCAGAGAAAGAATCATCAAGAATTAAAATCTTTGGATTGGTTGCAAGTGCCCTTGCAAGTGATGCCCGCTGTTTTTGTCCGCCTGAAAAAGTAATTCCTCTTTCACCAACCATTGTTTCGTAACCTTTGGTAAAAGATTCTACGTCCTTTTCAAAGTTTGCAATATGACTTACTTCTTTAACTTTATCTGTATCAATTTCTCTTAAACCATAGGAAATATTACCGTTAACAGTATCAGAAAATAAAAATGATTCCTGTTGAACTACAGCAATGTTTGTACGTAAAATATCAAGCGGAATTTCTTTAACATTTTTTCCATCAATTTTTACTTCACCTTCAGTTACATCATATAAACGGGGAATAAGATTTATCAGACTTGTTTTTCCTGATCCGGTATGACCAATGATTGCAAGAGTGGAGCCAACGGGAATTTTAAGATTAATATTATTTAAAACTTTGGGTAAGTTATCAGAATATCTGAAAGAGGCATTACTAAATTCTATTTCACCTTTTAATTCTTTAATTGAAAGATCTGTTTTTTCTGAATCATCAATATCATACGGTTCTGAAAAAATCTTATTTAATCTTTTCATACTAGCTTCTGCCTGTTGGATAATATTCATTACCCAGCCGAATGCAATAACAGGCCAGATAAGTATGGATAAGTAAGCTACGAAGGCAGCAATTTCTCCCAGACTCATTTCACCGCTGATAACTTTTCCGCCCCCAAGCCAGATGACAACAATAATTGAAATTCCTGTTATAACAGTCAGAATAGGTGTTATCATTGCCTGAATGCGAATAAGGTTCATATTCTTTCTTAAGAATTCTTTGCTTAATTCTCTCCAGCGTTTTATTTCATTTTCTTCCCTTACATAAGATTTGATTACTCTGATACCAGAAAAATTTTCCTGTGCGCGTGTTGTAAGCTGTGAAAAATTTTCCTGAATCTTAACATACTTTTCGTGTATCAGTTTACCTACGCGATAAACTCCGTAAGATAGAAACGGCAGCGGCAATAGTGCATATACCGTTAAGGAAAAATTCATAGACATCATTATCGCAACCACAATTAATAATCTTATTGAAGTATCAATGGAATACATAACCGCCGGACCAATAAATGATCTGATTGCATTAATATCATTGGTTGCGTGCGACATAATATTTCCGGTTGAATTATTCTGGAAATATCTTAGCGGAAGTTTTTGAATGTGTGACCAGAAATCTCCCCGAAGGTCATATTCAATTTCTCTCGAAACAACAATTATTGTTTGTCTAATTGAATATCTGAATATTCCTCCTACAACAGAAGTTACAACGATTAGCGCAGCGTATTTTAACAGTATAGCTGAGGTTGTATTTTTCTGAAGTTCATCAATTGCATCTTTTAATAAAATTGGAAGATAAACTGTCATTGAATTGGATATCAGAATGAAAGCAATTCCCCAAAATAATTTGGTTTTATATCTCAGAAAATATTTTTTAAGAGTTAGAAGATTCTTCATTAATGAAAACTAAAAGAAAGATTTCTATTTGTTGTTACAAATTAAAAGTGTTATCGCTAAATAATAGTGCGAATATAAAAACCCCGACTTTGTTTCGGGGTGATAAAAATCTCAAAAATGTATTGACAGGGTAATATTAAGTCAAATCAAGCCAAAGAATAAAAAGATTAGTCATCTTATTATTCAATAACATTAAATCCTGTGTATTTATGCAAAATTTTTGGAACGATTACCTTTCCCTCTGGTGTTTGATAGTTTTCTAAAAGTGAAACCATCAATCTGCTTGTTGCTAAACCGCTGCCGTTTAATGTATGAACAAATTCAGGTTTTTTTGTTTGCTCGTTTCTGAAACGGATACCCGATCTTCTTGCCTGAAAATCTTCAAAGTTGCTGCAGGATGAGGCTTCTAGCCATTTATTTTCTGCAGGCGACCAGGTCTCGATATCATAACACTTAGCTGCTGAAAAACTAAGATCACCTGAACACAGCATTAAAATTCTATAAGGAATATTTAACGCCTGCAAAATATCTTCAGCATCTTTTACAAGTAATTCTAATTCGTTGTAAGAAGTTTCAGGCTTAACGAACTTCACCATTTCAACTTTATTGAATTGATGAACCCGTAAAAATCCTTTTGATTCTTTTCCATAAGATCCAGCCTCTCTTCTGAAACAGGCTGAGTATCCTACATATTTTATAGGTAGATCTTTTTCATTCAATATTTCATCTCTATGAATATTTGTAACCGGAACTTCAGCAGTCGGTATCGGATACAAACCATCTTTTTCTATGTGGTACATATCTTCTTCCATCTTAGGCAGTTGACCCGTTCCGCGCATTGATTCTTTGTTAACCAAAAACGGCGGAAAGATCTCTGAATAGCTATGGTTCTGTAAATGATAATCAAGCATAAAGTTGATTAAGGAGCGCTCAAGTGTTGCACCTTTGCCTTTATAAAGTGGAAATCCTGAACCGCTGATTTTTGCACCTCGCTCGAAATCAAGTATGTTAAGTTTTTTCCCAAGTTCAACATGATCCATCGGTTTAAAATCATTTTCAAATTTAAATCCTTTGGGTAACCATTGTTTTACCTCAACATTTTCGTCTGCGGTTTTTCCAACAGGTACAGAAGAGTGCGGAAGATTTGGAATAAATCTTAATATTGTATCAATCTCTTCTTCAATATTTCTGAGTTTGCTGTCGTATTCAGCAATTTCTTCTCCGACTCTTTTCATCTGGGCAATAATTTCTGTTGCATCCTGTCCGGATTTTTTCATTTGTCCAACTTGCTGAGAAACCGTGTTTCGCTTTGACTTCAGTTCATCAGCGTGTGCAATGAAATCTCTTCTTTGTTTATCAAGTTCAAGAAGTTCATCAACACGATTTTTTTCGTTTTTGTTCGCGATTCCTTGCTTAACAATTTCAGGATTTTCACGAATAAGCTTTATGTCTAACATTTATACTTCCTTTAAACCAATGGTACACTGATTATTATGATGTCTATGATTTCTTATGATTTTTAAATTCAGATATTAACACTCTTCTTTTAAACTTTGGCTCTTTACCAAAGTTTAAAAGTAAACCCACTTTAATTAAAAAACGCTTTTATGATTAAATCAGTTATGTTAGTGTGAGTGTAATTGTCATTAATCATAATTAATCAGTTTTGATCTGATAATCAGTGCACCATTGCGATTATTTATTTAACCACAATGTTATAAATTTTATTTTTTACGAATATCTCTTTTATTATTGTTTTACCACTTGTAAACTTGGTTACTTTTTCATCAGCGAAAACGAGCGGCTTAACCGCATCCTGCTCACTGTTCATAGCAACAGGAATTGTAGCCCTCAATTTTCCATTAACCTGAACAGCTATGTTAACTGTATCCTCAATCAATGCATCTTTATCAATTCCAAACGTAATTTGATTTTCAAAAATGGATCTTTCATTCCCGATTATCTGCCAGCATTCTTCTCCAAGATGCGGTGCAACTGGTGCTAACATATATGCAAATCTTACAAGAACATAACTCTGAATTTCTTTACTGCAAGATTCTAAAACTTTAAGTTCGTTTATCAGTTCCATTAAAGAAGCAATAGCAGTATTGAATCTGAAATGTTCTATCTCTTCATTAAACTTATTTAAAGTTTGATTTACCTTTCTATAAACTCTCTTCTCATTGTCCGACAGCGATGCGATATCATATTGATCTTTTGAGTGATAATCTCTGTTTACATTTTTATATTCATTAAACAGTTCATAAGCCCGCATTACAAATCTTTCAACGCCGGAGATTCCTTTATCGCTCCAATCTCCGCCCTGATCGTAAGGACCCATAAACATCAGGTACATTCTGAAAACATCAGTTCCATATTTAATGATAAAATCATTTGGATTAACAACATTACCGCGGGACTTGGACATTTTAGCACCGTCTTTTGTAATAACACCCTGATGTACAAGTTTTGCAAATGGTTCATCGCTGTTAACTAAACCGATATCACGTAAAAACTTGTGAAAGAATCTTGCATAAAGAAGATGCATAACTGAATGTTCTTTTCCGCCGACATACATATCAACGGGAGTCCATTTGTTTGCAAGGTTTTTATCAAATGGTGCATCAGAAAATTCAGGATCAAGAAATCTCAGATAATACCATGATGAATCAACAAATGTATCCATCGTATCTGGATCTCGTTTTGCATCTGTACCGCATTTAGGGCATTTAACATTGATGTACTTCTCGTTTCTTGCAAGAGGAGATTCACCGCCGAGTTTGAAATCAACATCATATGGAAGTTTAATTGGTAATTCACTTTCATCAACCGGAACTTCGCCGCACTTTGGACAATGAATTATCGGAATTGGTGTTCCCCAATAACGCTGTCTTGAAATCAGCCAATCGCGCAGACGATAATTTATTTTTCTTTTTCCAAGATTATTTTCTTCAAGATAATTTATTACCTGTCCTATTCCTTCATCAGAACGCACACCATTAAATTTTCCTGAGTTAATCATCGTTCCGACTTCTGTAAATGCAGTATCAAGTTTATCATTTTCGTTTGTACCGTTTTGCAAAATTACTTTGCGGATTGGAAGATTAAACTTAGCTGCAAACTCAAAATCTCTTTCATCGTGGGCGGGCACAGCCATAACACAGCCTGTTCCATAAGTAATTAACGCATAGTCAGCTATCCACACAGGAACTTTTTCGTTGTTTACAGGATTGATTGCAAAGGCACCTGTTGGTACTCCGGTTTTTTCTTTTACAGTTGAAGTTCGCTCAATTTCTGTTAATAACTTTGTTGATTCACGATATTTATCAATACCTGGTTTAAATTCCTGCTTTGTAATTTTATCAACAAGCGGATGCTCGGGAGCCAGTACAACATAAGTAACACCGAATAAAGTATCAGGGCGGGTAGTAAAAACTTTTATTTCATCTTCATCGTTATCAACTATCTTAAAAGTAACCTCTGCACCTTCACTTTTCCCTATCCAGTTTTTTTGTTTTAAGATTGTTTCTTCAGGCCAGTCAATTTTTTTATGTCCTTCAAGAAGTTCTTCAGCATAATCAGTTATTTTAAAAAACCATTGAAAAAGATTTCTTTGAATAACCTGTGTTCCGCATCTCTCACAACATCCATCAATTACCTGTTCATTTGCCAAAACAGTTTGATCTTTCGGGCACCAGTTTACAGGAGCATTTTTTCTGTAAGCTAATCCGCGTTTAAACATCTGAAGAAAAATCCATTGATTCCATTTGTAATATTCCGGAGCGCAGGTCATTAATTCTACATCCCAATCATACATACATCCCATTTTTTTAAGCTGTTCACGGATGTCTTCTATATTTTTTAATGTACTATCCTGCGGATGAATTCCTGTTTTAATAGCATAACCCTCTGCAGGTAATCCGAAAGCATCATAGCCGATAGGTTCAAAAACATTATAGCCCTGAAGTTTTTTAAATCTTGCCCAGCTGTCAGTTGGTCCGTAATTATACCAATGCCCGATATGAAGTTTTGCACCGGATGGATAAATGAACATTACAAGAGTATAAAGTTTTTTATCTGTTTTAGTAAGATCGGTTCTGTAAGTCTTGTTATCTTCCCAAAATTTTTGCCATTTGGATTCTATTTCTGAAAATGGATATCTCATTTATTATTTGATAATTATTGAAAAATGAAGCCAAATTTAGCTATTTGAGAAGGGATTTCAAATTGAATTTTATATGTGTTGTGGTTTGTAGTAAGCGTAATAATCGTTTTTATCTGCAATCATAAGTCTCTGTTTATGATGTACAGCAAAAATGTTTACTGCCGGTCATTTATTATTAATCAGTTCAAATAAGTTTAAATGAAAATAAGAGTAAATTTGCACAACAGTAATTTATAATATATAGGAAGTGATATGGAAAAAACACAAATACAAGAATTCTTAAAACAAATACAATTATTTAAAGAACTTAACGATTCACAATTAAAAATAATATGTGAGAAAATAAAAGTTGAAAATTTTTCTGCTAACAGTATGGTTTTTAATGAAAATAATATCCGGCAGAACTTGTTTGTAATTTATGATGGCGAAGTTGAATTATTTAAACGCACACCTTATGGAGGAGAAAAGCGGCTGTCAATTTTTAGCAAGTATGATTTTCTTGGTGAAGGTGCACTGATGGACGATTCACCGCATTCAACCTCAGCCCGTGCCACAATTGATTCTATAATTTTTATTTTATCAAGAGATAGTTTCAAACAATTAATGAAAGAGGACAACGAAACAGCAGTAGCGATTCTTTCAAGCATTGGAAGAGTTATCTCAAGAAGAATGAGTGCTGCAAATACACGGGTAATAAATATCGCTGCTCAATATCAGTCTGGCAGAACAAGGAACGAACATGATTTACTTGGTAATCGCGAAGTTCCGCACGAGTATTATTACGGAGTGCAAACACTGCGGGCACTGGAAAATTTTAACATTAGCGGAGTAACGTTAGATTTTTATCCTGTTCTTATTGAAGCACTTGCAATGGTTAAAAAAGCTGCTGCAAAGGCTAATTATGATCTGGGTCTTTTATCCAAACCAATATCAGGTGCAATTGTTCAGGCTTGTGATGAGATAATAAACGGAAAATTACACTCACATTTTGTGGTTGATATGATTCAGGGCGGTGCCGGAACATCAACAAATATGAATGCTAATGAGGTTATCGCAAACCGTGCTCTTGAAATTTTAGGATATGAAAAAGGTGATTATAAATATTGTCACCCTAATAACCATGTTAATTTGTCTCAATCCACAAATGATGCTTATCCTACTGCAGTTAAAATTGCCTTAATCAACTCAAAGAAAAAGTTAGTAGAAGTTCTGCAGGAGCTGATAGAATCATTTAGAAAAAAAGCAGATGAGTTTTCGGGTATAATTAAGATGGGAAGAACTCAATTGCAGGATGCGGTTCCAATGACACTCGGGCAGGAATTTGAAGCTTATGCTGTTATGCTGAATGAAGAAGTTAAGAGGCTTGAACAAAATGCAAAGTTATTTTTAGAAGTTAATATGGGTGCCACAGCAATCGGAACCGGAATTAATTCTCATCCTGATTACTCAGCTAAAGTTGTTACACATTTAAGAGAAGCTACAGGATTGGATATTGTGCTTGCAGAAAATCTTGTTGAAGCTACACAGGATACAGGTGCATTTATAATGTTCTCTTCCGCTGTTAAAAGGTTAGCTGTTAAACTTTCAAAGATCAGCAATGATTTAAGATTGTTATCATCAGGACCAAGAACCGGAATTAACGAGATCAACCTGCCGCCGATGCAGCCAGGTTCATCTATAATGCCTGGTAAGGTTAATCCGGTTATACCAGAAGTTGTAACACAAATTGCATTTAAAGTTATAGGAAACGATTTAGTTGTAACACTTGCCGCAGAAGGAGGTCAGCTTGAGCTTAATGTTTTTGAACCTGTAATTGTTCAAAGTTTATTTGAATCTATTGAAATGCTTAAGAATGGAATGATGACACTTAAAGTAAGATGTATCGACGGCATTACTGCAAATAAAGACAGATGCAGAAAACTTGTTGAAGGAAGTATCGGAATTGTTACTGCACTTAATCCGGCACTTGGTTATGAAACTTGTACTAAGCTTGCTAAAGAGGCTCTCGAAACAAATCGCGGAGTTTATGAATTAGTGCTTGAGCAGAAGTTATTATCAAAAGCAGAGCTTGATGACTTACTTAAGCCTGAGAATATGATAAGACCAAGATAGGGGTTAAACATATCTCTTCATTAATTTGGATGATAAGACGGTTTTAATAATTACCCGCGGTACACATAACAGTCTGGGCGGCAGTACTGCTATTTTGTAAACGCGGGTAATTTTTTGCGGATGAAATATCATTGTTCCTACAACAAACGTTAAAAAATTTAACAAACATTCTCCCTAATAATTTGCGCGTTTATTTATCGTGCAATTTTTTTTTAGAGTTATGCTTATAATTAACAGAAATTATAATCGGATAATCTTGAGACAACATTCAATTTCTCATCTCTTTACCTTAATTTTGGTATATCAAAAAAAATAAAGATTGGTAAAATATGGATTCCGTTTTTGATCAATACTTCTACCCCGATACAATCTGCATCGTTGGTGCATCTTCAAAACCAAAAAGCCTCGGTTACGAATTGACCAAATCAGTAAAACAATACGGTTATACCGGCGATTTAGCTCTTGTAAATCCAAAGGCAGATGAAATTCTCGGCTTTAAATGTTATCCAACAATCAGTTCAATAGATTATAGAATTGATCTTGCAATTGTTATGGTGCCAAAGCAATTTGTCGAAGATACAATCAAAGAATTGATTGCTAAAAAAACTCAGGCTATTATACTGATCACTGCCGGATTTAAAGAAACAGGAGAAGCAGGGGCAGATGCAGAGGAAAGAATTTTAAAAATTATTCATGATTCTAATGCAAGATTGGTTGGACCAAATTGTATGGGGATTATTAATGCACTTTCTTCGGTTAAGATGAATGCAACTTTTGTAGCAGAAGAACCAAAGGAAGGAACAATGGCTTTCTGCTCACAAAGCGGTGCTATCGGTGCTGCTGTATTAAACTCATTACGCGAAACCGATATTCGTTTCGGACAATTTATCAGCGTTGGAAATAAAGCTGATGTAAACGAGAATGATCTGCTGGAGTACTGGCAGAATTGTAAAGATGTTAATGTTATCACCTACTATCTTGAAAGTTTTGTTGATGGTGAAAAGTTTATAAAATATTTTATTGATCAAAAGATCACAAAACCGGTTATTGTTGTAAAGGGAGGAAGAACATCAAGCGGTATTAAAGCTGCTTCGTCACATACGGGCGCTTTAGGAAGCAGTGATAAGGTAGTTGATGCAGTATTAAATCAGTTTGGAATTATTCGTGCTGATGATCTGAACGATATGTTCAATACTGTAAAAGGATTTGAAGAATTTCCGGCACCGAAAGGTAACCGTGTTGCGGTTGTAACAAATGCAGGCGGACCGGCAATTCTAACAGTTGATACTCTTGAAAAAAATAATCTCGTGTTGGCTGATCTTTCGCAGGAAACAAAATTAAAACTTAAAGAAATAGTTCATCCGGAAGGAAGCGTTAATAATCCCGTTGATCTTCTTCCAGGCGGAACAGCAGAACAGTTTAAAGCTGTAAATGAAATTCTTGTTCAGGATGAAAATGTTGATTCAGTTATTTCGGTCTTTGTAGAACCGATAATGGTTAAAGCTTTACCTGTAATCGAAGGAATTAACGAAATAAAATCAGAGAAACCAATATTTCAGGTTGTTATGCCGTTGCCAGAATTCTGGCAGGAGTACAGAGTTGAATCAAAAACCAAACGTGCATTGTTCCGGAGACCAGAAGACCCGGCGGTAGTTATTAATAATCTTCTGAAATACTGGGGAAGGAGACCGGACTCTAACAGGGTTTATCCTGATGAGATAATTAAAGATTTTAATCTGTTAAATAAAGCAGGACGGTTTCTTACTCAAAGCGATGTTAATGATTTGTGTAATCATTATCATCTGCCGGTTGTAAAAAATGAAATGCACAGCATTGATGAATTGAATAAAAGGGAAATACATTTTCCCGTAGTTCTTAAAGCTGTTGGTGAAAAGATTATCCATAAAACTGATTTGAAAGGGGTTGTGCTTAATATAAAAACCAAATCTGAGCTTATTAAAACTTGTGAAAAAATGATTTGGGATTTTAGCAGCAGAAACATACAGCTTGATTCATTTCTGATTCAGCCTTTTTTGACCACTAAGTTTGAATTATTAGTCGGGGCTTTCCGCGATTCAAGTTTTGGCCCGATGATTATGTTTGGTTCCGGCGGCAAATATGTAGAATATCTTGATGATACAGTTATTCGTTCTGCTTACTTAACAGAAAACGATATTGATCAAATGCTTAACTCAACAAAAATCGGAAAAATTATTCAAGGTGTCCGGGGTGAGGAATCTGCAGATATTAACACGATAAAATCTATTATCAAAAATCTTGCACAAATGATGATAAATCATAAAGAAATTATGGAGGTTGACTTAAATCCACTAATGATAACATCTGAAAACAAAATTTTTGCTGTTGATGTAAGAATTAAGTGTTAGATTATTAACCTTAGAGGCTGTACATCCAAAACCTCGAAGGTTTTATTTTTCAAACTCGCATTTTCAAATTATCATTCCTAAATTAAACTATGAACCGAAAAAAATTTATAACATCAGTTTCCGCTGCTTCAATTGGAGCGGCAGTTTTACCTCATTTGAGTTTCCCCAAAAGTATTTTATTTGATGAGCCACCAGTTATAAAGCCGCCAAGACTAAAACCGGGAGATAAACTCGCTATTATTGCACCAGGCAGTTATATCTCCGAAGATGATTTGCAGGAATCTGTTAAAAATCTTACTCAACTTGGATTTGAAACTACTTATTCTAAAAAAGTACTGATGCAAACCGGATATTTTGCCGGTAGTGATAAAGACCGTACTGAAGATTTAATTGAAAAGTTTGAAGATAAATCTGTTAAAGGAATTGTATGTGCCCGCGGTGGTTATGGCTGTGCCCGCATTCTTCCAATGTTGAACAATGAAATAATTAGAGCTAATCCAAAAGTGCTGATTGGTTACAGCGATGTTACTGCTTTGTTGTATGGTATTTATCAGAAAACAGGTCTGATAACTTTTCATGGTCCTGTTGGTACATCAACTTTTAATGATTACTCGGTGAACAATTTTAAAAGAGTCTTGATGGAGCCTAAAAAAAATTCATTATTCAAAAATTCTGAGGACGGAACAGATGAAAACAAATATGGAGTTACTACTATTGTAAAAGGCAAAGGCACCGGAAGATTAGTCGGAGGAAATTTATCCATTATGGTTTCGCTTATCGGAACTGAATTTGATGTTGATTATTCAGGTAAAATAATTTTTATTGAAGAAATTGGAGAAGAGCCTTATCGCATTGATAGAATGCTTACACAATTAATTCAATCCGGAAAGTTTAAAAACGCTGCCGGAGTTATGATGGGTATTTTCAGCAAATGTGAGAGCAAGTTGAAAGATCCATCATTTGATAAAACGTTTACTTTAATGGAAGTATTAAAAGAAAGACTTGGTGATCTTAAAATACCTGTTGTGTACGGAATGTCTTTTGGGCACATTGTAGATAAATTTACAATACCGTTTGGTGCGTTAGCTCAGCTTGATACAAACAATCAAACATTGTCCTTGTTAGAAAAGGCAGTTATTTAATTAAACGAAAAAATATACTTTAATGCTTTTGAGTCATTGATAAAAGGAGAAATAATTTGAAAAGAATAATTTATTTGATTTCAATACTAAGCCTAACCCAGTTTTCCGGCTGTATTATATTTAACGCAGTATCTTATGAAGTTAATGTAAATGATGATGGAACAGGAACAGCAACTGTTTTCATTGAAGATATAAACACTGATGCAACTACACCTGATAAAATTATTGAAGAAGCAAATAATATTCTTCAGCATGGTTTAAAAAGTCAGCAGTTTATAGATGATATGAAAGCTGAAGGGAAGTATATTGTTTTACGCACTGTTGAAGTAAAGGATGAAAAGCTAAATGCAATTGTAAAGTATAACTTTGATGATATAAATAGAGTTGAAGGAATGCAATATGAAGCACCGTATTATTTTTTAACAATTCCGCCGACAGATAGTATTATCTCTACAAATGGTCAGATTTCCAGAACCAAAGATTATCAGAGAATCATCTGGGATAAATCTATAAAAGTCTTAAAGTTTAAAATGTTTGGTGATGAAACGAATGGTGAAGGACTAACTTCACTTGCAAAGTTTTATGAGAAAGAGGATTGATGTTTGTTGAAGTTGTTTTTCAGCGCCCATTTAGAAAAGCATTTACTTATTCAGTTCCTAAGGAATTAGAAGAATATGTAAAAGTCGGGGTAAGGGCTGTTGCTCCTTTTGGAAAAAGAACTTTAACAGGATTTATTATAAATATTCCTGATTCAATCTCATTAAAAAGGGATGAAGTAAAACCAATAACCGATATCCTTGATGATAGACCTGTCTTCACAAAAAAATCAATAAAATTTTACCAATGGTTAGCTGAATATTATATATGCTCGCTTGGCGAAGCATTAAAACTGCTCGTACCTCAGGGAACAGATGTTGAGACAAAAAGGAAAATTGTTGTTGATAAAGAATATGTTAGTGAACTGTTATTAAAAGAGAAAAAAAAAGATTCTGTAAACTTCAAACTCCTTCTTGAGCTGTCTAAAAAAACTGAAATAAGTTTTGCCTCCCTTCAAAAAGCTGTAAAGAAAAAAAATATTTATTCACAGATAAGAAAATTACACAATCAGGGTGCAATAACTGTTGTAGATGAGTTAAAAGAAGCAGCAGTTAAAATAAAAAAAGTCAGATATGTTAAACTTGCCAAAACCATTGCTGAAATTTATTCTTTGTTCCCTGAGCTTGATAGAAATTCCCCGAAACAGGTTAAAATATTATTGAAATTGATCGAAGCAAAGGATATTGCTTTTCCGGCTGCTGAACTTCTGCATAAAACAGAATCCTCTCAATCATCATTAACCGGATTAGAGCAAAAAGGCTTAGTTAAAATATTTGAAAAGGAAGTTGACAGAAGATTTAAAGAACACTATGAAGAAAAGCATCAACAATTAATTCTTACAAAAGATCAGCAGACAGTTGTTGATGAAGTTACCAAATCTCTGACTAAAGGTGAGTTTAAAACATATTTACTGCACGGGGTAACCGGAAGCGGTAAAACTCAGGTTTATATTGAACTGGCAAAAAAAGCAATTGAGAAAAATAAATCGGTTTTAATCCTTGTTCCCGAAATTTCTTTAACTCCTCAAATTACATCGCGGTTCTTTAACAATTTTGGTGATACTGTTACTGTTATACACAGCCGTATGTCGGCTGGAGAAAGATACGACTCGTGGCGCAGAGTGTTAAATGGAAAATCAAAAGTTGTTATAGGCGCCCGCTCAGCTTTATTTGCCCCATTGGATAAAATTGGTTTAATCGTAGTTGATGAAGAACATGATGCAAGTTATAAAAGCTTTGAAATGATTCCGAAGTATAATGCGCGTGATTCAGCCGTTGTACTTGGTAGCATTTTTAATTGTCCTGTTGTTCTTGGTTCTGCAACTCCATCTATTGAAAGTATGTATAACGCTGAGGTTGGCAAGTATGAATTATTATCACTTCCAAATAGAATTGATGATGTGAAACTGCCAAAAATTACATTTGTAAACATTGCTCACGAAAAAAATAAATCTAAAAATGAAACTGTTTTCTCAAAAGTTTTACTTGATAAAATAGAAGATCGGTTAAAGAAAAAAGAAGGTATTATCATTCTGCAAAACAGGCGAGGCTTTTCTACACAAATATTTTGTAGCGATTGCGGTGAAGTTGAAATGTGTGAAAATTGTTCTGTGCCGATGGTTTATCATATAAATCAAAATAAAATACAATGTCATTATTGCGGATTGATTAAACCTGTTCCGGGTGCCTGTACTCATTGTGGTTCAATAAATATAAAGTATTTCGGAACAGGAACCGAAAGAGTTGAAGATGAATTACAGTTTTATTTTCCTAAGGCAAAAGTTGAAAGGATTGATTCTGATTCCATTACAAAAAAAGCTTATCTGAGTAATCTTCTGCTTAGTTTTAGTAAAGGTGAAATTGATATCCTTGTAGGCACTCAGATGGTTTCTAAAGGATTGGATTTTGCACGGGTTACATTGGTTGGAGTAATTTCTGCTGAAACAACTTTGTGGCTTCCTGATTTTCGTGCTGATGAAAGAACATTTCAGCTTCTTACACAGGTTTCCGGAAGAGCCGGACGAAGCAAGGCTGAAGGCGAGGTTATAATACAAACTTATAACGAGAGAAACTTTGTTCTTAAGAAGGTATTTGAAAATGACTATGCTGGTTTTTATACAAAAGAAAAAGCAGACAGAGAAAAAATGGGCTATCCGCCTTTTACAAGAATTGCATTGATTGAATCAAAGGATAAAAATATTGATAAAGCTAAAGGTGCAATTACTGATTTTTACAAAGAAATAATTAAGTATAAAAAGTTTCTTAAGA
The DNA here is from genome assembly GCA_032027145.1 of Ignavibacterium sp. Taxonomy (NCBI): domain Bacteria; kingdom Pseudomonadati; phylum Ignavibacteriota; class Ignavibacteria; order Ignavibacteriales; family Ignavibacteriaceae; genus Ignavibacterium; species Ignavibacterium sp. The sequence goes on along the minus strand of JAVSMP010000001.1, from coordinate 221,441 downwards.
TATCCGATCCAACTACTGCACAGATATTCAAACTAATGAACAATTACCGCTATCATATTTTAATAAAGAGTTTTAAAGATAAAGACCCCGGCGGAGCAATTTTAAGGAAAGCTATATTAGATTCGTGGACTGAGTTTAATAAGAAATCACGCTATAGAGATGTAAATTTATTTTATGACGTTGATCCTCAAAGTATAATGTAAAAATTAATTATGTTTATCCGGAAAATATTTTTAATGAAGAATTCAAAAAGGAGCCCGAAAATGCTCAATAAAATATTAAAAGTTAAAGCCAATACCTCTGTTCAGTATTTTATTATGTTGTTATCGCTTTTAGGAATATTGGTTTTCACTCAGTGCAGCCGCGATGTCCGAAAGAATAAAGATATTGTTGTAATTGGTATTACAGCCGATGTTGCGACATTAAATCCTATGTTTGCTTTTGATTTACAAGAAGGACACCTGACAGATCTTTTGTACTTAAAACCTGCGATTGAAAAATGGAACGACTCTTTAGGTTTGATAGAATTTGAGCCAATGCTTGCTGAAAGCTGGATTGTTAAGCCTGATTCTAATCTGATAACTTTTAATCTAAGAGATAATCTATTTTGGTCTGATGGTGAACCAATAACCATCGAAGATATTATATTTTCTTTCGATGTATATTCTGATCCCGTAGTAAACAGCCGGTTGTACGGATTGTTCGGAAATTTTTTTACAGATGAAAATCTGCATATTGATTTTAATAAATCGTTTAGAAAAAATTCTGAAAAAAGTTTAACAATCTTCTTTAAAGATTTTAAACAATACTCCTTTCTGGATTTTAATTTTGCAATACTTCCTGCTCATGCATACAAAAATGTTTTAAGAGAAAACATTGAAACAAGTGAGCTTAATTATAAACCAATTACAAGTGGTCCGTTTAAATTACTTAAATGGGACCGCGATCAAAAGATTCATCTTGTTGCTGACAGTTTATGTTATCTGTTCAACAAGAAGAACATTCAGGAAATAATCTTCAAAATTATTGCAGATGATTTTTCAATGTTTACTCAATTAACAACGGGTGAGATTGATTTAATAGAAAATTTAGAAGCCGAAAGAGTTAAAAAACTTAAAGACTTCGATCAGATAACAGTCGGTTCAATTAAAGGAAGAGATTTTGATTATTTGGGCTGGAATAATATTGATCCGGCAGCATTTCAGCAAAAACAAATCAAAGCGAATAAGTTTTTCGGATCAGCAAAAGTTAGAAAAGCTCTTTCAATCAGTATTAATCGTAATGAGATATTTAATTCGATAATCGGGGAGTCAGGACAGATTTATGATTCACCGATTTCTCCGGTCTTTAAATCATATTTAGATTCTTCATTGTTTAATTTTGAATATAACCCATCACTTGCCCAAAAGATGCTTGAGGAAGAGGGATGGAAAGATTTAAATGGAAATGGAACGCTTGAAAAGAACAATATTGAGTTTTCATTTGAGATATATTCAAATATCGGAAATCCAATTCGGGAGTATGCTGCAAATATCATAAAAAACAATTTGAAAGAAGTGGGAGTTGAAGCTAAAATAATCTTTATAGATAAAGGCGGATTTATTGATGGATTAATAAATAAAAAATACGATGCGTGGCTTTCGGGCTGGACTGTCCAAATTCCGATTAATCTTGATAACTTCAGCGACCCGAACTCTGAAAAAGGAATGTTTAATTTTTCAAGTTACAACAATCATGATGTTAATACACTTTTGAGCAATCTAAATCCCACTGATAGCCAGGATAAGTATATAACTACATATAAAACTATTAGCAAAATATTTAGGGATACTGAACCAATAACTGTTCTTTTTTGGCAGGATAACATTATCGCATACAACAAGCGAATAAATAATATAAAATTTTCACCGCTTGGTTTGTTTACATATGCTTGGGATTGGAAAATCGAAAAGTAGGTTGTTATTAAAACCTTCGAGGTATTTAAAACCCCGAAGGTTTAACTACTCTTTTAGTGAAAAAAATTCTGCTCGCCACCAAAACACTAAAAATTATGAAAACTTTATCTTAACATTCCGCCAAGCTGAGGTACAGCCTGAACTAAACCAAAAATGATAAACATAAAAATCAGCCATACAGCAAATGAAGTTATAACGTATTTTTTCACATTATCCGATTTAAACATCTTTGCAAATGCAATTCCAACTACGATATAAAACCAGATTGTAAACAGATCTAATCTGCTAAGTAAGAATCCCGGAAGTGTCTTCAAATCCATACCTGTTAATGAAGCTGGATTTAAACCAGTTAACATTTTACCCATCAGCATTCCTACAATTACCAGAATTATGCTTCCAAGTACAGAAATATAAAGCGGCAAACCCATTGCAGTCATAGCCTGACTGTATGTTCCATCTCCCTTGAGTGCAAATTTAGCTATTAAAAAAGCTAAAGTAGTAAGGACAAAAAACCACAAAAACATTATAATAAAGACACTAATGGACGGAATCAGATATAAAAACATTGGATTATTAACAAACTGTGCAGATTGTTCCATTTGTTGATCAGCTTGTTCTCTTGTCATTTGTCCGCTTTCAACCATTTTATCAAACTGTTCACGCATTGCTTTTTCTTGCTGCTGCTGCATCTCATATTTAATTTCCGGATTAGACATATAAATAAAAGTTGAAATGATTGCAACAATAATTAAAGCTAGCAGCGGCAATATCCAATCAGTCGCTTTAGTTGGAAAGAAAACAAGTTTAGAAAAAAGATTGGATGGCTCAGAAATAACACCAACAATTTTATCTGTGTGTGATAACTCCTCAATTTCTTGTTTTGGTTCTTGTGGTTGTAAGGTATCTTCAGTTTCCATTGCTTCTCCTGTTTATTTTTGAAATGACACATCAGAAAAGTATTTATGATTCAATCAAAAGGCAATAAGAAAATAGTGGATTAACGAAGTTTAATAAAATCTGTTATTGGTGGATCATTTGGATTAAAGGATTTTATTAGTGTTATCTTTTTATCTTTCACTTCAATTAGTGTAACATTTGCTAAATCAAGATTTAATGATTCAAGTTTTTTTTCAGAATCATTTATGTACTCTGTTTTAATTTTTAATGAATCCGGAATTAAATTCTGATCCGCAGAAATAATAGTAAAGTATTTTTTACGATTTAAATCAATATAACTATATAAATCATTTACAGTTTTTACTTTACAGCCATGACAGCCAAAATCAGAGACAAGAATATAATAATGCAGACCAACAGGAAAGTTTAAACTGAAATTATTTTTCAAATAAGAAGAAAAGATTTTTGTTCTTTTATCTGTAATATCGTCGTGTTTATCAACGCAAGAAATGATAATAGATACAAAAAATAATGCTAAAAATATTTTTCTCATTTTATTGTTACCTTAAAAATATCACCAGAAAATATATGTTTTCCCTCTTTACCAATTGATGGAAGTAGAATTCCATTTTTAGTTGGGATTAAACCAGGCACATAATATTTTTTGGAATCAACTAAAATTTCATCTAATATATCTAGGTTTTCATCGAGGACAATAATAGAATAATCGATGTCTTCAGTGGTTTTGAAGCTCCCATCTGCATTTTCTAGTTTATTTATTGGAAGTTTAACTATTCTATAGTACAGATTATTATATTCATCAAAAACTATTCTCTCATAGGATGGTTCAGACAAAATATATTTTTTTAAATAATTGAAATTTCTTGAGTCATTAAGCTTTATATCGTTGAACTCATTTATATACTTGCTTTTAATCATTTTCTCTTTAATAAGTGTTCCCTCTTTATTGTATATTATTACATGATGATCTTTATTAAATGATAGGATAATATTGTTTTCGTTATCAATGGAAAATGATGGGAAAAAATTATAAAAGTTTTTAGACTCTTTCGTGTATGCTTTTGGAAAATGTCCAAAGAATTTCAATTCTTTAGAACTACTAGAACGCAGATTCAATATTACATTAGTAGTTGATTCATAATATTTATTTAAGGATAGATAATCATCTATGAGAATACCTCTTCTATAAGTTGGTAAAATGATTTTGTTGTCTTTAAAAATACCTCTACTTCCAGGAGCAATTGAAAGAATTGAATAATCCGGAGAATTATCAATATTCCATTCGTTTACTTTATTTCCAAATTTGTCAACTAAAGTTATTTTATTTAGAAGAGTGCTTATCACAATTAGCGAATCCAAATTGACTGCTAAAATGTCATTATTACCTGGGATAATTACATTATAAATACTATTTAGATTAATGCTTGATTTCTTTTTGTTTGTGTGAATATTATAAAAATTTATAGTATTTATTGATGTATCTAAAGTTGTTATATAATTTTCTCCATCAACAACGAGATTTTGTATAAAAGTTAAAGTTTCCTTGTTGGATATTTCTAATTCAACATCGCCAATTTTATCAAGTATAATATTATCTTGCTTTTTATAACAACCATAGTTTAATATGAGTAAAATAAATATGAGGTTAAAAAATTTCATTGATTATTATTATTTGATATAATTTATTGTATTATTTGAACCGCAAGTAAAGCATCATCAGAAGAAAATTTATTTTCATCTGTTTTTTCATCAATTACAATATAAATCAGATTATTTGCTTGTTCATTATTAGTTTCAACAATCTTAATTGTTCCACTTCTTAAAAGGTCAATATATTCTGATTTTGAATTCAGACCTTTTAAAAAAGTGTTGAAACCGCAATTATCGAAAAACCGTTTTAATTTAATGCCAGAGGCAACTGAAATATTTGATTTATTTTTTTTAAATAGATTTTTAAATAAGGTAAACTCATTCGTTGAAGGTCTACCTGTAACAACAACTTCGCTCATACAATTGACTTCGATAGGCAGACAAATCCACATCATTCCATAACCCCACTCATACCATCCGTAAAGCATACGCCAAGAAACTAATTCTTCAGTTATATGAATCGGAATTTTGTTGTTAATTGTTGTCTTATTTATTTGGTTATCAACAGGGGGCGATACTATTTCAGTACAAGAAAAAGAGAACAAAGCAAAAGAAATAATAACTAAAAATACACGTATTATTTTCATTGAATACCTCCAAAATATCATGAAAAATTTTAACCTCAATTCAATCTATAATTCAAATTTATTAAATACAAATCATTTAATAATTAATATTGTACGAGTAAGTTATTTATAGAAACTTATCAAAATTATTTTGAATCAAGAATATATTTTCATTTAATAACAGAATATAGTACAACTCAGAACTTGATTGAAACAGATTTTAAGACTGTATTTAGACCAAAAAAAGGCTAACAAATGCGACTCAGTGAATCAGTAAAATCAATCAGTTACTTAAAAGCAAATGCGGCAAACTTAATTGATGAAATTAATAAACAGCAAAAAACTTTTGTAATTACCCAAAATGGAGAGGCTAAAGTAATTGTGCAGGATATAAAAATTTTTGAAAAAAATCAGGAAACTTTAGCTATGTTGAAATTACTGGCTATGACAAGAGAAAAAAGTAAAAATGCTAAAGGGATTAAAGAAACATTTGCTGAAATTCGTGCTGAATTAAATACTGATTTATGATATGAAGTACAAAGTTGTAATTGATCCGCAAGCAAAAATGGATCTGAAAGAAATATTTGGTTACGTTGCATCAAACGATGGTAAACAAACTGCTGACAAACTAATTGATAATTTGGAAAATGCGTTTTATAAATTCGAAAAATATCCAAAGCGCGGTCATATTCCTCCTGAACTGATTGATACAGGAATTAAAAGTTATTTAGAAATCCATTATAAACCATACCGAATCATCTACGAGATAGAAAAAAACTCAGTTTATATTCATTCCATTCTGGATGGAAGAAGAATTATCGCAGAGATATTAAGTATAAGATTGTTAAGATAAATTTTAATTTATCTCTTATAATACATAAACAATCTTAATGAACTAACCATTATTAGAAAAACGGATGCGATAATACCTAATAACTTACCATCTATATTTGCTATATCGTTTAATTGTACTCTAAAAACAAAAATTCCCACAAAGATTAAAATTACAATGGCATTGATAATATACTGAGTACTTTTGTAAAATAAATAATTATCTCTTTCGTCTGGTTTAATTTTTTTAATACGCATAATTATTGGGAGAAGTGCCATAGGAACAATTGCTGCAAATCCTTTTGGACCAAAAATTAAAACAGACAGTAAAGTTATTATACCAAAAACAAACTCATACCAAAATCTAAATATCATTTTTATTTCTCCTCTAAAAAAAATATATCTTCAACTTTTTTATTAAATACTTTTGCAATCTTTAAAGCTAAGGGCAAACTTGGATCATACTTTTCTCTTTCTATTGCATTAATAGTTTGTCTGGATACATCAACAAGTTTAGCCAGATCATCCTGCGAGTATCTTTTTTCTGCACGCAATATGTGAAGTACATTTTTCATCTGTACTTCCTTTTTACTACTTCAATTCCAACTATGTAAGCGATAATTGATATGAAAGCAAGAATTATTATTAAGTAGTTTAACAGAGTAGGATTAAAGTTTAGAAAAACAAAAACTAGTGCAAACAAAAAAACAAGTGAAGTAGTAAAGGCAATATTCAAAGCTTCAAGATGAATTCTGAATCTTAGTTCATCTCCTTTTATGATCTGAAAATGATAACCAAGTGTGCAATAAATAAAGCCAATAGCAGCAAGCAGTGAAGGAATCGGGATTATTAATCTAAGTAGTTCCTGCTTTCCGGAATTAATAATCTCGTGACCAAATGGACCAAGTATTAAAACCGGAAGAAATATCATAACTGCTGAAAAAAATAGAATGATTGATTTATATGTAAAAGAAAAATTTTTCATTTCAAACTCCTTAATTATTCTCAGAACAAACTTATAGTATTCTTTACTAAATGTCAAGTATGCTTTACATATAAATTTTATCAAAAATCAATCTTACAATAATGATTTGTAAATTTGCTTAAGAAAAAATTTACTCATTTCTATTATGGATGTTTTATGAAACCTAAAACCATTATCGAACCTTTCAAAATAAAATCAGTTGAACCGATTAGATTTACCACAAGAGAAGAAAGAGAAAAACTTCTCAAAGATGCAGGCTACAATCCATTTCTGCTTCCAGCGGATGATGTGTTAATTGATTTGCTAACAGATAGTGGAACTTCTGCGATGAGTGCAAAACAGTGGGCTGGAATTATGGAAGGTGATGAATCTTATGCAGGTTCAAAAAGTTTTTACCGCTTTGAAGCAGTGATAAAAAGTATAACAAATATGAAGTATATTATTCCAACTCACCAGGGAAGAGCCTCTGAAAAAATATTATTTACTATTCTTGGCGGTGCAGGAAAGTTTATTCCAAACAATACACACTTTGATACAACACGTGCAAATGTTGAGTTCAGCGGAGCTGAAGCTGTTGATCTTTTAAACGAAGTTGGAAAACATCCTGAGATTCGTGCGGATTTTAAGGGAAATATGGATATCGAAAAGCTTGAAGCTTTCATCAAAGAAAAAGGAGTGGAAAACATTCCACTCTGTATGATAACAGTTACAAATAACTCCGGCGGCGGTCAGCCTGTATCAATGCAGAATATTAAAGATGTAAAAGCAGTTTGTAATAAATATGGAATCCCGCTTTTTCTTGATGCCTGCCGTTTTGCTGAAAATGCTTACTTTATTAAGATGAGAGAAAAAGGATACGAGAATAAAACTCCGCTAGAAATTGCTCAGGAAATGTTTTCTTATGCTGATGGATGCACAATGAGTGCAAAGAAAGATGCACTAGTAAACATTGGCGGATTTTTAGCTTTGAATGATGAACAACTTGCGATGAATTGCAGAAATCTTTTAATCGTTACTGAGGGATTTCCAACTTATGGCGGACTTGCCGGGCGCGATCTTGAAGCTGTTGCTCAAGGGTTACTTGAAATTCTTGATGAACATTATTTGCAATATAGAATTAGAAGTGTTGAGTATCTTGGAGAAAAATTAGTTTCTGCCGGCGTTCCGATTATTGAGCCGCCAGGAGGACACGCGATTTATGTAGATGCAAAAAGATTTTTACCAAACATTCCGCCCGATCAGTATCCGGGACAATCAATTGTATGCGAGCTTTATCTTGAAGGCGGCGTTCGAGCTGTTGAGATTGGAAGTGTAATGTTTGGTAAATATGATAAAAATGGAAAACTGATCCCTGGTATTATGGAACTTGTGCGAATGGCAATTCCAAGAAGAGTTTATACTCAAAGCCACATTGACTATTTAATTGAAATTATAATTGAAGTATATAAAAATCGTGATAAGCTAAAAGGCTATAGAATAACTTATGAAGCACCGATGCTGAGACATTTTACTGCACGATTTGAACCGATAAAGTAAAATTGAATAAAGTGTCACACTGATCGGAGTTGAAACGTGACTTTTCTTTTTTTTTGAATGTCATCCTTCATCTTCGCTCAGGATGACAATTACATAAGATTTTAATGAAAATAAAAAAACTTTACAAACACGATAACAAAAAGCAAATCTGGAGGATTCTTCCAACGGCTGAAAACAAAGTTGTATTGGAGGAAAGGGATCCGGTTTCTAAAGAAGTTTTCTTTTGTTGTTTTGATATTGAATCAGGAAAAAAAGTATTTAACCAATGGCAGCTTGATGAAAAGAACTGGTGCGGTATTGAATCTATATACAAAGATATCATTTACTTTCATCTTTATGGCAAACCTGATATGCCAGATCACAAAAGCATAATTGCATTTGATATAAAAACTCAGGAGATATTATGGAGTAATGATTCTTTGAGATTTTCTTCTGTTTATGATGATAAGGTTTATTGTTTTAAGCAGGGATTTGAATCAAGTATTTACTACTCCCTTGATTATTTATCAGGTGATATTATTGAGGATTTAGGAACTGATATTTCAACAGTAAAGCAGATTAAAGAGAAATCTGATGAAGAATTTTGGAAACAGAATTATTTATTCCCATCATACTTTAAGCGTACTGATGATACAATTGAAGATTACAATAAATATTTAAAAGATTTAATTGATAGCAGGGTAATCAAGGGAGAAATAAGTTTCATCGAACTGAATGATTTACTCTTATACAGTTTTCACGAGGTAAGTAGGAATAATTCATTAAATAATATTTTTTGTGCTTACGATAGGTTAAGAAATAAAATTGTTCTGGAAGAAACTTTGGATAAAAATTTGGCTAATTTAATACCGGAATCTTTTTTTGTTAAAGATAATTTTCTTTTTTTGATTGTTGATAAGACAAAGTTGATTGTTCATAAAATTATTTAAGTATGTCATTGCCAGTCCCGATGAAATCGGGAAGAAGCAACCTGTTTTATTATAGATCACTTTGCTTGACTTGTGATGACTTCAAGTTTAACTATATGAAAATATCATCAGAAGAAAAAAATATCCTTCTTTCTGCAGCCCGTCAATCGATAGGTTCTTTGTTTGATGGCAAAAAGCCAGAAGAACCGGACTATAATAAATATCCTTTATTGAAAGAAAAACGCGGTGCTTTCGTAACTCTGACTGCCGATGGAAAGCTGCGCGGTTGTATTGGATATATAGTAGGAAGAGAACCATTATTTCAAACCATCAGCTCCGCGGCTATCCATGCTGCTGTAAACGATCCAAGATTTTCTGCTGTAAAAAAATCTGAACTTGAAAAAATCAAAATTGAAATTTCAATCTTATCTGAGTTTACTCCAATAAAAAATTACGATGAAATAATTATCGGAACACATGGTTTATATCTTGATGAAGGGAGCGGGGGTTTATTACTTCCTCAAGTTGCAGTTGAACATAAAATGAACCGCGATGAATTTCTTTCAGCACTCTGTAACAAGGCAGGTTATTACAGAGATTTCTGGAAAGAAAGAATGCTAAAGATTAAGGTTTTTTCCGCTGAGATATTTTCTGAAGAAGAAACAGAAGTAAAAGGAGATACAATATGAAAATCAGGCATCAGCAGGTAGCAGGATATTTTTATTCAGCAGATAAAGAAAAGTTGCAGAAGGATATAGCTTTATTACTTCAATCTGCTAAAACTGAAAAATCTTTTGATAAAATTTTTGGAATAGTTGCTCCTCATGCCGGTTATGTTTATTCAGGTAAAACCGCAGCTTATGTTTATAATTTATTAAGAGATAAAACATATAAAACAGTGATCGTGATATCACCGAGCCACGCAGAATATTTTCCCGGCATCACAATATATGATGGAGATGCTTATCAAACCCCTTTAGGTATTGTAGAGCTTGATCAGTTGATGAGTAACAAACTTATTGAAAACAGTAAAATAATCTTCAGAGGAATTCAGGGACATAGAAAAGAACACGCGTTGGAAGTTCAGATACCTTTTCTTCAATCAGTATTAAATGAATTCAAAATCGTTCCAATAGTTATGGGTGATCAAAGTAAAATGTTTGTTGATCATCTTGCAGAAAAAATTGCCTCTGCTGCTGATGAAAATACTCTTGTGGTAGCTAGCTCGGATATGTCTCATTTTTATGATTCAGATGAAGCAAATGTTTTAGATTCAGTTGTGGAAAAAAGAATCAACGAATTTGATTTTGAGCAGCTGCTGAAGGATCTAGATGACAAAGAATGTGAAGCCTGTGGGGGCGGTCCTATTGCAGTTATGATGAAAGCAGCATCATTAAAAAATATAAACAAATCCCTGGTAATTGACAGAAGTGATAGCGGAGATGTTACCGGAGATAAATCAGAAGTAGTTGGATATTTATCTGCTGTGGTTTACAGTTAAAAGAGCTTCAAAAATCCGGACTTATCTCTTTCAATTCTATTGAGTAACCGAATTTTTTTTCGGTAAACTTAAAAGATGTTTTATTATTTCTTAACCAGTTTTAAAAATGACTTGCGATAAAAGTTATAAGCTTATAAGTTCCCATAGCAAAGATTGCCGAAAGCGGAATTGTTAAAACCCAAGCCCATAAAATATTTCTTGCTACTCCCCATCGTACTGCAGAAAAACCTTTTATTGAACCAACACCTATAATAGAGCCAGTAATTGTATGTGTTGTACTAACTGGTACACCCAATAATGTTGCCCAGATTATTGTTAATCCTGCTGAGGTTTCAGCACTGAAGCCGCCAAAAGGAGTAAGCTTTGTAACCCTCATACCTAAAGTTTTAATAACTTTCCATCCGCCAATTAAAGTACCAAGGGCAATAAAACCGTAACTTAAAATCACTACCCATATGGGGATATAAAATGTGGAGCCAAGAACTCCGTTTGTAAATAATGCAACTGTTATTATCCCGATTGTTTTTTGAGCATCGTTGGAACCATGGCTTAAACTGTAAATTGCTGCAGATACTAATTGTAAACCTCTAAAATGCTTATCCACCTTGCGTGGATTCATATCCTTTACAATCCACATTGTGATGATAGAAAAAACCAATGCCATCACCATTCCTATTATCGGAGCGAGAAAAATAAATATAATTACTTTTGTGTATCCGCTGATTATCAACCCGCCAATGCCGGCTTTAATAAGCGCTGCTCCGCCATAACCTCCAATTATTGCATGAGAGACACTAATCGGTAAACCTAAATGTGTTGCAGTTGCTGTTAATATAATTGCACCGACTAAACCTGAGAGTACAACAAAATTATCAACAATATTTAAGTCAACTATACCTGTTCCTATAGTTGTGGCAACGTGGACTCCAAAAATAAAGGCAGCAATAAAATTAAAAGAGGCAGCCCACGCAACAGCTTGCAAAGGAGTTAATACTCTTGTGGATACAATTGTGGCAATTGAGTTTGCAGCATCATTCATCCCATTATAAAAATCAAATACAAGTGCAAGAACAATAATCAGTATTACAACTTCCATTAAATTATCTTTATGTGTTCTTTATAAAAATTGATGTGATTACATTTGCAGTGGATTGGCATTTATCAGAAGTATCTTCAAGCAAATCGATTATCTCCTTTTTCTTTATTAATTCGATAGCATCTTTTTCTTTTTCAAACAATTCCTTAATTGCCTGCTGATAAACCCGGTCAGCTTCTCTTTCAAGAGACTTTACGGTTTTCATTTCATTAACTCTTTTTACTTTTAAATCCTGAATAGCAGCATCAAGTTCTTTTACCTGGCTGTGAATTATGGCAGCCAATTTATCAGCATAATCAATTTTTTTATTAATGTGAAAAGTTTCAACCCTAATAGTGGCGCCAAGCAGCATATCACTGATATCATCAAGTCTTTTTGTCAGTGCAAAGATATCTTCTCTGTCAAATGGAGTAATAAAAGTTTTGTTTAACCGGTTTGTAATTTTATAGGTAATCTCGTCGCATAATTCTTCCAGCGGTTTCATTTTTAAAATATGAGTTTGAACATCTTCAAATTCAAATATCTTAACCGCATATCTTGCCATATCTTCAATATGGAAAATCATTGTTCGGAAGTTATCAAAGTACTTTTCTTCTTTAGGTAAAAAATTTTTAAACATAGCTCATCAGTGTTTTTGATGTGACCTTTAATAATATGTTGATTTATCTTTCCAAAGCTAAGGAATGGATAGTAATTCACAAACAAAAATTTATCAAAAATTCAAGTTGTTTTACTATATTCACACACAAAAATTGAATAATATTTAAGGTGTTTTGTGAGCGATAAAAAATTGAAACCTGCTGAGGCAGTTGCAAATATTGTTTCCCTTGCAAAAAGAAGGGGATTCGTTTTTCAATCAAGTGAAATTTACGGAGGATTAAACGGCTGTTGGGACTATGGACCACTTGGGGTTGAACTGCTTAAAAATATTAAAGAAGAATGGTGGAAGTTTATGACTTACCGCGATGATGTTGAAGGACTTGATGCATCAATTCTTATGCATCCCAAAGTTTGGGAAGCCTCAGGACACGTTGAAAATTTTACCGATCCAATGATTGACTGTAAACAATGTAAGTCCCGGTTTCGTCTTGATGTGCTGGGTGATTCTATTAACGAAAAGAAAAAAGAAAAAGCTTTGGCTGAATTAAAAAATGATTTTAAAGAAAATGCTAATGTGCTAAGTAAGATTGAAGACATTATTAATAAGCCCGGAGATGAAGACCCGTTTAATGTTTTGTTAGAAGATGAACAAGTTGGTAAAACGCTACTTTCTAAAATAAACTGTCCGCAATGCGGCAACGCAAATACTTTTACTGATGCACGCAAATTCAATCTTATGTTTAAAACATTTATTGGTCCTGTTGAAGACAGCGGAAGTGTTGTTTATTTAAGACCTGAAACTGCACAAGGTATCTTTGTTAATTTTTTAAATGTTCAAAGTTCTGCTAGACAAAAACTGCCGTTTGGTATTGCACAGATTGGTAAAGCTTTCCGTAATGAAATTAATACAAAGAATTTTCTTTTCCGTACAAGAGAATTTGAGCAAATGGAGATGCAATATTTTGTAAATCCAAGCGAAGATAAAAAGTGGTATGAATACTGGAAATCTGCAAGGCTTGAGTGGTACAAGTCATTGGGTATGACTTCAAACAAGCTTCGTTACCACGATCATCCGGCAAATAAACTTGCTCATTATGCAAAAGATGCAACTGATATTGAATATGAATTTCCTTTCGGCTGGGGCGAGATTGAAGGAATACATAACAGAACTAATTTTGATTTGACCCAACACGAAAAGTTTTCAGGTAAATCGTTAAAATATTTTGATGATGAAAGCAAAGAAAAATTTGTTCCTTTTATAATCGAAACTTCTGCCGGCGCAAGCAGAAGTTTTATGGCATTTTTAGTTGATGCTTATTATGAAGAAGAAGTTAATGGAGAAATGAGATCTGTACTCAGATTTCATCCTAAACTAGCACCAATAAAAGCTGCAATTTTTCCATTAGTTAATAAAGATGGAATGCCTGAAGTTGCGCGCGAAATAGAAAAAGATTTAAGACGTAATTTTAAAGTTTTTTATGATGATAAAGGCGCAGTTGGAAGAAGGTACAGAAGACAGGATGAAGCCGGAACTCCGTTTTGTATAACTGTTGATACTCAAACAATGGAAGATAAAACAGTTACTGTCCGTGATAGAGATACAATGGTGCAGGAAAGAGTTGCGATTGATCAGCTAACAAGATATTTGAGTGATAAACTACTTGGTTGATGTTGAATGTTAAGTGTTAAATTTTTAATGAGGCGATTTTAATAATCGCCTTTTTGTTTTGCACTTGTTTATATCATCAATCATTAAAAAATTGTGTTGTAAATTTTTAAGGTAATATGAAAAAAGTATTTCTAATAATCTTTTTGTTCAGTCTTGCTGTCTTTGCCCAAACTTCAGATTTTGATTCAAGAGTTAATGAAGGGATCAAGCAAATCTATAACATTAAGTTTACTGAAGCAGAAAAGACTTTTCGTTCTGTTATGGCGGATTATCCACAACATCCGTCAGGAAGATTTTTTTTAGCGATGATCGATTGGTGGAAAATTATGCTTGATCAGGATAATGAATCTTATGATGAAATATTTTTCCAGAAGCTGGAAGATGTTATTTATCAGTGTGATCAGATTCTGAAAAAAAATCCTGAAGATGTTGATGCACTTTTTTTCAAAGGAGGTGCAATAGGTTTTAGGGGAAGATTAAGAGCATTAAGAGAAAGCTGGTTAAAAGCTGCTGATGATGGCCGTGAAGCTTTACCGATAGTTGAAGAAGCAGCAGCACTTGATCCGGATAATATGGATGTACAATTGGGTTTTGGAATCTATAATTATTATGCAGATGTGATTCCAAATGAATACCCTCTTCTCAAACCATTAATGATTTTCTTTCCGGGCGGTGATAAGGAAAAAGGAATTCAGCAGCTTAAAAACACAGCCTTTAACGGAAAGTTTGCAAAATACGAAGCTCAGTATTTTTTAATGACACTATATTATCGCTATGAAAACAACTTACTACTTGCAGATGATTATGCTAAGATGCTGACTGAGAATTTTCCTGATAATCCTTCTTTTGAAAAATGGCGGGGAAGAATTGCTGTAAGAAGAGGTGACTTTAAGTTAGTTGATTCAATATTTAACAGCGTATTAAAAAAAGCTGATGAGGATTTTTTAGGATATAATACTCCTGGCTCAATCCGTGAGGCTGCTTATTATATCGGCACTAACTTAAGAAATAATGGATATCTTGATTCAGCTAAAGTTTATTTCCAGAGATGTATTCAGGAATCACAAAAGATTGATAAGGCCGGCGAGGAATCCGGCTTTCAGGTTAATGCTTATATTTATCTTGCACAGATTGAGGAAACAATGGGTAGAAAATCTGAAGCAATAAGACTTTATGAAAAGATTTTAAAAATTAAAGATTATGGAAAGTCTCACTCGATTGCCGAGAATAGCTTAAGAAATCTGAATCAGTAAATTGGGAATTGAATATTGTTTGTTGTTATAAGTAATGTAGGAGGATAATATTATCTGCAAAAACCAGTACACATTCTATTTATTAAATGTCAAGTTTCGACAGACTAAATGTTACAAATAATTTAAGTGGGTCAAAAATTAAAGTGAAGTAGAAATACCTATTCTATGTAAACCGCCAACAGGACCAAGAGCAGAATAAGCATAATCAAACTGATAATCAGAAACTCTGACACCCAATCCTACATTAAAACCTGCTATACCAGCGGTAGTTCCAATTTTAAAATCTTTTCTTCTCTCATTATCGTAACCAAATCTAAGCTTTAATATTTTACTTAAAGTAAACTCTGCACCAACAGTAAACGCCCTGAATCTTTCGATAAAATCATCTCTATCCTGATTTAATTTATGAAAATCAACCGATAATCTGACAGGTAAGTTCTCAAGACTTTTGGAGACTCCGATAGCAATATCAAGCGGAAGTTGTTCTTTTGTAGAATAGTAGCTGGAAAGCTGTCCGCCTAGGTTTAACACAGCAAATCCAAAATACCAATTCTTATCCGGAATTGAGTAATGTAATCCCAGATCAACAGCCATTGCAGTAGAAGACCTGTCCTCAATTCCTGAATAAATAAATTTTACATTAGCACCATAATAAAAATTTTCATCAAGTTTGTTTGCATAACCAATAACCAAAGCCATTTCGTTAACACCAAATTCTTTAGTTGCTGCTCCTGACTCATCATATCCGTCAAAGATACCATAGTTTATATATTTTATCGCCGCGCCAAAACGTCCTATACCACCGTATTCTGTTGTATAGGATAAACTTGCAAGGTTAATATCCATCAGATGTTTTACAAAAGATAATGAAGCAGGATTACCCTCAAGCTGGGAAATACCAGCAGGATTATAAAATATTACATCAGGATCATCGTTATTTGATACAAAACTTCCTCCGAGTGATGCGGCACGTGCACTACCATCAAGTCTTAAAAATTCAAAAGTGCTGTTTTGGCTATAAGAAAGACTTCCAAAAATAAATACGAAAACCGCTAAAAGAGTTATCTTGTTCATTAGTTCTCCAAAAATTCGATAGCTATTTAACTATATCATAAAATAAAGGCAAGGGCAAATTGCTTTCACATTGCTAAATATATGAATAAAAATTTGTTAATGTTTTGCTTTAGAGTATAAGGAATTGGAATGATAGATTAAGTGATAATAAAATTCTTTAGTCAATTTTCTGAGTATTATAAAAAAAACAGACTGTAATAAACAGCCTGTCTTTGAACTATTTAAGAATTACCTGGTTAAGATCATTTTGTTAGTTTTAGAAAATTCTCCGGTTCTCAGTGTGTAGAAGTAAACTCCGCTTGAAAGTTTAGAAGCATCGAAAATGACATTATAATTACCGGCAGGTTTATTTTCATTTACTAATGTTACAACTTCATTTCCTAAAACATCGTAAACTTTCAATAGAACAAATTGCTTACTGGCTATTGCATATTGAATACTTGTTGTTGGGTTAAACGGATTTGGATAATTCTGTTCTAAGGAATAATTAAACTTTTTATTAACCTCAATCTCAATCACATTTGAATATTGAAAATTGCCATTAAAATCTAATTGCTTTAATCTGTAATTGTATTTTCCTGTTGTTATATTTTTATCAGCAAAAGAATATTCTACAGGAACGGTTGAGGTGCCTGTACCCTGAACTGAGCCTATTCTCTCCCAATATTGTAATTCTGTAATTTTAGAATTATCTGTTCTTTCAACTTCAAAACCTTGATTATTTAACTCAGTTGCAGTTGACCAACTAAGTATAACTTCGGAATCGTTATAATCTGCTGTAAAGGATGTTAGTTCTACGGGAATTATTCCTTCATACACAATAGCAGCATTAAAGATTTCCTCTACAAATTGAGGTGCTACCAATTCTGTTGCTGTACTATTTGGGTGGCTGTCGTTAGCACTTGCTGCATATTGCAACTGAAGCATACCATTTGAATCTGCTAACTTATGGAAAAAGTCAAATACATATACGTTTGGTGGAAATTCTCCGAATACAGAATCGAGTCCTGCAGCCAAAGTGTCTTTTGCCCAAATGCAAAACTGCTTTGACAATAGTGCCTGCTGAGAATTTGTTGCATTTGGAACTAACGGTGCATTAGTCCAGATTACAAAAAAATTATCCGGGTTCTGCTTCATTATTTGTACTATACTTCTCCAGTGCCATTTGTAATTGTATATCGTCTTTAGAGATGGATTGTTAAGAGTATCCTGTGGGCTGCCAACTCCAACTATTGAAGATGATGGATAGCAGGATTTTATTACAATTATCTTATTACTCTGAAAGTATTGGAATATATTGTTATTCGGATCTAGATTATCAAATATCCTATGCCAGGTGTACCATTCATTATCGTTATTTGGGAACCACATTTCATTCATACTTACCGCATCATTACCGGTATAAGCATTTTGAATATTGTACAAACTAATTTCATTTGGAATGCTTGTATTGCTGCTATTAGGACCCCAAATACAGCCGCCTGTAGAATGATGGAAAAACCTTCCGCTTCTGAAATGACCTTGAGGAAAAAACGCTGAACTCATTCCGATGAAGATTACCATTGTTAAAATTATTTTATTTCTCATATTGTTTCCTTATTTAGATTTTACAACTCAACTCAAATGAATGCATTTAGAGGCAAAAGCTATACCAAGGTAACCTGTTTGTTTTTTAACATCAAGACAGTAGAAAAAATATTTTTAATCTAATTAAAGAAATTCTTACAAAAAATTTTTACAATAGAAATCTCTGCTGCATTATCATTGTTGAATCTGTAACTATCTTGAGAAGAGCTTCCAACCATATTGTTCTTTTATTACCGCTGAAATAATTGATGGTTGTGCAGTATTAAAAAGAGGCAATTAAAATATTTTTAATAGTTAAAAATTATTGCTAATTATTCAGCGAATCTCTGTTTCTGTTTTCAATACAATGGTGATAATAACTATTTATAATTTTTGACAGATATGCGTCGTATGGGTAAGTTATTTTTATCTTTTTATTTTATTATTAATTGAATTATAAAAATACCTAATCAGCTATTTTCTAGATCAAGGTAATTGTTGAACACTCTGGAAATATATAAATATTTCGATAATTTGAGATGAGAAATAATCCGTATTATTTAATAGGAGTATTGAATGAATGACGTTGAAACAAAGATATTAAACGATTTAAAAATTGATGCGATTCTTAATTCATTAATTGAGGAAACATCAAAACTTAATCTTAAACAATCAGATTATATAAAATTAATGAATGCTTTGATGGATGTATCTCTGGAGAAAAAGGGGGAGGGCGAATTAAGTAATAAAGTTGATGATTATAAAAAAATAAAAAAAGTTAATCTGCCTTTAGTCGGTAAACAAGTTAAAATCAGATTATTTAAAGATGATTTTGAGTTGGTGAAAAAGTGGTTAAAGGATGATATAGGAAAATGGTTTCTGCTTTCCAGTTCTTATTCGCGTGATAAAACTATTGATCAATTAGTAAATAATGACAGAAATATTTTAGGCATTATAACTTTAACTGATAATACTCCTATTGGTTTAATGGGTTTTCTGGATTGTGACGATGTAAGCCATAAAGCAGAAATGAGAAAACTTATCGGTGAAACTGAACACAGAGAAAAAGGCTATGCAAAGGAAGCAACTTCATTATGGATTAAATATGGCTTTGGAAATCTGGGATTAAAGAAAGTTTATCTTCATACAATTGAGAACAGTATCAGAAACATTACTATCAACAAAGAGTTAGGATTTGAAATTGAAGGTGTGTTAAGAAAAGAATGTTTTGTTGAGGGAAATTATTATGATATCCTGAGAATGAGTTTAATAATTGAATGATATTGAATCTTCCGATTAGTTTACTAATCAGCTTAATTGTATTACTTCATTTATATTTTCTTACAGACGAAACGAATTTTTTTCGAGTAAAGATTATATTGAAACTTAAACTGCGTTACTAACTAACTTTATAAAGGCTTAAATGAAAAAAAGATTTGTAAGATTCTTATCTCTTTCTTTTCTAATTTGTATGCAAATAACCTATGGGCAGGATTTAATTAATACTAATGAGAATGTGGTTGAGTTTACATCTTCAAATTTACCAATTGTAGTAATTGATACACATGGACAGGTTATTCCAAATGATGAGAAAATAACAGCAGATATGGGAATTATCTTTAATGGATCAGGAATCAGAAATAATCTTACAGATCCTTTTAATAATTATAATGGAAAAATCGGGATTGAATTAAGAGGCTCTTCATCGCAGATGTTTCCTAAAAAGCAATATGCAGTTGAAACAAGAGATATCAGCGGTGAGGATTCTTCAGTTTCTTTACTTGGCTTTCCAAAAGAAAGCGACTGGATATTATTCGCTCCATATAATGATAAAAGTTTAATGAGAGATGTTTTAGCTTATAAGATTTCAAATTTGCTCGGCAGATATGCAAGCAGATCAATGTATTGTGAGTTAGTGTTGAACGGAGATTATAAAGGAGTGTATGTTTTATTAGAAAAAGTAAAACGGGATGCGAACAGAGTTAATATTAAAAAACTGGAGTCCGGTGATATTAGCGGAGATGCTCTGACCGGTGGATATATAATTAAAATTGATAAAACAGATGGGGAAGACAATGACGGATGGTATTCTGGCTATCATCCATTTCCAGGTTCACCAATTAGAATATTTTATCAGTACCATTATCCCAGACCAAGCAATATCGTCCTACAACAGAAAAATTACATACAGAATAAAATATTTCAGTTTGAATCTATGATGAGCAGTAGTTCAAATATTTCTGATTCTGCAACTGGTTATCCAAAATATCTGGATATAAGTTCTTTTGCAGAATTTTTTCTTGTGAATGAATTTGCAAAAAATGTGGATGCATACAGGCTTAGCACATATTTGTACAAGGACAGGGATAGCCGAAATCCAAAAATCTTCGCAGGACCTGTCTGGGATTTCAATTTAGCTTTTGGCAATGCAGATTACTATAATGGATGGACTACCAATAACTGGGAATTGGAATATTTAACCAATTATCAAAATATGTTATCTAATGAAATTTTTTTTACTCCGTTTTGGTGGAGAAAACTTTTTGATGATCAAAACTTTCAAAATATAGTTTATGCCCGCTGGCAGCAGACAAAAGTAAATGTATTCAATGCGCAGGTAGTAAATAATCTGATTGACTCACTTGTTGTGCTGTTGGATGAAGCCAAAACCAGAAACTTTATTAAATGGCCTGTGCTTGGTGTTTGGGTTTGGCCTAATTACTTTGTGGGACAAACTTATACTGATGAAATCAATTATTTAAAAAACTGGATATCAAGCCGAATTACCTGGATGGATAATAATATGATTGGTGAACCTACATTTGTAAATCAGGACAGCGGTTTGCTACCTGAAAAATTTATCCTTGAACAAAACTTCCCAAATCCGTTTAATCCTGCTACCAATATCCGTTATGCAATAGGTAATAAGCAATTTGTTACTTTAAAAGTTTACGATGTTTTGGGAAATGAAGTTGCTACACTCATTGATGAATATAAAATAGCAGGAAATTATAATGTCATTTTTGATGCTTCTAAATTTTCAAGCGGAGTTTATTTCTATCAATTAAAAACTGGTGAATTTATTCAAACGCGAAAAATGATTTTGAACAAGTAAGATAAAAAGAACAAAGTAAAGAGTAGGTAGGTTGTAACTCATCCCCTCGCCCCTTCTCTTAGAAAGAGAAGGGGAATAAGTCCCTCTCTTTTTAAGTGAGTAATTTAGAGTGAGTTCGTTGATTGAGTTCTATTGCACAGAGATTTATCGATAAAGAAAAATAATATTATCATTAAACCACACTTGCAGATTACTATCTGAAAAAATAACTTTAATTGTTGAAGTAAAGTAAACAGCTCATCCCCTCGCCCCTTCTCTTAGAAAGAGAAGGGGAATAAGTCCCTCTCTTTTTAAGAGAGTAATTTAGGGTGAGTTCGTTGATTGAGTTCTATAACGCAAAGATTCATCGATAAAGAAAAATAATATTATCATTAAACCACACTTCCAGATAACTATCTGAAAAAATAACTTCAATTGTTGAAGTAAAGTAAACAACCCATCCCCTCGCCCCTTCTCTTAGAAAGAGAAGGGGAATAAGTCCCTCTCTTTTTAAGTGAGTAATTTAGAGTGAGTTCGTTGATTGAGTTCTATTGCACAGAGATTTATCGATAAAGAAAAATAATATTATCATTAAACCACACTTGCAGATTACTATCTGAAAAAATAACTTTAATTGTTGAAGTAAAGTAAACAGCTCATCCCCTCGCCCCTTCTCTTAGAAAGAGAAGGGGAATAAGTCCCTCTCTTTTTAAGAGAGTAATTTAGGGTGAGTTCGTTGATTGAGTTCTATAACGCAAAGATTTATCGATAAAGTAAAATAATATTATCATTAAACAACAATTCCAGATAACTATCTGAAAAAATAACTTTAATTGTTGAAGTAAAGTAAACAACCCATCTCCTCGCCCCTTCTCTTAGAAAGAGAAGGGGAGAAGTCCCTCTCTTTTTAAGAGAGTAATTTAGGGTGAGTTCGTTGATTGAGTTCTATAACGCAAAGATTTATCGATAAAGTAAAATAATATTATCATTAAACAACAATTCCAGATAACTATCTGAAAAAATAACTTTAATTGTTGAAGTAAAGTAAACAACTCATCCCCTCGCCCCTTCTCTTAGAAAGAGAAGGGGAATAAGTCCCTCTCTTTTTAAGAGAGTAATTTAGGGTGAGTTCGTTGATTGAGTTCTATTGCACAGAGATTCATTACAAGACTATTAGCAGGGCAATATTCAAATACTTAAAGTGCTTTAGTAAAATATTCAGGTGAATTAATTATTACTAAAACATTGACAATTGATATGAAGCAATATTATTTTAGATGCAATCAATATTGTTCTCATCTTATTGTATTGAGCAGACAATTCAAAAAAAGGAGGCAAAATGAAACATTTGTATTTGTTAATAATCCTTGAGATTGTTGTATTCTGTTCAATAGTTCAATCTCAAACCTGGGTTCAAACCGGTAACACCCCGAGCGGAGGAGGTATTACAGATTTATTAGTGAGAAGCAATGGAGATCTAATTGCCGGAGTTGGATCTTTTAATTGGCCAAACACTGCAGGCGGAATAAGGAAATCAACAGATGATGGTCAGAGCTGGCAGAATGTTTCCAGTGCATACATCTGCAGAACAATTGAAGAAGCTTTTAATGGATATTTATATGCCAGCATTTGGTACTATCCTCAAAATGAAGGACTTTACAGATCAACAGACGGAGGAGATGTATGGCAAGGTCCAAGTTATTCGGTTCCCTCAGGTAATAACATTTTTTCTATTGCTGTTAAAGAAGGAAATCCTGATTATTTTGTGTTTTTAGGAACTCGAGACGGAATTCTCAGATCAACAAATTCAGGTTCAACATTTCAAAGCTCAAGTAATGGATTACCTCAGAATTCCTGGGTGCGTGATATTGAAATTGACTCAAGCGGATTAATTGCTGCTGCTACAACTAACGGAGTTTTTATTTCAACAAACAATGGAGATAGCTGGTTGGCAACAAACGGAATACCTGCATCGGATACAACGGTATATCTTGCATTTGATTATCCAATTAATGCAGGAAAAGGAGATGATGTCAGATTGAATGTCGGTACACAAAATGGAAATTTGTATGAGTCATTCAGTAACAGTCAATATTTAACTTTAACATTATTAGCTGTTTTTGGAGGAGAAGTTTCTGGAATGGCAGTTTGGGCTCTTAAAAACCTTAACGAAAAAAGACACGGTGTTGCAACTTTTAGTGATGGCTTTTATTCAACCTCTGATCCGCTTGCAGGATTTAATAAGGAAAATAATGGACTGCCGGAAAATCCAAAACTATCTGCTCTGACAGGAAGGGTTGTATCACCTAGAACAGTTGATGAAAGACTTGATATGTATGCAGGAGTATATGAAAATATGGTAGGAGGCGCTAAGATTTATAAAAAATCTTATATCCCTACAGATGTTGAGGACGATAATTTATCTATCCGGGAATATCGGTTATATCAGAATTATCCCAATCCGTTTAATCCTGCTACCAATATCCGTTATGAAATAGGTAATAAGCAATTTGTTACTTTAAAAGTTTACGATGTTTTGGGAAATGAAGTTGCTACACTCATTGATGAATATAAACCCGCAGGGAATTATGAAGTTGAATTCAGATCAGAATCCGGCATCAATCAACTGGTATCCGGAATTTATTTTTATCAGCTAAGAACATTTGATCCACTGACAAATTCGGGAAGAGTATATGTCCAAACAAAAAAGATGATACTTTTAAAATAATTTTTTCGCCGGGTTAATTGCCCGGCATTCATTTTATATACTAAGTACTTGTTAACCCAAATCAATACAAAAAATAAGAATTGCAAATTGGTTTGCAGAATAATCCGCTCATAAAAACAATTTAACCGCTTACAACAAAAAAATATAAAACTTATTTACTGAATAATATTTTCACATCCAGAAATCATATTTGTTAGAAAGGAAGAAAATATGTTCAGATATTTGTTTACAGTATTATTACTTGCATTTACAGTAAATGCACAGCAATCAACACCGCTTGAGGGTAAAACTATTAACGGAATAATAATTGACTCGCTCTCAAATTCGGGTCTGCCATTTGCAAATATTACATTACATAATTCTACCGATTCCTCATTCATTACCGGAGTATCATCTTCATCTGATGGAACATTTAGACTTACAAATCTATCTGATGGAAAATATTATTTGAAGATCAGCTTTGTCGGTTATAACACAAAATTTGTTACGTCTATTGATCTTTCGGACAATAAGCAGAGGGTTGATCTGGGAAAAATTTCTTTAACTAAGACTGCTTATGAAATTACAGGTACAGAAGTTATTGGTGAAAAGGCAAGTGAGGAATTACACCTGGATAAAAAAATAATTAATGTATCACAAAACCTGAATGCACAGGGTCAGACAGCTCTTGACGTTTTAGAAAATCAGCCTTCTGTTAGAGTTGATCCTGATGGAACAGTTTATTTGCGGGGAAGCTCAAACTTTACTGTGCTTGTAAACAATAAACCCTATCCGCTGCAAGGTGCAGATGCATTAAAGCAGATATCTGCAAACAGTATTGATAATATTGAATTGATCACAAATCCATCATCAAAATATGATGCTGAAGGTTCCGGTGGAATCATCAACATTAATTTAAAAGTCCAGAAAGATTTGTCCATGAGTGCAATTGTTAATCTAAACAGCGGTACCGGTGATAAATATAATGGCGATTTATCTTTCAGCTATAATACTGATGGATGGAATCTTACAACAGGATTTGATTACCGCAATAACATTTTTACCAATGAACAAGATATTAGAAGAAACTCTGTAATCAATGATCAGAATTTATTTGATAGATCTGATGTAAATATCCGGAATAAAAGAAGACAATACTCATTTAGAGCCGGTGCAGATTACATACCGGATAATAAAAACAATTTAGGATTATCAGTGGGAATTGGTATTGTAGATGTTGTAAGTTCGTTAAACTCCCGCGTAACAAATCTGGGGGTTGGATTATCAAATTATTCAAGAATAAGAAATGGACAGAACATTCCGGTTGGATATATCAATTCAACTTTTACATACCAGTACAAGTTCAGTCCTAACATAAATGATGTTTACTTAGAGCTTACTCATAATTATGTTACTGTTGATAACGAACAAAAGACTATTGAGAATCAGACGGATGAAACTTTCACATCTGTTACTGATCTTCTTTCCAATATTATGTTTACTAATAACTCTGTAAGAAATGATGGAAGAGCAAAACTTAACTACACTCACAGGTTTGATGATATAACAAAACTTGAAGCAGGATTACAATCCAACCTTGCATTCAGAAATTTTGATCTTACGAACAAAATATTTAA
The DNA here is from genome assembly GCA_032027145.1 of Ignavibacterium sp. Classification (NCBI taxonomy): domain Bacteria; kingdom Pseudomonadati; phylum Ignavibacteriota; class Ignavibacteria; order Ignavibacteriales; family Ignavibacteriaceae; genus Ignavibacterium; species Ignavibacterium sp. Next base: position 195,895 of record JAVSMP010000001.1, on the reverse strand, counting down.
TCAATCTATAAATAATTTTGATATTGATCCGGTATTAACAAATAAGTTTAATTTACGGAATAATGTTTATGCAGGATTTGTTTCTTTTAGCGGTGAGATAGCTGGATTCAGCTATATGCTTGGTTTGCGCGGTGAATATATGGATAGATTTCTTGATCAGAAAACTTTATCGAATTCTTTTGCATTCAGCAAAATGGATTACTTCCCATCTGTTAATATTTCAAGAAAGATAGATGATCATCAGTTGCAATTAAGTTATAGCCGCAGAATTAACCGGCCAAATGATAATCTGTTAAACCCATTTCCGTTTTATTCTGATCCAAGTATAACTATTTCAGGTAATCCAAAACTGATGCCTGAATATATTGATGCTCTGGAACTGAACTATCAGAAAATCTATGGCAGTGTGTTTGTTTCGCTTCAGACTTATTACAGAAAATCAAAAGATTCATTCTCTCAGACATTCTCAGTTGATACTAACGGTACGCTTAATATAATGTATGATAATTATGGAAACTCGGATGTATATGGAGCAGAGATTTCGACAAGCTTTTCGATAGCAGAATTCTTAAAACTTGATCCATCAATAAACTTATTTCAGAGTTATATTGATGGAAAAGTTAATGGTGCAAGTGTTGAAAAAGATTTCTTTAATTGGTCGGTAAGATTAAACTCCACGCTCAGTTTTTCTTCGGATACAAGATTAATGTTTTCTGTTAACACAATGAAATTTGTCGATGCACAGTCAGAATCTAATCTCTTTGCATTTATCGCAGCGTCATTTCGGCAGGATTTCTTTGATAAAGCAATGTCGCTTACATTGCAGGCAAGAAACTTATTCGGAGCTACTGATTTCAATATAAACACAATTGGTTCAAACTTTACGGGCAGCGCCCTCATTAAACCTGAAGCTCCTGTAGTTACACTATTGTTCAGTTACAATTTTAATAACTTCAAGAAAAGCCAAAGACCTAATGATAACATTGACATCCCAACAGGTCTGTAAACATTACTAAATATATTTTTAATTGAACCTGCACCACAAATGCAGGTTTTATTTTATTAACAAAAAAGCAGTAAAAAAATATTCATAGGTATCACAACCTTTTTTAATCTTCTAAGGTCTAATGAAAAGATAAAAGAAATTGTAAATGCATTTAACTGAAAATGAATTAATCCTTAAAGCTCAAAGAGGAGATGCTCTTGCATTCGAAGAACTGATTTATCGTTATGATAAAATGGTTCTTCGGCTGGCATTAAAATACACTGCTAACCCTGATGATGCTAAAGATATTTATCAGGAAGTTTTTATCCGGGTTTATAAAAATTTATCAGGCTTTCAATTTAAAAGTGAGTTCTCCACCTGGCTTTTCAGGATAGCAACAAATATGTGCATTACTTATAAGCGTAAACAGAATAGGTTTAATCAGATTACCATTGATGCTGATGATGAAGCATCACCTATTTCTCAGATTTCAGGAAGTGAAGACCTTACACCTGAAGTAATTACTGAAAAAGCAGAATTTGAAATTAAAATTAATAAGGCACTGGAATCTCTTTCACCAAATCAGAAAATGAGTTTCCTGTTAAAGCACTACGAAGGATATAAGATTAAAGAGATTGCAGAAATAATGAACTGTAAAGAAGGTACAATTAAAAAATACTTATTTGATGCGGTTAGAAAATTACAATTAAAGCTTGCAGGTGCATTCTAAATTCCAAAAAAGGTGAAAATATGCAGCATGAAAAATATGAAGAGTTAATCCAGTATTTCTTTTATAATGAAATAGATGAAGCTGATAAAAAATTATTGGAACAGCATCTTATTAGATGTCCGCAATGTAAAACTCATTTTGAACTATTTAAAAAAATATTTAACAGCATTAATGAGAATGAAAACAATGAGTTTGAGGATAAGTTGTTATTTGAAGCCAGAGCAGAATTGCGCGGTTATCTGAAAGCCCAAAAAAATAAAACATCAATAATAAAAGTATTAACCCAGGTGTTTTCATCTTTTATGATCAAACCAATTGGAATTGCATTTGGCGGTGCTGTGGTTTTGTTGGCTGGATTATTTATCGGTTATTTAATATTCAAAGACCCTGCTGTTAATGATTCTAAAGTGGGATTAAACTTTGCTGATTTTTCAAAGACACAGAACATTAATTTTCTTGACGCAGACCCGGATGATGGTGAAATTGAATTTACATACGAATTGGTTAAGTCGGGAAGAATTAAAGGAAATATTAATGACTCAAGAGTCCGGGAAATATTAATCTATGCGATTCTGAATGAAAAAAATCCAGGTACAAGACTAAACTCTATTAATGTTATCAATGCAAGTAGTCAGCACAAAAATGACGATGAGCTGAAGAACGCTTTAATATCGGTTGCAAAGTATGATAATAATCCGGGAGTAAGGCGTGAAGCTATAAAATCATTTAACGAACTTAGTGTTGATAAAGAAATAAAAGATGCTCTTATCTATGTTTTGTTAAATGATACATCAGCAGGAATCAGGATTGATGCAATTAACAGCTTGATGGAAACTTCAAAAAAGGGTATTAAGCTTGATGAGTCTGATTTAACAACACTAAAAGATAAAATACAGTTGGATCAAAATAATTACGTGAGATATCAGTTAAGAAATATTATAAAGGAGTATTAAAGATGAGATTAAAAAATTGGTTAATGAATCTGATGACACTTATTGTGTTCATTATGTATGGCTTTCTGGTATTTACCTATGCTGCTGATAAGGAAAAATCCTTTAATGTTTCTAAAGGAGATAGAGTGGAAATAATCTCAACTTACGGGAATATTAATGTTACTGTATGGAGTAAAGATCAGGCATACTTAAAAGCTGTTAATGTTGATGAGAACGATCTCAAAAACCTTACTATTGAACAGACAGGCAAAACAATTAAACTTGAGTTTAAAGGAAAAGAATCAGATGATTTTTATATCGAGTTATCAATACCAATGTATTTAGATGTGGATTTATCAACTGGAGGTGGAAATATTAAAATAGATGGAAATATCTCCGGGAAAATTGTAATCGCTACAGGCGGCGGCAATATTAAAATGGATGATGCAGGCGAAAGACTTTCTTTATCTACTGCCGGAGGAAATATTTCAGTTGGAGATGTAAACGGCTTATCGGAAATAGCAAGTGGAGGCGGCAGCATATCAATAGGTAATTTGAAGAGTAACACTAGCGTAAGCACCGTAGGCGGTAATGTCTCAATTGGTAATATTGAAAGCAGTGCTGAAGTTTCTACAGCTGGCGGTAATATTTCGGTTGGTAAAATTTCAGGGGATGCTGAACTATCAACAGCCGGCGGAAATATTATTCTTGAAGGCGCAACTGGAAAAGTAGAAGTCAATACAGCGGGCGGTAATATAAATCTGAAAAATATTTCCGGCTCAATTGAAGCAAATACTGCCGGAGGTAACATTTATGCTGAATTAAACCCAACTGATAAAAGCCATAGTGAGTTTAATACAGCAAGCGGTGATATCACTTTAAAAATACCTTTGGAAGCAAAAGTTAGTATTGTTGCATCTGTTTATGTTAACTCAAAGCTTAATGAATCTGAAAAAGTTAATTTGATCAGATCAGATTTTGAAGCTATTAAAGTTAATTTGCAAAAAAACAATCTTATAAAAAAGTACGTACTTAACGGCGGCGGGGCTGTAATAGAATTGAATAGCGGTTTTGGCAAGATAAAAATCAATAAAAAATAATAGAAACCTCTGAAGAAATAATTGGTGTGGGTATTCTGCACTAACCAAAGATTAATGTGAATTTATTTCAGTATCTGTGTTAGCTGCGGAGTAAAAGTAGCGGGATTCCAAATCATCATCCTTCGACTTCGCTCAGGATAACAGAAGTTGTAATTGTTTCACCGGGCTTATCGGAGAGTGAATTAATTTTGAAATTTCTGAAAAGTGTAAGAAGAAAATGTCATCCTTCGACTTCGCTCAGGATAACAGAAGTTGTGATTGTTTTATCGGGCTTATCGGAGAGTGAACAGATTATAAAAAAGACTTTTGAAAAATTGTATTAAAGTCAGTTGCAGGCTGAATTAGTAAGTCAATACATTTTTTAACTAAACCGTTTATCAGTTATTTCCTCCTTATCAGTAAATACATCAGGAATAATCTACTGATCAATTTATTATTGCACAAAATATAATTTAATTAATCTATACCGGACCACCATATAGAAAACAATTATGTCTGAAGTTAAAACAAACAACAAAAGTATGAAAAAATATTTTACTACTGTTACTTTTATACTTTTAATATCATTAAATATTCTTGCAGCAAAAAACGATTCAACTCAAGCAATTCAATCTTATAAACTGACTGAGGAGATAGTTGTTGATGGCATTCTCAATGAGCAGGTATATTCTCTTCCTGCAATTACAACCTTCACTCAAAAGGATCCACATGAAGGAAAACCTGTTTCCGAAAGATCGGAAGTTTGGGTTTCACACGATGATCATAATATTTATATAAGCGGGAGATTTTGGGATTCCAGCCCAGATTCAATAGATGTTACATTGATGCGGAGAGATAATATTGTTGAGTCTGATTGGTTCTTCGTTTACCTGGATACATATAATGATGATAGAACCGGTTATTTTTTTGCCGTAAATGCCGGTGGTTCAGTTGCAGATGGAACTTTTTTTAATGATAGTTGGGACGATAATTCATGGGATGGAGTATGGGAAAATAAAACCACTGTTGATGAAAACGGATGGAATGTTGAAATTAGAATTCCATTTACCCAATTAAGATTTAATGAATCAGATAAAATGACATGGGGCATTAATCTTAATCGTGATATCAAGCGCAAACACGAAATGTCTTTTTATGTGATGGTCCCAAAGAATGAAAGCGGTTTTGTTTCCCGGTTTGCAGATCTTATTGGATTAGAAGGAATAAAACAAAAACAAAGATTTGAATTGCTTCCTTATTTTGTTCAAAAGGCACAATATCTTATCCATAATCCTGATGACCCTTTCTATAAATCAAATCAGTATAAAACTTCATTTGGTGCTGATCTTAAGTTTAGTCTGGGAAGTAATCTTAATGTGGATGCAACATTCAATCCGGATTTTGGACAGGTAGAAGTCGATCCTGCAATTGTAAACCTTTCAGCCTTTGAAACATTTTATACCGAGAAACGCCCTTTCTTTATAGAAGGCTCCAATATCTTTTCTTTTGGATTCGGAGGTGCTAATAATAATTGGGGATTTAATTTTGGTGTACCGGAGTTATTTTATTCAAGAAGAATCGGAAGATTACCACAGGGAAATGTATCCGGTGAGGGCTATATAAATTATCCATCTGAAACAAGAATACTTGGAGCTGCCAAACTTACCGGAAAAATTGATGAAAGCTGGTCTGTTGGTTTATTAAGTTCTGTTACTGAAAGAACTTTTGCTGTAATTCATACAGATATTGGTGAGCAAGTTGAAGAAGAAGTTGAACCGTTAACTCATTACAGTGTTTTAAGAACACAAAAGGAATTTAATTCCGGCAGGCAAGCTGTAGGAATGATCTTTACTTCAGTTAACAGAGAACTTAAAGATAAAAACCTCTCTGCAAGATTAAGCAATCAGGCATATACTTTGGGGTTGGATGGCTGGACATTTTTAGATGAAGATGAGACTTATGTTTTAACAGGTATGCTTATCGGCTCTTACACTTCAGGTTCAGAAGATTATATGTTACGATTACAGAAACAACCTTATCGGTATATGCAAAGACCTGATAAAACCTATATGCCTCTTGATTCTTCAATGACCTCTATCAGCGGATATTTTACTCGTATTATGTTGAACAAACAAAAAGGCAATTTTTATGTTAATGCTGCAGTTGGTTTGGTTTCCCCTGGCTTTGAATACAATGATCTTGGCTCTCAATTGTTTGCTGATAGAATTAACGGACATATTCTTACCGGATATCGCTGGTTCGAACCGGATGATATTTTCAGAAGAAAAAATATTTATCTGGCTTATAATATAACTTCTGATTATGAAGGTAATATCGCAAGAAAAGGATTTTATTTAGCTGCAAGCACTCAATTTCTTAATTACTGTGGTGTAAGTTTTAATTCAAACTATAATTTTGAATCAGTATCAACCACGCTGACAAGAGGCGGACCAAAACTTAATATACCGGAAAATTATTCAATCAACATAAATGCTTATACAGACAGCCGTGAAAAAATAATTGTGTATCCTTACTTTAGTTTTGGGCAGAATGCACTTAACAGCAATGAAAAACGCCTTGGTCTTGATCTTGAATGGAAGCCAAGTTCGCAGATAAGTTTTACAATAGGACCGGAATACTCGATAAACAAAACATTATTTCAATGGGTTAAAAATATTTCAGATCCGCTTGCTGCAAGCACTTACAATAAGCGTTACATTTTTGCAGATCTTAGGCAGGAAACTATATCTGCAAACATAAGATTAAACTGGATATTTACTCCAACTTTAAGCTTGCAGCTTTATATTCAACCGTTAATTGCAATGGGGGATTATGAAGGATTTAAAGAAATAATTAATCCTCCGACTCTGGATGTCTTAATTTACGGAAGTAATGGCTCTGAGATTAATTATAATAAAGAAGATGATTCATATTTAATTGATCCTGATGGAAACGGTTCTGCAGAGCAGTTCAGCATAAACAATCCTGATTTTAACTTTAAATCATTACGCGGTAATGTAGTATTAAGATGGGAAGTTTTTCCCGGCTCTGTTTTTTATTTTGCGTGGACTAACAGCCGTACTAATTTTGATAATCCCGGCAGATTAAACTTTACGAATGATTTCTCAAATCTTTTAAGATCAGAATCTGATAATATATTACTTGCCAAGTTTTCTTACTGGCTGGATATTTAAAATAAAAAAGGCACGATCTCTCGTGCCTTAATTATTAACCTGCCTACCGTTTACTTCATCAGCATCATTTTATTTGTTTTAGTAAAATTACCTGCAGTCATTTTATATATATACATTCCGCTGGCAAGATTACTTCCATCAAAATCAACACTATATGCTCCCGCAGAAACAAAATCATTTACTAATTCTGCAACCAATTCGCCAGTAACAGAATAAACAGAAATTGTAACCTTCGAATCAAATGGAATTGCATAGTTGATCTTTGTAGTTGGGTTAAAAGGATTAGGATAATTCTGAGTTAATTCAAATTGTGAAGGTGCGGTAACATTAATTTCAATTGTATTTGAATATGTAAAAGCACCGCTGTAATCTACTTGCTTTAGTCTATAGCTGTAAACTCCGCTGGAAACGCTTCTATCAGTAAAGCTATATAATTGAGGTGATGTAGTAGTACCAATACCATCCACAAAGCTTAAAACTTCAAATTCATCATTAACTTTTCTTTGAATTTCAAATCCCTTATTATTCGTTTCAGTAGCAGTTGTCCATTTTAGGATTACAACTCCGTTATCGCAGGTAGCACTAAAAGCAGTTAACTCAACAGGAATTGGCAGTGATGCTTCATCAGAGCCTTTATAAGGTGAGGTCGTGCTTCTAAGATCGCCATCAATATCAATTGTAATTTCAGAAATTGGAGTTCCGACAAGATCAACATCTCCATTAGAAGAACCGGCTAAGTGTAAATCGGTTGCGGAAACAAAATTAACGACTTTGCTAATTGAATTAGAATCCTGTGCAGTTGCTTGCCAGGAAGCAAGATTTGTATAATTTGTTCCTTGATAACTGACTAAGATTGAATTAGCGAGAATCACATTATAATCAGAACTTAAAGTTACAGTCAATGGAGTATTTAATCCAATAACAGCAGAACCTGAATTGCCTGTGTGGTTATTGATAATTATATTATTTAATAGATCCAGATTAACTGAGCCAGTTCCATTTGTATGATTACCAATAGCATAGCTAACTAATGGTGAACTCATTTCGTTTACTACGATTGTGTTATGATAAATTTTTAAGTTACCCATTGGTTGTGCAGAACGTAAGCCAATTCCATAAACATTGCGTGTTTCATTTGAGGCACCAACATTTACCATATTATTAAATACGTTTATAACATCTGAAGCTGTGTTGCCGTTTCCTGCAAATGCAATTCCGATTAAATACGAGGTGGCATTGACAGTTTTCTCAAGACAATTAATGTAATTCTCATTAATATTGATTGTACCATTAGCACCGGTTATATATATACCATGATTATAAGCATCAGTTGCTGCCGCTGTTGTTGGAAGTATATTTATTTTATTACCAATAATATCAGAATCAATCAGATACAAAGTAGCAACACCGCGAGTTCCGCAGTAAATTTCATTATTAATTAATCTAAATTGATTAGGTGCTGAACTTCCCCAGGGTGCAATACCATCACGTCTTACAGGTTTCTCAGGTGTTCCAATCTGACAGTTTTCAACATGTAGTCCCCAAACATCATTCTTATCATTAATTACAACACCATATCTAAAATTAAGTGCCACATCAAAAATGTTTTTTATGATTAAGTTTTTAATTGTTACTGTATCAGCATTTGAAGTATTTAATCCAAATGGAACTCGTGCATCATTCGTCTCAGTTGTAACAATCAAATTTTGAGTAGATGATCCATTATTACTTCCATCAAATGTTACATAACCTCTATCAAACCCGATCATCTGGCTGCCATTTCCCATCGAAGCACCAGGAGTAACTATTAATACAACATTTTTACCCGGAGCTGGTTTTACAACTACATTGTTAACAGTTGACAAATTAGCATTGAACGTAAAAGAATTTTCTCTAAGAGTATCAGCATCAAGTAAGAAATTTACTGTGCCTGAAGCTCCATTGATATTTAATGATGCTACTGCATCAAAAATTGTTGCGAACCCTTTTGGATTTGCCCCTTGCGGGATGTAGTAATCACCTGCCAATGGAGTTCTTAAATCAACCTGGTACGCACCGAATCCATTGTTTGTGCTTAATACAAAAACATTAAAAGTATAATTGTTTATCTTTTGAATCGAAACATCACCTAAGCCGCCAGCTGAATTTGTACCAAGCATTGGAGTTTGTGCAAACAATTCTGCACTTGCAGGTACGCCACCCGGCACTTTAATTATTTTTGCATTTTCGATTCCGGTGCCTAATGCATTTGCAACAATGTATTCACTACCCAAGAAGGTTCCAAAGTTTCTGATAGCACTTCCACCAGTGCCTAACACTGTAGTTGGAATGCTGCCGATAAGTGTTCCTGTGTTGTCATATTTAGAAGCGGCAGAGCCATGAGAATTCCAGTAAAATGAACCATCTGACAATGGTCCAACAGCAGCACTTGAAGCCGATGCAGGTGAGCCGATATCAACTATAGTTGAAGTAAATGAAACCCCATTATCAGTTGTTGTAAATTTATGAACTACACCTGAGTTTGCTACTGCGTCAGCTGCCCAGATTATAATTGAATTATCTGCGGTTGAACCTTCTACAGTAAATTTATCACCCAATCGCTCAGCGGAAGTATTATAAGAAATAACTACGACTGGAGCTGCTGATAGCGAATCATATTTATAGACCTTAAATGCATCTGCAGAAGCATTGGTTGTCATATTTGATACGAATATTTTTCCATCTGACGAAACTTCTACATCATTTACAACCGCCACACCACCAGTTATACCAGTATTATCAAGTTGACCAAGCGAATCACCGGTTAAAGCATCATAATAAATGATTTGCTTTCCACCTAAGCTGGCATTACGTGTTACAACGAAGAAATAATTATTACCGCCAACAGTACCAAAGCTTATTCCTCTGGTTAAACTACCCGTATTCCAGAAAGGATTTGATCCGGCAGTTACAGATTTTTCCCATAAGGTGGTAACCTGAGAGTAGCCTAAACTTATTGAAAAGACCACAGTTAAAACTGTAAGAATTAATTTGCGCATATTTCCCTCTAATAATAGTTTATGAATTTATATGAATTATAAAGATACATTAAGGTTTTGTTTAGGTTTATAATTAGTTCAAATTAGCTTCGGGCAACATAAGGAATTTTACCCAATAAATCCACTTAAAGACTTGTAAATATGTTTCGAAATCTTAAAAAATTACTTTTTTGTTAATAGCATTTTGAAAAAATATCTTTGCTGTTTGGTATATGTTAATAGATAGTAAACAAATTTTTCGTTTGGCAAAAAATAATTTTGGAATGAAAACTGTTGAACTTAAAATCAGAAGGTTTTAACTTAATAACAGTAAAATCAAAACTTCAAAAAGCTATGCCGAAATACAAATTAAACATCAATAAAAAAGATTATGAAGTAACAGTTGAAAGCGGAACACCGCTGCTTTGGGTCTTAAGAGATAATCTTAATCTTACTGGAACCAAATATAGCTGTGGAGAAGGTCTTTGCGGTTCGTGTACAGTTCATTTAAATGGTAAAGCTGAAAGATCCTGCATCGTATCTGTTGAAGAGGCAGTTAACCAAAAAATAACGACGATTGAAGGATTAGCTGAAAATCCAGATCATCCAATTTTTAAAACCTGGATAGAGTTTGAGGTTTCTCAATGCGGCTACTGTCAGCCGGGTCAAATAATGACACTTGCAGCAATGCTTAACTCTGATAAAATTCCTGCACGGCAGGAAATTGATAATACTATGTCAACCGTACTTTGCAGATGTGGTACCTATAACCGGATTAGAAAGGCTATAGATAAAATTGTAGAGGAGAAACGGTAATGAGAAGTTTTAATAAAAAGACAAGAAGAGAATTTATTAAAGTTGTCAGTATCAGCGGCAGTGGACTAATACTTGCTTCATTTGTACCGTTTAATAATATTTTGTTAAATGTTGGTGATGATCCCAAAATATTTTCACCAAGTGTTTTTCTTAAAATTAATTCAAATGGTGTTGTTACAATTATTTTCCATAGGTCTGAAATGGGGCAGGGAATTAAAACTGCTTTGCCAATGCTTGTAGCAGAGGAGCTGGAAGTTGATTGGGAAAAAATAATTATTGAGCAGTCTGATGCTGATAAAAAGTTTGGCAGCCAGTCAACCGGCGGAAGTACAAGTATTAGAAGAAACTGGGAACCATTGCGTATTGCTGGTGCAACCGCAAGGGAAATGCTGATACTGGCGGCAGCAAATAAATGGAATATAAACGTTTCTAATTGTTATGCAGAAAATGGATTTGTGATTAATAGATCGAATGGAAATAAATTTTCTTATGGAGAGCTGGTCGAGGATGCTGCTAAACTGCCTGTTCCAACAGATGTAAAATTAAAAGACCCAAAAGATTATAAACTTATCGGTAAAAGAGTTCATCGTGTTGATACTCCGGATAAAATTTATGGTAAAGCTGTTTTTGGAATTGATATTGTTGTTCCAGGAATGTTCTATGCTGCTTTAAGCCGATGTCCTTCATTCGGCGGAAAAGTTAAAAGCTTTGATGCAGGCAAAGCTAAATCAATGCCCGGTGTTGTTGATGTTGTTCAGATTTCAAATGGAGTGGCTGTAATTGCAGATACAACCTGGCATGCATTTAATGGCAGAGATGCTTTGATAGTTGAATGGGATTCCGGAGCTTTTGCAAATGTAAAAACAGAAGATATCAGAAATGATATGATTAAGCATATTAATAAAGAAGGCTCAGAATTTGAAAGTCGTGGTAATATTAAAACTGATATTGATGACGAAATTAAACTTGAAGCAATGTATGAAGTCCCCTTTATCACACATGCACCAATGGAGCCAATGAACTGTGTTGCAAAGTATCAAAACAAAAAAGCTGAATTATGGACTCCCACTCAGAATGCACAGAATGCTCAAAGCGAAGTAGCAAAGGCATTAGGAATTGCTGAAAGTGATGTTACAGTACATATTACTTTAATGGGCGGCGGATTTGGAAGAAGACTTGTGAATGATTATGCGGTTGAAGCAGCAGAAATATCAAAAGCCTGCGGCAAAACTGTTAAACTTACATGGACGCGACAAGAAGATATGAAATTCGGTTTTTACCGTCCGCCGAGTATAAATATCCTTAAAGGATCAGTTACAAAAGATGGAAAGCCGGCAAAGTTTTATCATCACGTAATTGCTCCATCAATAATGCAAATGAGGTTTAATAAAAATCTAACAGCAGAAAAATCAGATATTGCTGAAGGCACAGTTGGTTTACAATATCAGATACCAAATATTAAAATTGAGGGTACTTTGATTCCAACACACGTTCCAATCTCATGGTGGCGAGCTGTTTATAATTCACAGAATCCTTTTGCAGTGGAATCATTTATAGATGAAATGGCTTATACTGCTGGTAAAGATCCTTATTTATTCAGAAAAGAAATGCTTCCTGCAGATTCAAGGTTGGCTAATGTAATGAATGTTGCAGTAGAAAAAGCTGGATGGAAAACCGGTAAAAAATATCCCGAAGGCAGGGGAATGGGAATTGCAATCTTTTCGGGTTATGAAAGTTATTGTGCACAGATTGCTGAAGTAATAGTAAAGAATAATGTACTGAAGATTGATAAATACACAGCTGTAATAGATTGTGGAATAGTTGTTAATCCTGATACAGTGGAAGCACAATTGGAAGGCGCAATTGTTTTTGCTCTTTCGGCTGCATTAAAGAGTGAGATTACAATTAATCACGGCGGCGTAAAAGAAAGCAACTTTGATGATTACCCAATGCTTGCTTATGACGAAACACCAGTGATTGAAACATATTACATAAAAAATAATTATAAAGTTGGCGGTGTTGGCGAAGTTGGGATTGCAGCTTGTGCACCTGCTTTAACAAATGCAATTTTTGCAGCCACTGGTAAAAGAATAAGACGATTACCAGTAAAACTTAGTTGATTACACAAGCTCTTAATCAGATTAGATCGTTAATAACCTCGTACAGCTTATCTGTCTTACTCTGTTCTTGTTAGACCTATATTCATATATTTATTACAGCTGTCTTCATAGACATTTCTATGTGTGCTGTATAGACATTCATTCTAATTTGCAAATAAATAAACATCGAGTAATTTTATGAAAAAGAGACAAATATAAATGGAGGATTCCTGTGTTGGTTATTTTAGTATTGTTATTTTAGTAGTGAAGATTTACATAGGTTTTTAATGGAATTTGAATCAATTAAAACTGTTCTTCTTACGATTACATTAGTGATTATTCTTTACACGATTTTTCTCAAGGGTAATTTATCTTCTCCAAAACTAAAATTCCTAATCTCTTCATTTTCAGTAACATTAATTTTAATACTCATAATAATCCTAAAGCTCCACCACTTTCTTAGGTTAGAATTAAGTATTCCAAATACACTAACTTACATTGTTGTATCAATCATTTTCATCTTTCATTTTATATATTTCAGACTTGAAATAATTAAAACCAATTTTATCATATTAATTTTATCAATGGGATTTATTTTATGTGCTGTACTGCTTGATCTGTTAACTGATGGCAGAATAATTACAATGCCTAAATCGGATTTGATAGAAGAGTTACTGAGAATAACGGGAACAGGTTTATGGATGTTTTATTATTTGAACTACTCAATTAAACTCAGGGATTTATAAAATGCATCAATCAAATAATTTCTGGTCTAACATTAAACTTTTTGCAGATAACGTTGCTCTTATTGATACTGCAAATAAAAAATCATTAACATATAAAGAATTGGATCTTGAATCCGATACAATATCTGAAAAAACAAAATTATCCCATAAAGGATTAACTTTTTTATTTACAACAAACAATCTGGAATCTGTTGTTTTATATATAGCCCTGCTTAAATCCGGTAGTGCGGTTTTACTTCTTGATGAAAAACTTAATGAGGAAATAAGAAATAGTTTAATAAACAATTATAAACCGGATTTTATTATTTCTGTTAGTCCTAAAGCACCGGCAGGATATTCAGATTATTTCGATTATCACTCACTACATTTATTTGAAAGGGAAGAAAAGCAATCTCCTGAAATATTTCCGGACCTTGCAGTTCTTCTATCTACATCGGGTACTACCGGGTCACCAAAGCTTGTCAAGTTATCTTATAAGAATATTCAATCAAATGCTTCTTCAATTGCCGAGTATCTTAATATCAATGAGAATGAAAGACCGATTACAACTCTTCCATTCAATTATTCTTTCGGGCTATCTATAATTAATAGTCATCTTTTAAAAGGCTCAACAATTGTATTAACTGAGAAGACGGTGTTCTTCAGAGATTTCTGGAATTTGTTCAATGAATATAAGTGCACATCTTTTGCAGGTGTTCCTTATACTTATACAATGCTAAAAAGAATTGGCTTTGAAAAGATTAATCTTCCAACATTAAAATATTTTACTCAAGCCGGAGGTAAATTAAGCGAAGAGTTTATTAAACAGTTTAATGAGTATGCGACTGCAAATAATAAAAAGTTTTTTGTAATGTATGGACAAACTGAAGCTACTGCAAGGATAACCTACGTGCCGTATGACAAATTAAGCGAAAAGATTGGTTCGATCGGAATTCCTATACCCGGCGGCAAATTAAATATAATGAATGATGGTGTTGAAGTATCAAGACCGAAAGAAGTTGGTGAGATAGTTTATAAAGGCGATAATGTGATGCTTGGTTATGCTGAAACTTTAACTGATCTTTCCAAAGGTGATGAATTGAATGGAGTTTTATTTACTGGAGATCTTGGTTATAAGGATGAAGATGGATTCTTTTATGTAACTGGCAGAATGAAAAGGTTTATTAAGATTTTTGGATTAAGAATAAATTTAGATGAAGTTCAGAAAATGATAGAGAATCATTTTCAAATCTCTGCTGCTTGTACAGGAAAAGATGATTTGCTTCAAATTCTTGTTCATTCAGATGATCATCTGACAGAGATTAAAGTAAAAGAAGAGGTTATGAAAATGTATCAGCTTAATTTTAAATCATTGGTTATAAAATCGGCAAACCAGATACCAACAAATACAAATGGTAAATACGATTATAATAAAATCAAGGAAATGTTTGATGGTGATTAGTTTTGCATTACTATTGTAAGGAGATACCAATGATTAAAATATCTAAGTACAAAAAAAGTGTTTTCTGAATACATCAGGCAAATGAGTGGTTAATTTTTATTTATAATTGAAAAAGGAACTGCAATGAAATCTTTAAGCAAAAATATATATCAGAAAAAAAATAATAAATTATCAAGCTGGATGTTAATCATTGCTGAATTATTCTTAACTGTTAACATTCTGCCCCAGTCATTACCTGCCTGGGAAGTAAATAATCCAGTATCAAAAGTTTTTGTTTTGGAAGATATTCCCCCAACAGCTGGTTCATTAGCTGCTGGTGACTCCACTGTACCGGATCAGTATCTGGTTGATCCCGCCATTGACACACTACTTTTATTGATGGAGACACAAGGTACTTATTTACACAGAACATCTTCCAGACCTTTTGGTATTGTCGGTTCAGACGATATTGTAATAATTAAAGGAAGCTTTCAATGGGATTTTAGAAATACAACAAGTACTGACCGGATCAAGGGTTTAATCTGGCAGATCTTAAATCATCCTGATGGATTTACCGGTGAAATTCTGGTTGGTGATAATACACAATGGGCATCAACAGGAGAAGACGATAATAACTCTGAAGATTCAGAGCAATGCATTTTAGATGTTATAAACACCTTCTATTCAAAGGGATATCCTGTTTATTTATTCGAGTGGAAAAACATAATGAATAATGTAGTAACAGAATATTCAGACGGTGATTATAATGATGGATATCCTTATGATCCGACTTCTAAAATTACATATCCAAAGTTCCTATCACCATCAGGTAATCATTATATTTCATTAAAATATGGAATCTGGGACCAAAACTCTCAAACTTATAATCACGAACGTTTATGCATAGTTGATTTTCCGGTCTTAAAAGCACATGGCTGGACTGGTGCAACACTAGCGATAAAGAACTGGATAGGTGTTCTTACTGTTGCATATCAAAACGAACGCTATGGAGGTGGTGACCAAATGCACTTCAACTATTTTTTTAGTGAATATGCATTACCTGCAAAAGTAATGCAAGTAACATTTCCCAAATTAACAATAATTGATGCAGCCTGGACCAATCCTGAACGTAATTATGGAAATATCGCAATTCAATTAAATATGCTTTTAGGTTCTACTGATCCTTTTGCTGCATCCTGGTATGCTGCAAAATATATGCTAACTCCAGTAGCATATTATCCTGATAGAACTAATCCTGATAATATAGGCGGAGCGTATAACCAGTGCTTAAACAATTGGGTAAACTGTATGCACGATTCTGGTTTTGCTGTTACTATAGATTCTTCAGAAATATCAGTTTATAATCTTTCAATTATTCCAGTTGAGCTGTCAGCATTCACTGCTTATGCAGATAATGGCAGTGTGATTTTAAACTGGAGAACATCAACTGAAACAAATAACTATGGTTTTCAGGTTGAAAGAAGTAATGACATGGTGAAATTTGAGAAAATAGCATTTGTTCCCGGTTCTGGAACAACCACACAAGCCAAAACATATAGTTACAGGGATACAGCTTTAACCAGTAATGAAAATTATTATAGACTTAAGCAGATAGATTTAAATGGAGCCTATTCTTATTCAAATATTATAAGGATTGATCTTAATCTGCCAGAAAAATTTGCGCTTAGTCAGAATTATCCCAATCCATTTAATCCCCGAACCAGAATAAAGTTTGCAATCCCCAAAGAATCATTTGTAAACTTGAGCATATATAATGCAGTAGGAGAATTAATTTTTACACTAGTGGCAGAACAGATGAAACCCGGATTCTATGAATACGAATTCGATGGCTCTAATATTCCTTCCGGAGTTTATTTATACAAAATAAAAGCTGGAGATTATATTGATGCAAAGAAAATGATTTTAGCCAAATAGTTTCGAGGTATATTTAAATAATACCATTTCTCTGTGATTTATTTCTGATCTATTCAATTCCATTTTTCTCCTCGGGTTTTTGTTAGATCAACTTACCCGAGGAGACATTTGGCATTATTTTAAAAGCACCATCTTTCTTGTTCTAATAAAGCTTTCGTTTTGTAATCTATAAAAATATATACCACTAGGGAGATTTGCAGCATTAAATTCTATCTTATAGTTTCCTTCTGGCATTTGTTCATTTATCAGATTTTGGATTTCATTTCCTAGAATATCAAAAACTTTCAGTGTTACAAGTGAAGATGTTGGAATTGTAAAGCTAATAGTTGTTGATGGATTAAACGGATTAGGATAATTTTGTTCCAAATCAAATTCATAAGGTAAGTTATTGTTGGATGGATCAACTTCAGTAGCGCCATTTCCCCAAATTTCAGCTTCCCACAGTCCTGCCCAGGTGCTTTGGTTGTTATCAATAAAATGAACCCGTACATACCTGGCACTAACAGCAGTGAATTCATCAACAGTCCATTCCTGATTGGAAACAGATGTTGTCTGGGAAATAATGGTAGTCCAGCTATTATGATCAGTTGATGTTGAAATCGAGTAATTGTAAACTCTACCAGCGTTCCAATTATAAAATGATAGCTTTGTTTTACATACTGTCCTGATTGCACCCAGATCGAATGTTAATTCCTCAGGCATTGGTTCAGCTGCCCATCTTGAGTCAGGGTCTCCACTAAGTGCACCAAGCCCATCAATCGTCTTTTCTGGTGTATGATCAGGCTCTATTATTATTCCTTCTACATTTGCTATAGGAAACTTCATTAACGTATCAGGTGGTAAAAGTGTGTATCCGGCAGTATTATTTTGAGCAATAGGATTACCGCTAAGGTCTTCAACATTAACGACCATAATTACATATGAACCCGGAGAATGGGGAGATGTTTGAAGAGTAACTTTTGCACCAGATAGTGATGCGTTAAGAACATTGATGTTATTAGTTATAGAATAATTGTTTTCGTTCTCAGCTGTTGCTTGATCTAACGCTTCTGAAAAATTCACAACCAGTGTTACAGAGTCCAGCAAAGTTACTCCGGTTACTCGGGGCGGAGTTAAATCAGGTCCTATATTATATTCATAAGCACCAATGGTAGGAGTGCTGCCTCTCGGTACTCCATTTATACTTTCCCACTTTAACCTGCCATTTAAGTTATAAGTTGTATTAAGATAATTTATATACCACTCAGCATCTTCACCAGCATTCTTTGCAGGTGAATTATCTCGTAACTCTGGATTAAGGATACCTTGATTAGGCTCGTGCCCGATATTATTAACAAGCAAAGGGTCTCCTTTTACACCTGTGCCTCCATAATTATTGACAAAGTCTGACCATCCAGAAGGTGTGCCAGTAGGACTACCGCCAGAACCAACTAAATTACCTGCAAAACCAATATTACTATCCCAGCTTCTGTAATACAAGTTATGCCTTATACTATCAACTCGAAGATTTGAACCTGTTGAATTATCAAAATTGCTGAGCGTATTACTGCTTGAAGGTGCATATTGTGCAATGATATTATTTATCACCCTTGTAGTAGTAGGAGTTGCGTATTCCAGCCACACGCCTCTTGTTCGTGGTCCATTAGAAACAACTGTATTATGCAATATCCAAGTTGGCGGCATAGGATTATGATCATACCATCTTGTCATAAGTGTTCCGCCCCAATTACTGCCAGACATCCAATAGCCACCTGTGTAACAGTAATTGTTATAAATGATAACAGGTAAAGTTCCTTCTGAGCCAAGTATAATTGCTATTCCGCCACCTTCAGGACTATAGACTGAATCATTTATCAAGATATTGTTAGTTATTACAAATCCATTACCCAAATAACCCTGTATTGCATCCACGTGCTGAGTAGGATGCTGATTAGGTATTCTTATGTAATTGTTATGAATAAAAACTCTTGAAGCACCCTTTACTTGTATTCCATCAGATTCACCTGAAATGTAATTTGGTGAAATTATTCTGCAATTCTCGATGAAGAGACTATCTAAATTTTGATAACCAACTTCACCTGTTTCAATTCTTACTCCAGCACTATAAAAATCGTATATCATACAAGAATCTATTTTAACACCTCTGCGGAAAGCATCAAGATTTGAATAGAAGCCGTGTGCTACTTTCCTTGTTTCAAAGCCCTTAAAGATTATATAATTTGGATTAGAACCTGTGCCTTCTTCAAATACCATAGCTACTTCATTATAATTATTACCATCTATTATTACTCTACCTGAATGTCCAGAAGGTGAAGGAGCATATCTACCAGCAGCAATCGTTATCCATTTAGCAGAAGTTCCACTGCAATTAGGCATAAGTGGTGCGTTATACACTAAAGAATCTGTGCCACCAGATATATAAACAAAATCGCCTGCACTTATCGAAGCCCAATTTATTGCACTAAATGAAGTCCAAGCATTAGCCCAGCTTGTGCCATTATTAGAACCAGTTGCATTTTTGTAAACATACCAATCCCTGGCGGATAGTGGGAATGCTAATAAGAGAATTAAAGACACAGTTAGTAACAAACTGTTTATTTGTAAGAATCCTCGTACTTTCATCGTTGTCCTTTTATATTATTAATTACAAATTAAATTCAACATATGTGCCGTTATGAATCATTATTTATTTGAAACAATTATAGTGAGACTGACGGTAAAATTGCAAAATTGGTAATTTTTACTCAATATTTTCCAATGTTAAAACTATTTTTTTACGAAAGGAAAGGTGCACAGTAAGTGCAATTTGAAGATAATCTTTCTTTCTTTAATAATAAAAATACTTAAAGATTTATAAGTAAAAAAGTGATTTGTTTCTTTTTTTATTTTATCAATAATCTTAGTTTTTTATGTTTTTTATACATTAAATTTTTTTTGATTGAAAGTTGATGAAGTAAAACAAGTTTAAAATGAGGATATAGAGACTGTGTGCAAGGTATGTTTTTCAAAGAATAATTTCGATTCACATTCTATCTTAATTTACAACTCCAACCAAAACAATATTTTTCTAATGCATAGAGACAATTATACTTATATTCATAAAGTTTAAAAGCAAATCTATAAAATTTGAACAACAAGGTAATACATTTTATTATAGTCAATTTTATTCCCATTCAGAGAATATTTTTTAAGTGATAGTGTCAAAATTAAATCGGCAAATAAACATTACTCTTACTTGAATGTTTTTGTCTGCTTACTTTCAAAAAGTTTTTTTTAATAAAAAACCTCACTCCACGTGAGGTTTTAATCTTCATGTAAAATGAACTTTTGTTTTTTCAATACTATTTGTACAAAATAGTTTTGAAAGAGACAGATAAGATTATCGCAGGAGAATCATTTTCTTAACCTTAACAAACCCTTCACTTTCAAGTCTGTAGATATACGCACCGCTTGATAACTCACCTGCATCAAAATCAATTTTATAGTTTCCTGCTTCGTATGTTCCTTCTATAAGTGTTTCAACAAGTTCACCCAACATGTTGTAAACATTAATCTTGATATATGTTGCTTCTGGAAGAGAAAACCTTATTGTTGTGCTTGGGTTAAATGGATTAGGGTAGTTTTGTAATAATTCATACTTAGTTGGTATTGTCACTAATTCAACAACTTTTGAGTACTCAAAGTTTCCATTAAAATCAATTTGCTTTAATCGGTACTTAAGATCAGTTGACTGAATCGAGTTGATGTCATCGATGTAAGAATATTCTGTTTGTTCTGTTATTGTTCCCCTTCCATCTACAAAACCAACATATTTCCATTCGGAATTTTCGTCCTTTCTTTGAATTTCGAAACCTTGATTATTTGTTTCTGTTGCTGTGATCCATTCTAGGTTTACTTTACCATCATAATATTTAGCATTAAAGGAAATCAACTCGACTGGTATTGAGCCATTTCCCCAAATTTCAGCTTCCCACAGTCCTGCCCAGGTGCTTTGGTTGTTATCAATAAAATGAACCCGTACATACCTGGCACTAACAGCAGTGAATTCATCAACAGTCCATTCCTGATTGGAAACAGATGTTGTCTGGGAAATAATGGTAGTCCAGCTATTATGATCAGTTGATGTTGAAATCGAGTAATTGTAAACTCTACCAGCGTTCCAATTATAAAATGATAGCTTTGTTTTACATACTGTCCTGATTGCACCCAGATCGAATGTTAATTCCTCAGGCATTGGTTCAGCTGCCCATCTTGAGTCAGGGTCTCCACTAAGTGCACCAAGCCCATCAATCGTCTTTTCTGGTGTATGATCAGGCTCTATTATTATTCCTTCTACATTTGCTATAGGAAACTTCATTAACGTATCAGGTGGTAAAAGTGTGTATCCGGCAGTATTATTTTGAGCAATAGGATTACCGCTAAGGTCTTCAACATTAACGACCATAATTACATATGAACCCGGAGAATGGGGAGATGTTTGAAGAGTAACTTTTGCACCAGATAGTGATGCGTTAAGAACATTGATGTTATTAGTTATAGAATAATTGTTTTCGTTCTCAGCTGTTGCTTGATCTAACGCTTCTGAAAAATTCACAACCAGTGTTACAGAGTCCAGCAAAGTTACTCCGGTTACTCGGGGCGGAGTTAAATCAGGTCCTATATTATATTCATAAGCACCAATGGTAGGAGTGCTGCCTCTCGGTACTCCATTTATACTTTCCCACTTTAACCTGCCATTTAAGTTATAAGTTGTATTAAGATAATTTATATACCACTCAGCATCTTCACCAGCATTCTTTGCAGGTGAATTATCTCGTAACTCTGGATTAAGGATACCTTGATTAGGCTCGTGCCCGATATTATTAACAAGCAAAGGGTCTCCTTTTACACCTGTGCCTCCATAATTATTGACAAAGTCTGACCATCCAGAAGGTGTGCCAGTAGGACTACCGCCAGAACCAACTAAATTACCTGCAAAACCAATATTACTATCCCAGCTTCTGTAATACAAGTTATGCCTTATACTATCAACTCGAAGATTTGAACCTGTTGAATTATCAAAATTGCTGAGCGTATTACTGCTTGAAGGTGCATATTGTGCAATGATATTATTTATCACCCTTGTAGTAGTAGGAGTTGCGTATTCCAGCCACACGCCTCTTGTTCGTGGTCCATTAGAAACAACTGTATTATGCAATATCCAAGTTGGCGGCATAGGATTATGATCATACCATCTTGTCATAAGTGTTCCGCCCCAATTACTGCCAGACATCCAATAGCCACCTGTGTAACAGTAATTGTTATAAATGATAACAGGTAAAGTTCCTTCTGAGCCAAGTATAATTGCTATTCCGCCACCTTCAGGACTATAGACTGAATCATTTATCAAGATATTGTTAGTTATTACAAATCCATTACCCAAATAACCCTGTATTGCATCCACGTGCTGAGTAGGATGCTGATTAGGTATTCTTATGTAATTGTTATGAATAAAAACTCTTGAAGCACCCTTTACTTGTATTCCATCAGATTCACCTGAAATGTAATTTGGTGAAATTATTCTGCAATTCTCGATGAAGAGACTATCTAAATTTTGATAACCAACTTCACCTGTTTCAATTCTTACTCCAGCACTATAAAAATCGTATATCATACAAGAATCTATTTTAACACCTCTGCGGAAAGCATCAAGATTTGAATAGAAGCCGTGTGCTACTTTCCTTGTTTCAAAGCCCTTAAAGATTATATAATTTGGATTAGAACCTGTGCCTTCTTCAAATACCATAGCTACTTCATTATAATTATTACCATCTATTATTACTCTACCTGAATGTCCAGAAGGTGAAGGAGCATATCTACCAGCAGCAATCGTTATCCATTTAGCAGAAGTTCCACTGCAATTAGGCATAAGTGGTGCGTTATACACTAAAGAATCTGTGCCACCAGATATATAAACAAAATCGCCTGCACTTATCGAAGCCCAATTTATTGCACTAAATGAAGTCCAAGCATTAGCCCAGCTTGTGCCATTATTAGAACCAGTTGCATTTTTATATACATACCAATCCCTGGCGGATAGTGGGAATGATAATGATAGAATTAAAGCCACAGTTAGTAACAAACTGTTTATTTGAGAGTTGATTAAGAATCCCCGTATTTTCATCGTTGTCCCTTTATTTAATTATTTACTGAAGCAGGCTCAACATATGTGCCGTTATGAATCATTATTTATTTGGTACATTCAAAATGAGACAATCGGTAAAATCGTTAATTCAGTAATTTTTACTTAATGTTTTTTGACAATGAACTTTTTTTTTACGAAAGGGAAGATGTACGGAAAGTGTAATTTGAAGATAATCTTTCTTTCTTTAATAATAAAAATACTTAAAGATTTATAAGTAAAAAAGCGATTTGCTTAATTTTTTATTTAGAAACTTCTGAAAAATCAGGAGAATTGATAGGGAACTTATTCGTTCAGTTTTTTAGAAAATTTATCTGAGGATGCACTTTAACCTGCCAGAGACCGGTAGTCAGGTTTATTACAGTTATTAGTTTTTTGATGTTGTAAACCATGACTACCCAAATTTATTCAAATCAGTTCTGAACTGTCCTCAGTAATTATTATTAATTGATGTTTCTTTTCACTTATATTCATAAGCTCCAATAGTAGGAGTATTGTCTCTTTGAATACCATTAATACCTTCATTTGGAAGAAGAATTCCCCAGGTTTTATGAAAATAATCCAGATAAGGCTGAATATCTTCTCCCTTATTAATAGCCGGGGAATTAGGTTTTAACTCTCCATTTAAATCTAATTGATTTGATTCATGACCAAAATGTTTTACAAATAAAGGATCAGCATTTATTCCTGTTCCTCCCAGAATTCGCCATTCTGTCCAATTTGATATTTCACCAGTTCCAGCTGTACTATATATATATCCACCTGAAAATAAATTTTGCATGTTATCCTCCTTCCAGAACAAGTTATTTCTAATACTATCCATTGGCATTTCCATACGCCAAGCACTTCTTGATGAAAAATTAGTATGCCAACCATGAGTATTACTGCTTCTCCAATCCTTTCCATACATTCCATCGGGTAAACAATACATTGCATTAATATTATTTATAAACAAATCGATCTTATATTCCTGACCAACCCCTGCCATTCTTGGACCATTAGTAACAATTGTATTATTAATGATATACGTAAGTGGTTGATGAGCTTGGTCACTGTAATAACGAGTCCACATAGTATATCCCATATTTGCATTCGGATACCAAACTCCACCCATATAACAGAAATTATTATATAAAATTACCGGATTTCGTTGCTGGATTGGCTTATCATAATTATAATCAATACTTCCTAATATAAATGGCAATCCTCCGCCTTCTGGGCTGTAAACGGAATCGTTAATAATAATATTATTATAAATAATGAATCCATCTGCTTGTACACTTTGTATTCCATCATTGTGAGCCTTTGGATCTTGATTACGATTTGCAATAAAGTTATTTCGTATTATTGTACGTCTGGGATATAAAGCTCCATCTCCATTAAAATGAAAACAATCGGTTTGATTTCCTTTATATACAAAAGTAACAATCCTGCAATTTTGTATTATTGTACTATCTGCGTTACCTAAGCAAAGTACGCCAGCTAAATCGTACCAATCATAAATATTAAGAGAATCAAGAATATTACCTTTACAAACTCCAGGAGCAGAGTCAATATTAAAATTTACTCCGGCGGTGGCTTGACGGCATTCAAATCCTTTTACTGTAACGTAAGCAGGTGAGGTTCCATCATAATCATCGAACAATATACTTTCGTGTCGGGTTTCTGCTTGACCGTCTATTATAACCCTCCCGGAATGTCCTGTGGGTTTAGGCGCATATTTGCCTGCTATGATGGTGATTCTTTCTTGTTCAGTACCTCTGCATTTAGGCGTTAATGTTTCATAGTAGATTACAGAGTCTTTACCTCCGGAAATATAAATTGTATCTCCCGGTTGTATCAAATCCCACTCGATATCAGAAAAAGTTTTCCAGGCATTTGCCCAGGACGTGCCATTGTTTCGACCAATGGCATTTTTATCAACATAGTAATTTGACGAATATGAGTCTGGAGTGCATTGAATTAGTAATAGTATTAATAGTAGTGAAAGACATGTTAAGCTTGGAAGTGATTTCATTATTTCTCCTTAAAAAATGTATATGTTTATTGTCAGTATAATATGAGGCTTAGTAATGCAGATGCGCAAACATATGCAAATCTGAATACAATATAACAAAAACTGTAATGATTAAATTATTCAGAATAATTCTATTTTTGGTCCTGCAATTTATGATTGTTTTTCGGGATGGAATTTCTTTGTAAACGGAAGTATGCAGGAGTGGTTTTTGTATAGAAATAAAAATGCTTTTATACTTCACCAACTTATTTTCTATCAACCTGTTTCAGGATGTTTCAATTTTTTAAAATAAAAAACCTCACTTTTTGTGAGGTTCTAATAATCAGTTTTAAATTTTATCTTATTTCTTCTATAACGCTTAATTGCTGCAGGTTTATCGAAGGAGAATCATTTTCTTAACCTGAACAAAATCAGCACTCATAAGACTATAGAAATAGACTCCGCTTGAAAGGGAAGAAGCATCGAACGTTATTTTATGGTAACCTGCATCATAAGTTCCTGCAGCAAGTGTTTCTACAAATTCACCGAGTGCATTGTAAATATTAATTTTTAGCTGCGTTTCCTTTGGAAGTGAAAATGTTATTGTTGTGCTTGGGTTAAAAGGATTGGGATAATTTTGTGACAGCTCAAATTTGACAGGCACGATTTCCACTTCTACTATATCTGAATATTCAAATGAGCCGTCGTTATCGATTTGCTTTAGTCTGTATTGTATTTTTTTTCCTCTAACAAATAATTCACTATCTGTAAAGCTATATTCTTTCGGTGAGGTTGAATTACCGCTTCCTTCTACAAAACCAATTGTATTCCATTCGTATTCATTTACTCTTCTCTCAACATCAAATCCATGGTTGTTCGCCTCTGTTGCTGTTCGCCAATTAAGTTGTACTGTATTGTTCGTGATATATCCATTAAAAGAGATTAGTTCAACTGGCACAACATAGGTTTGATAATTGAATATTGTTCCATTTCCACCACCAATCCAACCTGTATCTTCATTGAGAAAAAATACTGTATATAAATCATTTTCCGTCAACATATCATAATAAATCCAGTTGCTGCCTAAGTCTGTTGTTTTAAGTATCGTATTATTAGAACCAGCAATCCAGATTGTATTCAAATTTGTTATACTAACAGATGTTAATGCTTCCAAGGTACCAACATTTCGTGAAAACCAGGTTTCGCCATAATCTGTCGAAAACAAAACTGTTCCAGCATCCCCGACGCATACTCCTAAGTTCGAGTTAAAGAATTTCACGCAGTTCAAATCATTAGAAGTTCCACTTGCTTTGGCTATCCAGGTTTCTCCACCATCCGTTGATTTTAATATACTACCACTTTTACCAACAGCCCAACCGTTATTTATATCTGAGAAGTATAAACTTGTAGAGCTAATCGAACTCTTTTGTACCCAGGTATTACCACCGCTTGTTGATTTATAAATCCCAGCATTATAATCATCTTTAGTAACCCAACCAGTATCCTGGTTTATAAAAAACACAGATGATGTAGGGTTACCAAAGTTAAATTTTTCAGCCCAAGTCTCTCCGCCGTCTGTAGTTTTTAGAATATATTTTCCTTCTAATGCCCACCCGATTGACTCATTTAAAAAATGAACATCAACCATACATAGATTAGAATAATCTACCAGTTGACTCTTCCAGATTTTTCCACCGTTAGTTGTTTTTAATACGACAGCTGCATGAGGCGAATTACCTTCAATACGGTATCCCGCTGCCCAGCCTATGTTTTCATCAACAAAATGAATCGAATGGATCTGATCTCTATACCCACTGAAAAGTAGTGACCAATCAGAGTCATTTTCTTCCTTTAAAGCAATCACTCCTCCTGCACCTACCGCCCATCCTGTTCCATCTTCTTTAATAAACATTGATAAAAACGGTTTTTGTTCCCAAGCCCGATATTTTCTCTCCCAGGTTATCCCGGCATCTTTGGTTTCGAAAATTTTAGAGTCATAACCATTGGGGTTCCCAACTATCCAACCAGTATTTGCATCTTTAAAGAAAACATTAAAATATCCGGGCAAGTAATCATCAGGCATCCATTCTGTCGAAATATTAAAATTTCTTTTCCCGGAATTAAATATTAATTCAGAATACTGGTTCCAGGAATTTCCACCATCTGTAGTTTTAATAACAGATCCCCAGGAACCTACTGCAAAACCATTATACTCATCGACAAAATCCACAGAATAAAGAATCATATCAGAACCCGCAAATTGTTGAGTCCAGTTAATTCCTCCATCAGTGGTTTTAATTATTGTTGGTGGTTCATTATCTGTTAGACCTCCAACTGCCCATCCTGTTGTTGAGTTTACAAAACTTACTGAATAAAGATTTTTGGATGTACCACTGCCCGAAGTAATCCAGGATGCGCCACCATTAGTTGTTTTTAATATTATTCCACCACAACCCGCAACAAGTAAAGTATTACTATCTAAAACATCAAACGAATTTAGTGTTTCTGTGGTTCCGCTTTTTTGAGTTATCCAATCTATTCCACCATTTGTCGTTTTAATAATAAGGCCAGATGCTCCAATCACCCAACCAATTTTTTCATTTACAAAATTTACTGCCTTAAGCAGAGCTGTTGTACCACTGTTTTGCTTAATCCAATCATTACCAGCGTTTGTAGTTTTTTTTATAAGTCCTTCTGAACCAACTATCCAGCCTGTGTCGTCAATAAAAAATGTAGACCAGAGGTCATTATTGTCCGGTACAGGATTTTGGTTAGTCCATTGTGGGTAGGCATTAACGAAGCAAACAATTAATAGAAAAATAAATAGTAATGACTTTTTCATGTAATCCTCTTTGGTAGATTCGAAAATATGCAAGCATTAAAAGTAATTTATCAAAAACTCTGAAAATTAAATGTTGAATAGAATCAATCAGTAAATGATCTTAAGTTTAGGAAGGGTTCAGACAATCATCATTCCATAAAAATATTTAATTATAAATGGAAATTTGATCTTTGATGTTATCATTTGAAGAAAGGGTATCAATTTCAGGCATAGTCAAATAGTCTTTAAACATTTGAACTAAATAAAAAACCTCACTCTTTGTGAGGTTCTAATAATCAGAATTAAATTTTATCCTATTTCTTCTATAACGCTTAATTGCTGCAGGTTTATCGAAGAAGAATCATTTTCTTAACCTTAACAAACTCACTACTTTCTATTCTGTATATATATGTACCACTTGAAAGGGAAGAAGCATTTCTGCCGGCGGTGGATCCGCCTTTGGCGGAGAACGTTATTTTAGGTAATCCGATTCGTAAGTTCTTTCCGTGAGTGTATCTATCAATTCACCAAGTAAATTGTAAAAATTTTAAATTAAAATAAATATTCAATCAGGTACCTGTGTAGCTTTTCCATTTTCTGGGATCCAGTAAGCATTCAAATCAGTAGCATTTACTGTTGCATCAAGGTTAAAATCTGCTGTTTTAGTCTGATAATCATATAAAGTACCGTTCTGTGGTATCCAATATGTGTTTAGATCTGTGGCATTATTACTACCATCACCACTTGCATCACCGGCAATCATTCCAAAAACATTTCCGCCAAGATCAGCCATTGGCTCATTTCCATATGCCTGTGATTGCGATGTTGTAAAATCATAGAGTGTACTATTTGTAAAACTCAGATTAACCGGATTAGCGCTCATTATTGGCAGATGATTTCTGTGCCTGATAACTATATAGTAACTTCCTGGAACTATTCGATTAAATTTTAGCTGGCTTGATCCATCCAGGTCAACAATACTGCCGTTACTTTTTAGTAAAGCTGCTCGTCGTCCTACAGTTGTATTTGCCGCTGTACCAGTTCTTAGTTCTACAAGAACCCAATCAACTATATCTGCAGGCATATTATATACTCTTTCGCTGCCGGGGTAATTCCAGATTTCCAGAGTATCATTGTATGGGTGATGAAATGGTAACATTCCTGCTGAATTCAATGTTGTTGTCATTGATCCATCTCCAGCATAACTGCCCTGAAGAAATACCTTTACATTAACATACGACTGAGTAATCAACTTTATAAATGCCCATCCTACATATCCATCACCACCTGAAACCGCTTCGGCTTTTTGAGTATATAGTGCAAACTTGCCGTTGGTAACATTAACAGTACCTAAAGAAACATCACTATTTTTAGTTACTTCAACACTATATTGCGACACATTTGAGGAATCAAATGAATAATACACCCTAAATGTTTTATCAGGCTCTCTCTCAATAATTGTAGCTCTAACCTCGTATTCACCATTTGGAACATCACGGTAAAACTTCATAACAGGTAAAGTATCATTTGAAGTGTGGCAGTAAACAACAGGCGACCCCATAAAGCGAGGTCCTGTCCAGGAAGTTTTGTGCCAGTATTCATTCCAGTTGGAAGTGTTTAAAGACGGCATTGTATCGCCCGATACTTGTTGTTCAATAGATGTAAGTAAGGGAAACTGCATTGAATCTCTCGAGCACTCAATTACACAACCAGGAGGAAACAGGTCATCTATTACTTCTCTTACCGTCTTTACCGGGATCCCACGTGCTATTACCTCATTAAATGTTGCTTCTAAGAGTGCTGATGGTTGTTCCCAGCCACCATCATTTCCAATTACATGTCCTAAAAATATTACCCACTTGTTATTCGTCACTGCATCATCCAAAGCATCTCTTACATCTTGTATCGGTACTCCACTATCCAATCCAAACCGTTTCATAGAGTACAGATCAACAGGAAAAGTATTTCCACCATCTTGCGATCCATGACCACAATAATATGGATGATATTTTTTTACAATATTAATCTTAGCATGATCCCAGGCGTGTCCCGGTGCTGCAAATCCTGAATTGGGAAATCCCAGAGAGTCCAGCCAATATTTCATTTTACTTACACTGGAATCTGTAACTCCGCTATGATCCCAAGTATGACTGCTAATCTCCCACCCGGCTTTTTGAAAAGCTAATAAGTGGTTGATAGCATCATATCCTGCTCCTTGAGTCCACCAATGTACTGCATTTACATAAACAACTGCGGGAAATCCGTACTGCTGAAACAATGGAAATCCAAGATCCCACCAGGAAGGATATCCATCATCGTAGGTAAAGGAAACAACAGGTCCGGTCTGTGCATTTGAATTACCGATGCCTAGAAAAAAAAGTATTATTAATAAAGCTATTTTACGCTTCATTCCATCTCCTTGTGATCCGAAAACACTATAAGCATAAATTCTTTTGTTAAAATCGGGTCAGATTAAAAATAGTTTAAAAGGTTTTACTTCTGCACTGTTAAAATCAGCGATAGGAATCTTCTTTAACAGTTGGAGTTATATTCATTAAAAAATTATTTTATAAGGATCATTTTTCTCACCTGAGAAAATTCACTGCTTTCAATTCTGTAAAAATAAATTCCGCTCGGCATATTGGAAGCATTAAGTGTTACTTTATGGTAACCGGCTTCGTAAGTTCCTTCAGCAAGTGTTTGCACCAATTCACCAAGCATATTATAAACATTAATTTTTAACTGTGTTTCTTTTGGAAGCGAGAATCTTATTGTTGTGCTCGGGTTAAATGGGTTCGGGTAATTCTGCGAAAGCTCAAACTTTGCTGGCAGTATTTCTACTTCGACTATATCTGAGTACTCATATTTACCATCTGTATCAATTTGTTTTAATCTGTACTGGAACTTGCTGCCACCTGCAAACAGCTCATTGTCTGTAAAGCTATAATTCTTTGGTGAGTTTGAGTTTCCGTTTCCTTCAACAAAACCAAGAGTATTCCATTCGCCATCATTAATTTTTCTCTCGATATTGAAGCCGTAGTTGTTAACTTCAGTTTTTGTAATCCAATTTAAATCTACTTCAGAATTGTTTTTATATTTTGCTGTAAAAGTAGAAAGTTCGACGGGAAGGGGAGAGTCTAGAGGAGACCATGTTCCAGCGCCGAGTAACGTAATTGTTGTACCATTTATACTATACACTGCTGTAGGCGATGGGTTTGCACTTCTAAAATTCAAGTTGGATATCAAATTGCTATTCGTTATTGTAAAACCTATTGAAGCTACATCCATCCACCCGGTCCCTACTGTGGCAGCGTATGCATCATTGGGCTGTAAGTAAACAATGTTTATAGAAGCAACTCCTGATAAAGGTTGGGTAACCGTCATATTATTATAAATTGTCAGTGGCGGACCTGCATTAACCCCACTAAAATTATACGCTGTTAATAGTGTAGGAGTACTTAATCCAGCAGAATTAAAATTAAATGTTATACTAGAGGCCGCTAATTTAAAAGTACTGCTTGCTCTTATCTGAACCTTTACATTAAAATTACTACCGTTGTTTAATTCCTCTATGAATTGTAAATCATATGTTTGTGATAATAAAATTTCGGGTGTAAGTAACAGGACAAATAATATCGTCAATATGTTTATTTTTTTCATTTTTCTTACCTTTAATCTAATTTGATTAATTTTTCTTTTGCATTCAATAATAATGATATCAATTTGGAACCTGTGTCGCCTTTCCGTTTTCAGGAATCCAATATAAGTTCAGATCTGTAGCATTTATTGTTGCATCAAGATTAAAATCTGCGGTTTTGGTCTGATAATCATAAGCAGTACCGTTCTGCGGTATCCAATAAGTATTTAAATCTATAGCATTATTACTGCCATCTCTATTAGCATCTCCAGCAATCATTCCAAAACCACCACCTGATAATGAAACCATAGGATTAACGCCAGTCGTATAAGCTTGTGATTGCGATGTTGTAAAATCATATAAAACAGAACTGCTGCTTAGCGGAATAGCTGCTGCAGTCATTATAGCTAAATGGTTCCGGTGTCTAACAACAACATAATAATTTCCAGTGCTTAAATCTGAAAATGTAACGGGACTTGATCCATCAATGTCCACTATTGTTCCATCACTTTTAATGAAAGCTGCACACATTCCAACTTTAGAATTTGAAGCAGTTCCAGTTCGTAATTCAACAAGTACCCAATCAACAATATTGGAATTAGGAATGCTATCAACTAAACTTGCGCTATAACCGTAAGCTGCCGTATCATATGCAGCCTGTGAATTTACCGGTATGAGATCATTTGCGTTAAGTATTGTGGTCATAGCGCTGCCGGTATAAGGTCCTTCCAAATACACTTTTAAATTAGCTGTAATAAAATTCTGCGGAGCTGTTGTCCTCAAAATTATACCTCCTTCACCGACTATAGTTCCGGTATTTGCATCAGTAAAAAAGACGCCGAATAAAAAGTTAGTGGTATTAGTTTCTTCTATTGCCCAGGTTGTACCGGAGTCTGTCGTTCTAAGAACTGTACCAGATTCACCGACAACAATTCCATTATTTGTATCTGTAAAGAAAACGCCACTCAATTCTTTTGATATTCCGCTTGTTTGTGTAATCCAGTTTGTTCCGCCATTAGTAGTTCTAAGGATAACTCCACTGTAGCCGACAATAGTTCCGTTATTTTCATCTGAAAAGAAAATACTAGTTAAATTATTTGTTGT
Organism: Ignavibacterium sp.; assembly: GCA_032027145.1. Classification (NCBI taxonomy): domain Bacteria; kingdom Pseudomonadati; phylum Ignavibacteriota; class Ignavibacteria; order Ignavibacteriales; family Ignavibacteriaceae; genus Ignavibacterium; species Ignavibacterium sp. Next base: position 163,203 of record JAVSMP010000001.1, on the reverse strand, counting down.
TCCGCTTGTTATTGAATTCCAGGTTGTTCCGCTATCAGTAGTTTTTAGAACTATTCCTGTATCGCCAACTGCAAAGCCAGTATTTGCATTTGTAAAAAAGACACTCATTAAATGTTTTGTAGTTCCGCTTGTTATTGAATTCCAGGTTGAGCCGGTATCAGTAGTTTTTAGAATTGTTCCACTTTCACCAACAACTATTACGGTATTTGCATCAGCAAAAAAACCACAATTCAGATTGTCTATTCCGTTAGTTTGTACATTCCAGCTTGCACCCCTGTTTGTAGTTTTGAGGATTTTTCCATCGTTACCCACAATAATACCGTTACTTTTGTTTTGCTTTGAAAAACAAACGCCCCGTAAATTTTCCACTGGCGGAAGTTGTATTTCCCAGCTTGTTCCGCCGTCTGTAGTATAAAGAACTCTTCCAGCATTACCAACAGCAGTTCCTGTATCTTTAGAAGTAAAGAATACACTATAAAGATTCGCCTGCGCACCGCTTGATTTTGCGTTCCAGGTAGCACCGCCGTCTGTAGTTTTCATAACTGAACCGTAAAGTCCAACAGCAATTCCAACATTTGAATTGGTAAAGCAGACACCGGCTAATGTTTTTGTTAAATGCGGAGGTTCTTCCCAGCTTGTGCCACCATTGGTGGTTCTAACTATAACACCACCCCAGCCAACGGCAACACCATGATTCGCATCTGTAAAGTAAACATCTTCAAAATATGCACCGATTGAGAGTGAATCCTTAGTCCAGCTTGTACCACCGTTAGTTGTTCGAAGAATAGTTGATGCCCAGCCAACAGCTATGCCTGTATCTTTATTTGTGAGGAAGACACTAGTTAATGTGTGTGTTGTTCCGCTTGACACAGAATCCCAGGTCGTTCCACCATTTGTGGTTCTTATTAAAGTTCCGTCTTTACCTACGGCAATACCGTTGCTTGTATCTGAAAAAGAAACTCCAATCAATTCATCAGTTGTGGGGCTTGATGCTTGAGCCCAGGTATTACCTCCGTTAGTAGTTCTAAGAATTATTCCCTCACGGCCAACAACAGTACCATGATTTGCATCGGCAAAACATATGCTATGCAGATAATTTGACACTTCACTATCTTGTGAAGTCCAATTTATTCCACCGTTTGTAGTCTTCATAATTAAACCATTTGCACCGATAATCCATCCAGTGTTTGCATTAATAAAGCTTACATCTGTAAGCTCAAATTGTGTTTGGCTTGCTTGCGATTCCCAGGTAGTACCGCCATCGCTAGTTTTGAGGATCATACCTGCATTACCGACAGCCCAGCCAATATCAGCAGAGACAAGTTTAACAGCGTTAAATGAATTGCCCGTAGGATATGGATTCTGCAAATACCATTGTGAAAATCCACTAAATGAGGAAAGAATAAATACAAATGTTAATAATAAAAATTTTGTCAAATTAACTTCCTTAAAATGCCTGTATATTCTACAGAGTTTAATTATATCACCAGTTTTCGGAAATAGAGAGGTTAAATAATCTCATCAATTATATAAATTTTTCTTTGAATTATAAAAATAAATTTTCAATAATCATACCATCAAAATATGCAAATTATTAAAATATTGTCATCAATCAAATTATTTTTTGAGAAATGAGAATTACTACGAGACAATTAAAAATTTCTTTGAATGTGTGAGCTGAACTATGAAACACACCTACTAATTCCATTCTTCCAAATCAATCGGGAGTGTAAATGATTCTGTATAAATGGCTAAAGCAAGTGATTCGCAAAGTGCTGTAAAGCCCCGATTGTCATCGGGATAAACTCCGCAGAACAGCCCTAACTTGGTAAAAATCTTATAAGACTTTTTTATTTTAAGAACGAATTACTCTTAACCGTTAATCAAATTTCCTTTCGGTAGTCAGTAAAGAGACATACAATATGGAACTAACACTTGTATTGATCGAGCAACTTACAGCAGATCGGAAAAAAACCAAAACATATCAAGACTTGATGAGAACAGGAAGGTCCTTCTTTTCGATCATCAGAACTTCGATTAAAGGGATACTTGTAACAGAACTAACCGAGCACCCAGGTTATGAAAAATACTCACCCATCTGAAGAACACAGGCAACAGCCGCTCAGCACCAACAGAGGAAACAGCTCTTATTGCTCATAATCTCATTTATCAATTCTTTTAAATGGGGGATTAAAAAATATCCTTTAACACTAATTCTCAGTTACGCAAAATATTTAAAAGACTCTATAATTAATTTATCTTTTAATAAACTCTCCGATACTAGTAATATTCTTGGATAACCTGTTATTGTATGATTCAAAAGTGCCCATACCTAGTACTTCCTGATCAGTAATCCCGGATTTAAAATGATATCCCCCGGGATTATCGTCTTTATTAATACCTCCTAGATCATATCTTTGACATCCCTTTTGCTTTAACCATTTTATCATTTCCCACTGCAGTAAATACGAAGCCTTAGTCTTCATACCAACTTCATTTGATGCTCCAAGTAAATAAATTCCAGTATTTCCAATGATGCTGCCTACTATACCAGCAACTGGTAATTTATCTTTATATGCGATAAATATTATCTTCTTGTATTCATCATCCAATGCCTCATTAGCTTCTCCCATTTTATAAGGATCAATGTATTCTTTGAATTTCTTTCGTGCTATCATTTGATCGTAAATCCCAAGAAAGATATTATATAGCTGCTGGTTATTTCCTTCTTCTATTTCCAGATCATTCCTTTCTGACTGATTCAGACAGTTTCTCCATTTTTGCTTGAGATTTTTTCTTATTTCATCAAATTCTTTGTCAAGATATAAAACTAATGTCTGGTATCTTCTGATTTTCTTCAAACGATTAAATCCAAGGTTTTCGACAAAATCTAAATTTGGAACCATGTCAGAAAAAATGAATGGTTGTATCCTTAATACAAGTTGCTGTTTCACCACAAACTCTTCTCTCAACGCAACAAAAATATCTGCTAAAATCTGAATGTTGATTTCTTGATTTCTTTTCTGCCATACCGGCCCATTTAAAATGTAAGCTATGCCACGATTTAAGAATGGAACTGTCCTGATGCGTACTGTTACTAAACTAATCAGATTTTGATTTAAGTAAAGAGCAAGATGTTTTACTCTCTTTTCATTTTGAACTATTGAAGCAAAATTCCAGGTTTGATATATGTTTGCATCTTCAAATTCCCTCAGAGATGCATGCCAAAATGCTTTGTCGTTTATTTCTTTTATTAAAATCATTTTATGCGAAAAAGTTTTATAGTTATAATCGTTTTTATTTTAAGATTCAAGACTGAAAGGATAGAAATTTCTTTACCTTTGCTTTCCATCTGCTGACTGTTGGCAGCCAGGAAAATGCTCCAGCAGCTTTAAGTCTAAATTCCAAACGTGAGTCGTCCGGGTTAACGCCAACTCTTCCAAATACTTTCCTTTTTGTGGGCAAAGAAATCATTTCTGGTTCCGTTGTATAAACAAAACCATAACCGCAATCCAAAGCTTGATTTATCAACTCATCATTAAAACTACCATAAGGGAAGCTAAACGAAACAACGTCCTTCCCAGTGATTTTTTCGAGGAGCGATTTTGATAGATTAAACTCCTCTCGTGCAGCTTCTGAGGTTACATTTCTTAAATCTGTATGATGTAAAGTATGTGACCCAATTTCTATCCCTTGATCTGCAAGCTCCTTTATTTCATCACAGTTTAAGATTCTGTCGTTATGGTAAATTTCCTGTCGTTTTTGTTCCCACTTTGGGTAATCACCGATCCTGGCAGCAGGAACAAATATTGTTGTCGGGATTCTTCTTTTTATTAATTCGGGTAATGCGTTTAGTAAAATGCTGGATAATCCATCATCAAATGTAATCGAAATTAGATTTTTCTTTGAATTAATTGAATTAAAAGAATTTAATGAAACGAAGCAATATTTACTTGAAAGATAATTTAACTGTCTAAGAAATCTTTCTTTTTCACTTTCCAATACAGAGTGATAATACAGCACAACACAATGTTGATTGCTGGATGTCTTAAACACAAAAAGTAAAACTTTCTTAAAACAAAGATAAAGAACACTAATAAAAATTTTAATAAATCTTATGATCATTTTATACAATTATCATTAAAGATGTAGGAAAAAGAAATTAATTATTGTATTGTTTTGAAGAATAAATAGCAAAACTATAAAAGGAATTTATTAACATTACAAGCAATATTTCACCTATGTTTAGTCATTTTCTCATAAACCGGAATCAATGATTCTGCACTATCCTTCCAGGTATATTTTTTAGCACAGATATTCTTCACATAGTTTCTCATCTCTTCAAGTTTAGATTCATCAGAAAAAATTTGGATTATCTTTTCAGATAAATTTTCCGGAGTATTAGAAGGTAACACAAAACCACTCCTGCCTTCATCAATAATTTCTTCAAAATCTCCCACATTTGAGGTAATGATAGGTCTTCCAAAAGTAAAAGCCAGATGCGGGATTCCACTATGTGTAACTCTTCTATAGGGTAAAACTACAACATCAGATGCAATAAAATAATTTGCAACTTCAGCTACCGGAATAAACTTATCATGAAAAACAACTTGAACTTCTTTCGATAACTGTGATAATATTTCTTTGCATTTAATAACAATATTCCTCGTCTCTTCATCACCAGCCTCACCAGCAATTATTAATGCCAGGTTTTTGATTTTCTTGGACGCCAAAGTAATTGAATTGGATAAAATGTCTAATCCTTTATATTCCTTAATTGCTCCAAAAAATAAAATAACATTTTGCTGCTGGGACAAGCCAAAAATATTTCTTGCTTCAGATTTTGTTAAAATTTTATCCGGAATATAATTGTCAAAATCACCATGAGGCATTACTTTTATTTTTTCCTCATTAAGCTTTGTTTGCTGGGCAAGAGTCTTTTTATTTGAATTGGAATGCACGAATAGAATATCAGATATCTTATAAACTATTAGATTAAAAAGATGATCGAGTTTGCTCTCATCCAAAGGTGAAATATCGTGTACCGTATAAGCAAGATTTATCCCCCACAATTTGAGTAGTACAAAGAATAAACTTTCAATTCTTCTTCTGCGAAAGAACTGAAAATGAACAACATCATATTTTTCTTTTCGTATTAGCTTAATAATATTCAACAGATATTTGAAATATCTGAAGGTTTTATCAATCTTATTTACATCTTTTGCTTTTGTTGGACAGAGAGGAAGAAAAGGAAAATCATAAGTTCCCTTATCCCTGTTATCCTCGGGTACGATAAGACTTATATCAAGACCAGTTTTTTTCAATTCCTTGCAAATGTAAAGGGCATATTCGTTTCCTTCCCCTACCCAGGAATCTATCATTAATACTTTAATTTTATTCAAACTCATGAAACTATCTCACTTTTAATTTATAATTTAAAACGAAACTGAAATTATTGAATGTTAATCCATCAATGAAAAATATTATATGTAATCCATTACCAAATTCTCTCTCCTTTATCTTCCGATTTAGACTTAAACAAATACTTTGTAATCTGGTTAAATATCTCTTTTGCTTCTGGCAACACGAAGTAAATAGCGATCAAATAAACAATAAAAAGAATGATTTTTAATATTAAGTTATTAGGAATAAATAGATAATAGAAAAGTAATGCTGTAATGGTTATCGTTGAAGGTTTGATAAAACTAATTAAATCTATCTGCATATCGTACCTGGTCAAATAAAAATAATGAAACAGTAGTGAAGAAAGACCGGTCAATAGAATTGAGTATACTGCTCCCATAAATCCCCAAAGCGGAACCATCACGAATGCTCCTATTAAATTAATCGCTCCGGCAGCAATATTAACTTTTAAAGTCAGAGATGGAAGTCCTGCTGAAACCAGTGAATATCCCATTATATTAGACATTGAAGTCAAATAGAAAGCAACCATCATTAAAGAAAAAGCCATTGCAGAATCTAAATACACGCTAGAAAAGAGTAAAAGAATTATCTCTTTATTAAAAAGAAAAGAAATCAATAACAGCAGGTTTATTAAAATCGAAAATGTCAGAAGCGATTTATTTATTAATTTCATTGCAGAATCGCGTTCACCCAATGACAACAGTCTCGAAAGATTTGGAAAAAATACGATAATAAATGATTGAAAACCTTTTGCACTTGCTTGAGGAATTTTGCCTGCGATATCGTAATTAGCAATACTAATAGGGTTTAAATACGCGCTGATTATAAAAACATTTACCTGGGTTTGTATAAAATATGATATACCTGAGAAGTAAAGAGGGAAACTGAAATTGAGAATCTTTTTAATTTTTTTGAGATTCAGATTCCAATGAAAAATTTCTTTATAAGGAACTAAAACCATCTGTAACAATACAGTAAACGTAATCGCTGCTATTTCGACTATTAAAACATTTTTAAGAGTTAAATTATGGTAATATGCTAAAATAAGTAAAATCGCTACTCTTATAATAGAAGTTATAGTTTGTACTGATGCATATTTCTTAAAGAGGTTCATCCCTTGTAATAAATTATAAAATAATCCCCTTAAGCTTGACAATACAAACAAAATGATAATTACATCTAAGAACTCTATTGCTGTAAAATCGAATAAAGGCATTAAAGATTTGCCAAATATAAACAGAAGAATAACGGCAGTAATTATTATTATTATTCTTATTATTAGTATCGGAATAAATGTCGATCTTCTCTCAAGGTTGTCGGCACTCGAAATGAATTTCACCAGACTTTGCTCTAGCGCCAGTCCGCTGACAGTATCAAGGAATGAAGAGATCGCAATTATCAGCACATAAATTCCAAATTCCTCTTTTGTTACGTACCTTGTAATAATGACAATGCTCAGGAACTGAAAAGCCATGGCCACAACAGTTCCCATGGAAGCTGCTGCTGAACCTTTAATAAAATCACTTTTAAAACTTTTATCCATAAAGTTATTATTTTTAACAGTAACAGTAATACTTAGTGTAACAAATTTTCAATCTTACTCAGCTATAATTAATAAAATTTAATTTAGACAAATATTTTCTCTACTTTCATATCGGTTACTAAATATATAAGAATAAATTTACCTCATACAGGGGACACAATATGATTTTAATTGTTCACTTGTTATACTTAATTAGAATTGCAAGATCGAGTTAAAAAAATCAACTATTTAGTTTTAACCGTACTTTTGCTGATTTGGTTTTGCATGCTTTCTTTATTTAGAATTTAACAACTTTGGATATACACAAAAGGAAATAAATTGATTGTTGTAATTTATTTTCTTATCACAATTCCTCTATTCAAGCATGAATTCCTTCAGAAATATACAATAACAAATATCAAGCCATTTTGCTAAATTGTTTTAAGATATAATAAATTATAAATCTGTATTTTAATCTTGTTTTTCTAAACAAAACAAAAATCTTCAATTACCAGTTAGTGTAGTACTCAAAAATTTAAGGAGAATTATTCTCATTATGATTAACCTGTTCTGGGTTAAAATAAAAAACTGAAAGTGCAACATATGTAGCCATAAAGTAGAAAGTTGTAATTCCTAAACCGACTTTAAATAAAACTGATTCAGTATAATTTAGTGTCATTATTGAAATAAATATCAATATGGCAATATTACTATTTAATCTGAACATCCGATAAATATATGCACCGATGGGAAACAAAAAAAATATAAAACCAAAGAAACCTAATTGAACTATGATTTCAAGATAACCGTTGTGTGCTGAGTTCACAACAAAGCCTTCAAAATAATCGGCAAATATTTCTAATCTTGAAGAACCCATTATCCAATAAGTTGCAAAACCATATCCAAACAAGAATCGCTTTTCTATATCATCCCATACAAATTTCCAAATATCACTTCTACCTGATAGAGTTGTATCCTTGCCAAAATATCCTGGAATTAATCCAAAAATCTCAGAAGAAAAAATAATAAATATTCCGCTGAAGGTCAGGATAAATAAAAACACTAAACCCAAAATTGATCTTCCAATCCCTAAATTATTGAAAATCGACTCAATCTGAAAAACAACACCCATAAATATTATAATAATTACAATGATCAAGTTTGTTGAACTATGAGCTTTATAAATCATTAAAACAGAAATTAAAATAAGGACGGAATCGTATAGTCTTGAGTATCTTGTTTTATCAAAATTAAAAATTACAATTGAAGATAAGAGACAATAGAGACTGTTTTGAGCAAGCCAGTTTTTCTGAACCTCCATTCCTCTCCAGGTTCCAAATACAGGATCAATAGCTGCTGGAATAAACCGGCATGCATACAAATTAAAAAATAAATATAATGATACAACTACCTTAACCTGTTTCAATAGTATTTTTGGATCAATATTGACTAATGCTTCTACGACTATTAGAAACATAACAAATAATTGAAAAGATCTTTTAAATGATAAAAAAGGATAATCTGACCATACAGCGCTTAATAAACATATTAAAACAAATAAACCAAGATATTTCTCAGATCTTATAAAAGAAAAGATTCTATCATATCTTTTGAATAAGATAATTAACGATGAAAAAAAAAGAAATAAAAAAACAACCTGATTTTTTATGTTAGTCGTTTCTGCTCCAAATGTATCAGCATAATTGCTTGGGTCAAAAGGAATGTTAGTAGTAAAAAAAGTAATATAAATGAGTATAAAAGAATTTATACTAATCAGAAGATCAACAGCATTAATTGGTGTTTGAAGCTTATTTGAAAAAAATGACATTAAAAAACTAAATGAATTTTAGATATAATAAAGTTATAAATAATTAAGATCCAATAATAGTTCTTGATTTACACTAAGAGTAGTACTTTTTGGAAATCGCAAACCAGATCAACTTAACAAAAATGTTCTTGTAATAATCTAAAGGAGGCACAAGTTGTTTAGGTACGCCACCCATTCGTCTCTTAAATAAATGTCCATTCGGATTTAACTTTTCATCATATCCACCAAGGTCATAATATTTATTGCCTTTTTCTTTTGCACTAAGATAAGCAACATACCATAAGTAATTAGCAAACCTAAGCTTGTGACTTTTAAGACTACTAACATTTAATAGAGCGAGAGCGGTTTTACCCACTTGTGATGAAAGGTGAATGGCCATTATTTCACCTTCATATTTTACTGCGATTAATTCTAATTTTTCAGTTGAGTTTAATTTTATTTGTGTGTCCCAAAGTTCTTTTAAATCAATACCTTTAAATCCCTTTCTTTGCTTTTCTTCAAGATACATTTTATCTAAAATAGGGAAATAATCTTCATTGTAAGAAAACTCAAATTCTAATCCAAGCTTTTCAGCTTTACGCATTAGCCTTCTATTTTCACTATCAATTTTTTTAAATATTTCTTCCTTGGTGGGTTCAAGTGAAACTAGAAATGTTTTATACTTTCTGTAATACTTTGCTTCCGTAAATCCGGCTCTCTGGAAACTCTCAATCAATTCATTATGATCATCCCAAACATTTAAATTAATTCTAATTACATCAAGGCCCAACTTTTCAATCAGGCTTAGGCGCAAATTCTTTGTTGCTTCAGGTAATTCATTAACGATCATATTTTCTCTTTGAAAAATCGGACCCAATTGGATATAACCAATTTTAAAATTTATTAAGGATTTGATTCTAATTTGGCCCATCATAACAGGATAATTATCTTCTCTTACAACAATAAATCTACTTAATTTTGTTGCACTAGTTTCAGTTCTGATCTGCTGGTAAGCCCATGTTTGATAAAGGTTGTAATCAATAAAATTTGCTCCACAACTTTCCCAAAAGTTAATGTCAAAACAATCAATAAGTACTTTAAAATTCATATAAATACAACAAAAATTACAAATTTATTATTCTGGTTATTTGTTCTTCTCTTATAAATTTCATCAATTCGTTAGATATTTCTCTTTTACCTCTCTTTATGTAAGCAGACCAAAACCCGATAAATCGAATAAAACTACCTAAAAAAATAGGCTTCTGAGTAATTCTTTTAATGCATTTTACAAATTGGAACAATGGATGGTAACCAAGATCATATTCTACATAACCATCTCTCAACCTTGTTTTTAAAATATTTTTACCAGCATATCCGGTTGGTCTGTGATGTAACACTAACAAATTAGGAAAACTTTTCGTCTCCCAACCATACATTCTTGCCGAAAAACAAGCAGCCGCATCCTCACCACCATACTTCATCGGTATTAACCCTTTTACTTGGGCAAAACATTCTCTTCTGAAAAATTGTGTAGCACCTCTTACACTATTAGAGCTCTGGTAAACCGGGACTTTTTTTCCATTAATAATATCAAAGTAGTCTCCACCAGCAATCCCTAGTTTTGGGTTCTTATTAAATTCTTCAATTAGTAATGAATAATAATCTTTATCGAAAGAAACATCAGCATCAAGAATTCCTATAAAATCATAATCAGATGTTTGAATATTTTTTATCCCAATATTAATGGCGTAAACTTTCGAAGCAAAATCGCGACCTTCTCTTCTATTATTAGTTATAAGTTTAATAAATGAATTCTCTAAGGCATAAACACTGACAATAGAATCCGTGTTGTCAGTGGAGCCGTCGCTAACAATTATCCATTCTTCAGGTTTATGTGACTGGTTTATAACAGAAAGAATAGTTTTCTCTATGTAGTCCTGTTCATTACATGCAGCAGATATTAAAATATATTTTTTTGTTTTCATAATTTGTTTCTAAAACCAGATGAGTAATTCACTATTAATTTTAATTTAATATTAACTAATTTTTTAAACCATGTTATTGAATGATACAGACAAAATATACTAAGAGTGATACTCTCTCAGCCATTTTTCAAGAACAATTAGGCTGAATAAAATTTTATAATTAACCTCTTTTCCATCAATATGATCCTTATATAAGGATATAACTTTTTTTGGCTTTAAAAACTCATACATAAGTGAATTTTTGTCCAATAGTATACCGCTAAATTCATTTGAAAGTGATTCCTTAAACCATCCATCGACAACGTTTGCTGCAAATCCGCGCTTTTTTCGTTTGATGATTTTTTTTGGTAAATAATCTGAACAAACAAGCTTATGAATCCATTTTTGACTTCCAAATCTTATATGATAGTCTGAAGGTAATCGTTCAACATATTCCACAATTTTTTGATCAAGGTACGGAACTCGAACTTCCAGTCCATGTGCCATTGACAATTTATCTCCATACATAAGCAGTTCGTCTGGAAGCGAAGATCGAATCTCCAAATATTGAAAACCATTAAGATCATCTGTTTCTTCAATTAGACTTTCTAAATCTTTCCACGAGTCAAGTATTAAATCACCGGTTCCTTCAGGTAAGACTTTTTCTTGAAACAAGCCATCTATCAAAGATTCAGACATGATAGAAAATACCTGCTGATAACGAATCATCTTTTCCGGAACTTCAAGTGAATGTATCCCCCTTCTGATCGACTCATTTTTTGACACTCTTGAAAGAAATTTACCGATTGGTTTTCTTATCCTCGCTGGTAAAAAACGCCAGTATTTGCTATAATAAACACCGAGATGTCTTATATATCCACCAAATAATTCATCTGGTCCCTGTCCCATCAAGACTACTTTTACTCGCTGTCTAGCTTTTTGGCATAAATAATACATAGGTACTATAGAGGAGGATGTAATTGGCTCTTCTACGATTGAAATGACTTTTGAAAGGGTTTCTTCAAAGCGCTCCTGGTTTATTTTTATTGAATAATGTGGTGAATTAAAAATATCTGCTGATTCTTTTGCATACTCCAATTCATCATCAAAAAAAGAACCTCCATACCCAACAGTAAAGGATTTCCATTCTTCACCGAATTCATTCATTAGTGCCAGCAACATATTGGAATCGACACCACCGCTTAATAGAATACCCAGTGGAACATCACTTATCAAGTGACTTTTTACTGTCTGACGATATAATTCAAGAAGTTCTTCTTTAACCTGTGCTTCTTTAGGAACTGGATCGAAGGGTTGCGGTTTGCAATTCCACCAACGCTTTATGTCTGCAGTTCCGTTTTCTACAATCAGACAAGTCCCGGCTGCTAATTTCTGAATACCCTTGTAAATGGTATGTGGTGCAGGTGCATAACGGTATCTTAAAAACAGATTGATTGCGGCTGGATTGATATCTGGTTTATAATTTAATCCTGCTTTAATTGCTCTTATCTCGGAACCAAAATAGAGAAGTCCATCCTCAATTTTATAATATACAATTTTAATTCCCATCCGGTCCCTGGCAAGAATTAGTCGTTCTTTTTTTTCATCCCAAATTGCTAATCCAAACATTCCATTTAAATGACTAAGAACATCGGTTCCCCATTGTTTATATCCATGAACTATAACCTCAGTATCTGATTTTGTTTTAAAGATATATCCATAGCCTTCGAGTTCTTTTTTCAGCTCTGGGAAATTATAAATTTCACCATTGAATATTACCCAAACAGATTTTTCCTGATCTGACATTGGCTGATGCCCGCCGGACAAATCTATGATAGAGAGTCGCCTAAATCCAAGTCCAATAGATTCTGAAATATGATATCCCTCATCATCAGGACCACGATGAGTCATCGAATCAGTCATTCTTTTTATTGTCTCAATAGATACAGGATGCTTCTCTTTAAAATAATATTGACCACAAATTCCACACATTATGCATTTCTCTAATCTTTGTTAAATCTATATTTTAATCATACGAGAAGTTTTAACTACGGGTCTTTTTTTATTAAATGGTAAAAGAGACATTAAACGCTCTCTTTGTTCGCTTCTGACAAAATTAATGAATACATCACCAGCAGGACATTTTTCCTTCTTAATAAAAGCAGAAAAGTAACCAAAGATATTCAGAGTACTCCCGATTAAAACTGGTTTATCAAATATCCGATAAAAACATCTCACTAAAAGAAAGATCGGCGAATATCCTAGTGTGTAAAACATTTTTCCACTTCTTAAATTTGCTTTTGACAAACTTCCCATACCTGTTCCGGTGGGTCTATGATGAAGTACTTTTAATTCAGTCAAAGTTTGTACATCCCAGCCTGCCATCCGCGCCTTAATTTCCATATACGCATCTTCGCCTCCATACTTAAACGGGATATAATAACCAATGTTTTCAAAGCACTGTTTTCGAAAAACTTGTATTGCCCCGGCAACACTATTAAGGCTTATGTTTTGCGGGTTCACTTTATCATCTACGCAATCCAGAATAATTCCTCCTGCAATACCCAGCTTTGGGTTTGAATGGAATGAAAGAAAAACTTCTTCATAATAACTTTTATCTAAAGTAACATCTGCATCTAGATTACCAATAAAATCATAATCCATTCCCGCAATCTTTTTCAGTGCTTGATTGAGAGCATTCACTTTCGAGCTAAAATTGCGTTCTTTTTTAGGAGGAAGAGCGATTAATTCAATAAAATTATTTTTATCACTGTATTGTTTAACAATATCATTTGTTCTATCTGTAGAACCATCACTTACAATTATCCACTTCTCTGGTTTAATAGTTTGGCTGATAACCGACTTGATGGTCTTTTCTATATATGATTCTTCGTTCTTAGCAGCGGTAATCAAAACATATTTGATTTTGTTCATATTCTTTTCGGAAATTAATTAAGTAGTTCCTCATAAATTTTAATCAGATTCTTACTTTGGCTCTCCCATCTATATTTTTGATATATCTCATACCCTTTATTTATTTTCTCCGCTGTTATAGCCCGATCAGAATAAATAGTGTAAACTACATTTGCTAAATTTTCTGCATCACCAGCATCAAAATAAAAAATTGAACCTTCATCAAAATAATCATTAATCCCCTGTGTTCTGGGCACTACCACAGGTTTTTTAATGTACAAATACTCAAATATTCTTGTAGGAAAATTTATCCTTGTAAAAGGAGTAAGCCTATTTGGTATAATTCCAACATCACATTCAGGTATAACCTCCACTATCTTTTCTATTGAAACCTGCCCGAAATACTTTACAGTATTTTTTAAATCTAATTTTTGAATCATCTCAAGAAAAATTGGCAAGTCTTCTCCGGTGCCATAAACCCACAATTCTAATCCAGGTATTTTACCTTTTAATAAATTTACAGCGTTCAATAATTCCTCAAAGCCATACCTGGTAATAATTATGCCGTGATACATAACAACATATTTTTTCTCATCTGATTTTTCTTTTAAATTGTTGATGAACTTGTTAAAAATAGACTCCTGTGGAGAATTCATCACAATGTTTATTTTATCTGAAGGACAACCACGTGATATAAATTTATCTAGAAAAGATTTATTTGTTGTAATAATTTTATGAGCAAATCTTATGCTTACTTTTTCTTGCCATTTCAGAATTTTTGTCAGCCGACTTTCTCTGTCTTCTGCAAATTTGGTCATTAACATTTCAGGGGTGGGGTCATGTAAATCTAAAATTATTTTCGTACCAAAAAGTTTTGGAATTACACCAAGAAATACCAGAAAATCCGGCATATTATGAACATGTATTACCGCATATCGATTTTTTATAAATAACCGGTTCAACAAGAAAAAAGAACGAATAAAAAAACTAGCATATAGAAAAATATATTTCCTTCTTGAAGACCGGGATTTTGAAAGATTTACTCTATAAGTATCAACTCCATATATGTTTTCAAATTTGGTTTGATCGGGAAGTCTCAAACAAAGCATATCTACTGTATAACCAGCATTTATCAAGGCTTCAGCTTCTCTTCGTGGTCTGACATCCTGAGGAAAATAACTGTAAACCACCATTAATATTTTCTTATTTCGCAATACTAATTCACCTCAATCATTTTTTTGTAATACAACGCTACTTCTTTGGGAAGTGCATTCCAATATCTGCCTTTAAAATTTTCATTTACGTATTTGAGAAAATCAGAATAGTATTCAACAGGATACTCTTCTGTTTTTTTCTCGTTATCGAAGTTCACATAATCAGGATGTATGATTACAAGAGCCATTCCGCCATTATTGGCAATCCAATTTAATTTATCAATCCACATTTGTGGAGAAGATTCTTTCATGAGGATAAACAATGTAAAATCCTGATCCAAAGTATAAGGTAATTCTACATAACCAGGCTCACCAGTTTTTCTTTCAACTATGAATGGAAAAATAGTACCAACGCCATCTGGTTGGGGTTCAAAGGGGTCTGTGTCGAAGGTGGATAAGTCATATTCAATATCTAACTCTCCAATCCACTCAAGATTGTGTTGTACTGCAGGGGCTCTGAATCCGACAATGTTCCATTCCTTTATGTACTGATTTATCTTTATAGCTCTTTCATCAAATATTTTTTTGTTCTTGAATTTTTTTCCGTCATGTTTTATTCCGTGAATACCAACTTCAAACCCTTCACTTACAATAAACTCCCGTAATTCTTTGTCAACCTTATATCTTTCCGCCACAAAATTAAATGAGGATTTGAATCCAAGTTTTTTCTCCACCTCTAAAAGTTCTCTGCATTTGTCGTGACCTTTTCTTAGTTCAACATCATGTGTAAGAACAAAGGCAAATTCTTTACCATCAGGCCATCCTTTCCAATTTTTAGGTTTTCTTTCGCTACCTGGAAGGATTGGCCAAACATCTTTATACTTCCTTGCCTGCCTTTTTACCAGTAATCTCCTAAGAAAGAGTTGTAAACTTCTAAATATGATCGGTTTAAAAAAATAAAATAATCTAGTCATAATGATTTTTTATGGCTATCCTTTGCAAATCATTTTTCTGGCTTTTTTATCGGTATCAAATAGTTCAATATTAGTTGCCTGATTTCCTAATAAAAAAGCTATTTGATTATTTTCAAAAGCTTCTCCTGGTTGAGGACTTGTTATAACACGCATTCCTAAACTTTTTAAGCGAGTAATTTCCTGATTGATATCCTTACATTTAAAACCTAAATGGTGTAATCCACCACCTTTCCTTGCAACATTATAAACGGATGATGTTTGATCAATTGGTTCAATCAATTTAATGAGAAGAGAATCTTTCTTACATAAAAAAGCCACTTTAACTTTTTGTCTTGTATTTATAACTACTTCAGTCATTTGTTTATAATCAAAGACTTCTTCCCAATATTTTATCCCTTTTTCAATTGATTTTACGACTATCCCTATATGATCAATAACCATAAGTCAACCTAATCATTTTGTTCAGTTAAGTGCATTAAATTATTTGTTTTTCAATTGTGCAAAAATAAAATGCTAAAGCGGTTCCATTCTTAAATACTCTGTCGTTCTAATTTTCCGCTGTGTATCGCGTATTATCGAATCAACATTTTCTTCAGTCAGCCCTAATGCTTGTGCAATATTTTTCGATGGAATCCCTTGTTCCCATCCAAACCAGACTGTATCAAGAATATGAAAAGGAACTCTATAAAAAAACTCTTCTTGAGTTTGCTCTGCACTATAAGTATCTGTTGTGGGAGTTCTTTTTCTGATTTCTTCCGGTACTTCCAGATACTCGGCAAGCTGAAATACTTGAGTTTTAAATAAATGAGCGATTGGTTTTATATCAGCACCTCCGTCACCGTATTTTACAAAAAAACCCTGTTCATGCTCATTCTTATTTCCTGTCCCTATAACAGCATAGTTCCTTGCTTCCGCATGATAATATAGCATACTCATTCTGCTTCTTTGTTTAAAGTTTGATGCAGCTACAATCTGTAAGTACTCTTTAAGAGGTAGCCTTTCTGATTTTGTTTTTCCATCCGGTGCAATAATAGTTAGTTGGAAAACATTTAGTGATTCCTTCTCCAATAAGTTAGTTGGCAAGGTAATTTTTGCTTTGTAGTTACTATTAAACTCTGGAAAAACATTTTTGATAGCTTCATCTCTTCTTTTGTAGCAGCCATATCCAGATAACGCTTCTGTCATGTTTTCAATAACATATTTTGTATTGAACTTTGCTGAAAGTCTCTTTGCCAACTCAAGGCTATCTGGATTAGAATCGTTTTCAGGCATCATTACACCAATTACTCGGTCTGGTCCAAAAGTCTTTGCGCATATTGCCAAAACAACAGAAGAATCAATCCCTCCACTTATTCCAACAACTGCTCCTCTTTTCTTAAGCTTTTTAGTTACATCATCTTTAAGTTTTGAACTTATCTTTTCAAATTCTTTAGCTGGATCAATATTGATTGATTCTTTAGTGAAATTCATAAATTTTTACCTTACTTTTTTATTTCAGTTTATAACTATAAAATTATTTAGTTTTTCATTGAAGGCAATGCCATCTTTGCCGGTCTTTCTCTGCCTGGTTAACTGACAGATTTTCCCAGAATTTTATTATTTGAGGGATTTTGTATAACACAAGTTTACTTCTGCAGGTTGATAATATTTTCTGAAAAATTATTTATCCTGATATTATTGTCATTTGCTACTGTTCCTTATTTAAAACAACAAGAATATTATCAGGTATGCATTACCAATCAAGCGTAAATCAAATTCATTTTCAAAACATTAAATTTTGGAAGAAATAAACAAATACATTCATACTTAAATAAAAATCTATCTATAAAACTTTTTTTAATCTTTTGTTTGCAGATCTGTAATCAAAAAATTGATCGAATCTGTCCGATTTAGAAGGAATATCCTGAAAGTCTTCTATAAAATTTTTGTGAATTAATTGTGTTGAAATAATCCCGACCAAAGCCATTTCATCAAATTCGCCGGCTCTGTCTAACTTTCCAAGTTTGCTAATTAGTTTTAAAACTTTAACCGGATCAAAAATCCCTGTTTTGTTAATAGCATCTTCGGAACAGCATTCCTTAACTAGATTAAGATTGTTGTTCAAAAGTGCTTTGTGAATAGGAGCCCTGTAAGGATTTTTCCATCGCTTTAAAATATTTGATGGTAACCTGTTTTTAAATATTTGCTTTAGCAAGTATTTTTCATTCAGTCCGTTTATTTTAATTTCAGAATTCACTTTTGCAAGCAACTCAATAACTCTGTGATCAAGATATGGAACTCTCAATTCAAGTGAATGAGCCATTGCAACTCGATCGCCTTGCGAGGATAACAAATAATTACTAAGAAAGATTGTTGATTCTAAAAATTGTGATTTTGTTACTGCATCCCAGTCAAAGAAATCTGATGGTAACAACTTTGTCAATTCATTATAGCTGTCGTAATCTCTTGTTGAATCTCTTAACTGTTCAGAAAAAAAGTTTTTTATTTTTGAAGTATTCTTCCACCTGATGTTGTGTGAAAAGAATGGATCATCAGGATTATCAATTCCGTTTTTAAAGAAGGCGATAAGTGTTTGTTTTAACCGATCATCTTTAAATATATATGGATATAACTTTCCAAGCAGTAACGGTCTAAGTTTTGACTCAGGATCTTTAGACCAAAAATTTCTGATCTTTGCTTCTTTAAATATGTCATATCCGCCGAATATTTCATCAGCACCTTCACCTGTTAATACAACTTTATAACTACTTTGATTAACGAGTCCTGATAACATATACAATGGAATTGGACCGGTTCTTAATAGTGGTTTTTCTGTATGCCATAAAACATTTTCTAAATTAGTTCCTATTGAATCATTTGTTGCGATAATTTCAGAGTGATTGACCTTTAGAAAATCTACCATTTCATTTTGAAATCTTCCCTCGTCATATTCTTTATTTTCAAATCTAATACCGAAAGATCTGAGTTCATTATTAAAATTTTTTTTAACAGTCTCAGTTAAAGCAGAAGAATCTAAACCTCCACTGAGATAAGTCCCCACTGGAACATCAGCACGTAAACGGATTCTAACTGAATCCATTAATATTTCTGAAATCTCATTAACTAACTCATCGTTTTTTTTATTAACTGCTTCATGAGTAGCAGCGAAATTTAAATCCCAATACTTACCGGTTTTTATTTCGTTTTGTGAAATTAACATATAATGTGCAGGCAGCAGTTCTTTAATGCTACTAAAAACAGTTTTGCCCGGAAGTGTAGTCCAGAAAGTAAAAATCTGGTCTAAGGACTCATGATCAAATGATCTTTCAATATCTTTATTAGCAAAGATTGACTTGATCTCTGAAGCAAAATATAACCGCTTGTTTTGAATCGTGTAATGCAAAGGCAAAATTCCAACCCGATCACGAGCAAGTAACAGTGTTTTATTGTTTGAGTTCCAGATAGCAAAAGCAAATTGACCATTCAATTCATTCAGACAATTGATTCCATTTTCTTCATATAGATGTAAAATTACTTCTGTATCACTTGTAGTATAGAATTTATGACCACTATTGATCAACTTTTGTCTTAGTTCCGGATAGTTAAAAACCTCCCCGTTGTAAATTATCCAAAGAGATTTATCTCCATTATAAATGGGTTGAGTGCCATCCTTAAGATCAATAATGCTTAATCGTGCATGAGCCAAACCTATATTATCATCTATATATGCACCAGTCTCATCTGGTCCACGGTGTTGCTGATTTGAAACCATGCTTCTTAGCACATCAGAAGAAATTGGTTTTTGATGTCCAAGATTCATTATACCAGCAATCCCGCACATCTTTATGCCACCTTTTGATTAAGCTTTTTCTGAAGGAAGGTGTCTATGTTGTTTAAACTTGAAAGATTTTGTGGAATAAGTTCCTCATCATCAACTGAGATATTATATGATTCTTCTAAAAAGCTAACTAATTCTATCACACCGGTAGAATCTATAATGCCTTTGTCAAAAAAATCAGTATCTGGCTTTAACTGTTCTTCTTCTCCGAACAAAAAATTTTCTATAATAAATTCTCTAACTGCGTTTATTCGGCTCATGTTTTCTGTCTTCCTTTTTTATTTGTTTAATAAATCTTTTCAAAATGATTTTATTCTTCTTCAACAACAATCTTTTTTTTCTTAATAGGTCTAAGTCCTTTTACGAATTCTTCTTGTGTGTGACCAGGTGTTAATGGTACGGTAACTCTTGCCAAAGGTCCGGGGTTTGGCATACCCCAAAATGTATTTGGAGGTACATTTCGTGTTACTACTGTTCCGCCTTTAATAACTGAACAATCGCCTATCTTTACGCCTGGTAATATCAGGCAATGCGGCCCAACATATACATCTTTACCAATGATTACTTTGCCTGTGCTTTTTTTTTGTCTTGGTCCAAAATATGAATGTGTATAGATAGTAGTTCTAAAGTTAATTATTGAATTATCACCAATTTCTATATCATCTGGATGTAATTCATCCAAGTATACTGATTTAGCTATCCAAACGTTTTTACCTATTTTCACCCCTCTCAATTTATGCAACCATGGTCTGAAACTATATCCAAAGGGAGCAATAAAAGAAAGGCTCAATAATAGCCTGCTAAAAATGCTTTTTATCATAATCTATTTTCCCAGATGACAATTATCTAGCTTGATTTTAATTAGTAAATGATTAATTACAAATGATAGGCACATCATAATAAAAATCAATATTTAATAAAGAAGAAACGAGAACCATTAATAAGAAATTTCTTTAATTAACCTTTAGAAATTTTTTAGTTCTTATACTAATTATTACACCAAAATGAAATACACCGAAACTGAAACAATTTCGAAATTCTAGAATTATTATTGACAATAATTTGTTCTAAAATGATAATTTCTTGCTCTCAAAATGAAATAAATAACAAACCTACTAAATTTTGCTGGCAACTTTTCCAGTATTAAATCCCAATAAACCAGAAAACAAAAAGTTGCTTATTTAACAGCTTTTAAAATCAAAGATGATGAATGCAACAGGTTAAATCTTTCAGTCTTCCTTCAAACAGAACAAGATAGGATTTTAAATTAAGAGGATTTAGCTTTAGACCTATTGTGTACTATTGAACCCATTTTTTTTACTAAGTGTTTGTTACCTTTCTTTTCTTGAGAATTTCCTTGTCCATAGCCATAGCCATAACCATAGCTGTAGCGATAGCGATAAGAATTCTGAATCTCTGTTGCATTAGCGACAATTCCAAGTATCTTAATCTGTGCCTGTTTCAGGTCTTGTATTCCACCAATCACTGAATCTTTTATACTGGTATTGGGGCGCACAATTAGTACTGCATTTTTTATATATTTACCTAAAACTAGTGTATCGACAACTCTTGTCACGGGAGGTGTATCAATAATAACATAATCATAAGCAGATGTATTGATCTTTTCAAAAATTGATTTCATCCGATCTGAACTAAGTAACGAACCCGAGTTTTCTCTTACACCACCAGATGGTATAATAAATATTTTCTTTAATAATTTGTTATAAACTCCAGGAGAGCCTCCTTTTTCAAGAAAATCAATTAATCCCGTTGAGTTATGAAAAACATCAAACATCTGCGAAAGCTCACCTTTTCTTAGATCGCAATCGATTATTAAGATGTTTTTATCATTTAATGCCATAGTAATAGCCAGGTTTGCAACGATAGTAGTTTTACCTGTGTTTTCTTCACAACTAGTTACCATAATTGTTTTGTCTGTGAAATCTAAGTTAGATAACTTTGTATTTAATAACCTATAAGACTCACTGATGCCTGTTTTATCAGGATGCAGAGTTACAAACTTATCTTTCCCCTCATTTGATTTCTTCATTTTACTGAGAATAGATTTATCAAAATTTGGAATCAACGCTAATATTGGGATTCCCAGTTCATCTTCTAAATAATCTAAATCTATGTGTTTTGAGTTCATCAATTCAATAAGGAAAATAGAAACAATCCCAACAAATCCACCAAGGAATAATCCGATTAACATGTTTAGAGTTTTTTTGGGTTGAATAGGCTTTATAGGTATAAAAGGATGATCTACAATAATAATATCCTGTAATTGAGAAAGTTCAGCCACTCTCATCTCTTCACGTTTATCTAATAGTAACTTGAATATTTTTTCATAAACGTCTTTTTCTCTAACTAATCTCGCCATTTGAGTCTCTTGTGCTGGTAATTGCTTCATTTTGGCATCGAAACCTGACATTAAATTATCAATTTTTCGAAGTTTATTCTCTAAAGTATTGATGATAATTTTGTACGCAACTAATGTGTGTTGGTTAAAACCAGCTAATTTTTCCTTCACCAATTTTATTTGTTCTTCTATATTAATTACATCAGGATGATTTTCTGTACGTTTCTGTAAGAGTTCAAGTTTTTGTAATTCCAGCTCAGAAAGTCGACCCATTAAACCCGAGAATGGTGATTCACCAGATGGTTCAAGAAAACTTTGATTAAAAAATCCACTTGACTCGAGTTCCTTCTTCATTTCGGCTGCCTTATCTTTATAATCTGATAGAAGGAGATCAGTCTGTAATCGTTCTGCTTCTAAAGTACTCTGGTAGTTTAAAAGCTCCTGAGTATTTTGGTCGATACTCATTATTTTTCCACTACCTTTAAAATTACTTAGGTTGCTTTCTGCATCTAACAACTTTTTTTGAACTTCGGTTAGTTGCTCATCAACAAAATGAAATGAGTATCGAACAGTTTGCTTTTGCTGTTCCATCCTCACTTCTCTAAAATTATTAATTATATGATCAGCGATTATTTTGCTAGCTAATGGAGAGGATGACTGGACACTTAGTGCAAATACATCTGTATGACCAACTCTAGAAACATTAATCCCTTTACTAAAATTCAATATGAATTTCCGATAATTCTTAATGCTAAACACAATTTTACTTCCCAATGGAGCATTGTCCCAGCTAAATTCGAATCGAACAAAATCGGTATTTGCAGTCATCCATTTTTTATGTTCTTTCAATGATTTAGTTAAATCAAGAGTATCAGCATATAGATTATCTTTTAATGTATCTAAATCACTCATAGATGAATCACTCAATCTAGTGATCAACTTATTTTCTTTAGCATTCCACAATTCGAAATGTTTTTCATCCACTTTTTTTATAAATAATTCTAGTTCTATATTTTCATTCATTAACTGAAAGTTTTTGAATTTTGGAAGATTAAATGAAATTTCTCTAGAATAGTTATTTCCAGAATCAGGGAAATCAGTGAAAACATTATTCAATTTGTGTGAATTTCCGTTCGGGTCAATGATCTCATTCAACTCAACGAACAAATTTAATTCATTAATTACTCTGCCTAATACTTCATTAGTTTTTATAAGCTCCATTTCTGTTTCAAGCAGATCAGATGTCTGAAGTTTTACAATTTCATAAAGTTCATCTTTATTCCCCTTGTTGTCTGCAGCTTCTTTTTTAAGTAGGGCTGTAGATTCATAAACAGGTGTAGAAAACATATTATATAAGAATGCTAAAATAAGGAATGTAACAACAGATAATAATATTTTCAATCTACCTTGATAAACAATGTTTAATATTTCTAGAAGTGATTTCTCTTTTACTTTGTTCTTAGAAAATTTTTCAGCCATAATTAAGTTTTCTTCCTCGTATTATTGAACTACTTATTGAAAAAAGACTGCATAGGATGTTATGGCAAGTGCTACAATGGAAATTATTGTCGTAATTACTCCTGAATTATCTGCCCACCATCTTCTTGGTACATATATCTGGTCTCCGGATTGCAATCCAAAGTCTGAAGCATTTCTACCTTTTTGAATAATTTTTTCCACATCAATCTCAATTGACTCAAAGTCTCTTGTTAGTAGTATATTACTTAAATCAGCAGTCTCTGTTAATCCTCCAGCAAATGCAAGTATTGCTGTAAATTTCTCAGAATCAGAAACATAATAAAATCCTGGATTTCTAACCTCACCAAGAATATTTATTCTAAATAATGCATTGACACTTAAATGAGGATCTTTGTATAAAGAATCATAACGCGAAATTATTTCTAATTTTAAACCTTTAAAGTCTTTGTTTTTAGTATCAATTGCCCCTATAATGGGCAAGTTAACCATTCCGTTTGGCTGAATGTAATAATCACCGGTAATAAGATCTTTTATATCAAGAAAAGAAATTCTAATTCCATCACCAGTATTCAGATTCTGCGCAAAGAGATTTAGACTATTAAATATTGAAAGTGTTGCAATTAATAAAATTGATAAATATTTCATTACTTCTCTAATTGAGTTTGAATGGATAAATAATTAATAAAAATAACTAAGATAACTTTATTAAACAGCTTTGAAATTCATACTTTTGTTTATAAAATTAACGCATAGCATTGATAAAGAAAATTTAATACACAAAGACAATATCTATGCCATCAATACTTATTAATTTCTCTTTCAATACAGTGTATAAACATACAAGAATATCAAAATGAGAAAATATCTTTTTCGTGAACCATAATATTACTATAATAAAATTATATAAATAATAAGGATTTTAAAACAAAAAACATAAAATTCTATTATTCTTTTATAAAATGTCAATAGGTTTTAATAAAATGCATTAAAAAATTGGTTTCTTTCTTTAGATTTTATATAACATTTATTTAGCATAGTTCTTGCTTATAATCGTATCTTAATATTTAAACTCGTATTAATATTAAAACTTTCTTTATTAAGATAATAGAAAAAAGAAACTTCATTTTGTAGAGATAATTAATGAAGGTTCAATTATTGGTAATAAAAAGGAAGTATAAATTTATTTAAGATGTAATTAGTTCGGTCATTCGGGATATGCTTGACACTATGTCATTAATTTCAATTGTGTGTTTACCTAATTCTAAAAAAATGTAATGAATTAAACATTATGTACTGTGTAGTAGTAAATTCTGGAATACATACCAATAATTATGTTCTTTGATACTAAGGTTTTGACACCGACGCTAAAGTTTAAATGCGTAAATAGCAACAACACAAGGAATAACTCTTTGTGGTATAAAACTTATGTTTTAGGATGATTATCCGGAAAGTTATAACATCTGATCAGCTAAGGTTGAAAATACAATTACAAAATAAATAAAAGCTTTGTGATTATGTATAAGCAAATTGGTTAAATTAAAACTTTATATGCAATTGCTAAAAAATAACCTGATTTCTGGTGCATATATTGTTTAAACTCGTTTTGTTGAAAATAAAGGTAAAAAGATAGGCGGGTCTTCAATAGGAATATGGTTTAATCTTATCCAAGAGAAATTGTTGAGTTTCTGTTGAAACAGATACTGATGTTTCAAAATAATGAACTGTTAATGATTTAAGTAATGAAACTCATAGGATATAATAAAACGAAAAATATCATTGCACTCGTTCAATTACAGCAATAAAATGGAGAGAATTAAAGAGCAGTTTCGGGAACTAATTTAAATATCTTGATGATTAAGTGTTAAGTGTATGAGAGTTTCGGCAATATGTAGCTGGTTACCCGGTAGTACTGAAGTTGCTCTAAGAAATAGCTGGGTGATTAAACTTATTTACCTTCTCTATGCATTAGAGAGTAAATGGCATAAGTCTTTAAGAAAAAGAAGAAACTATAGAGGAATTACAATTGTTTTTATAGGACAAGAGAGCTCCAAATGGATTTCACTGTCCGGTGCCTTTTATCTCTAAAAGCAATTCAAATATTTGGATTGAAAAAGGTAATTTTCCTATAGCAATAAAATTATACAGACAGATATTTATTTCTCTTTTAACAATGAATGATCTGATGAACTGATTGAATAGTTAAATTATAGATTAAAAAATTTAATAAGAAGTAATTTTGGAAGTTTGTTCGTTTAATTTTAAATTATAAAAAAAATTTTCAAATCGAAAACTGGTAAATTTAATTAACTGATTTTTTTATATCACAAATGAAAGGAAAATAGTTTTGCAAAACAAAAATATTGTAGTTACTGGAGGAGCAGGATTTTTAGGATCGCATTTAGTCCGTCTATTGCTCAATAAAGGAAACAAAGTAACAGTATTGGATGATTTTTCACATGGAAAAGAATTGCATTTAAAAGAAATTGCTAACAACCCAAATCTTAATGTAATTAAGGGTGATATAACTAATATGGATAATGTAAAGAAAGCATTTGAAAACAAACAAATTGTTTTTCATCTTGCAGTTCTTGATTTACGACAATCCATTAAAGAACCACAAAGAGTAAATGATGTTATTGTAGATGGAACATTAAATTGTTTGAACGTTGCTCGCAATAATAATGTTGAACTGTTTGTTAATTGTTCTTCATCAGAAGTATTTGGAACTGCACAGTATATACCAATGGATGAAAAGCATCCTCTGTTACCAGAGACACCTTATGCAGCGTCTAAAGTTGCCCAGGATATGTACACCTTTAGTTTCGGAAGAACTTACGGATTGCCCTGGACTACAGTAAGGCCATTTAATATGTATGGTCCCAATTCTCACTGGCAGGGTTACAGAGGAGAATTAATACCTAAAATGATCGTTAGGGCGATTAATAAACAACCCTTGGTTATTTTTGGTGAAGGTGGTCAAACTAGAGACTTTATTTATGTTGAAGATGCTGCAAAGGGAATACTTGATGTAACTAATAGTAATGCTTGTCTTAATAAAAATATAAATATTTGTACAGGAAGAGAAACTACTATTAGAAGTATAGCTGAAGCAATTTGTAAGGAATTCTCACTTGATCCCAATGTTTATATTCAAAAGCAGGCTCCTCGTCCTGGTGATGTTATGAGACACCTTGGGGGAAATTCCAACTTCAAAGAAATAACTGGTTACATACCTCAAACAACTATTGAAGAAGGAATAAGTAAAACTATTGCCTGGTTTAAAAGCTTACCTTACTCTCCAGAAGAATTACTAAAACAAGAAGTATTAAGAAGCTGGGAGTAAACAAGATTTTACAAGGGAAGAAGTTTCTGATTTTAGGTTCTACCGGTCGCTTAGGCAGAGAAATTTGCCAGCGACTGGAGGAACTGCATGCTATTGTAATTCCAATAATCTTAAAAGGCTATCCAGAAATGCCTAAAAGAGTGGAATGGGCATCGTCAGTAAAACCAGTTAAGATTTACAAAAAAGAAGATTTAATCCAACTTGAAGAATTTGATTATGTTATCAATTTCCACTGGCGGGTTGATCGTTCTAAATCCTTTACAGAGCAATTGCTATATGAGATAAACTCAAATCTAAGTATGCATGAGTTTCTCTGGGATTGGTTAAAAGAGAAACAACCAAAGAAATTTATTAATATTTCTACTATCAAAATATTCAGCGAGTTAAATGAAAACCCAGTTTCAACATCATCTGTTCCACAACCATTAACTCCTTATGGAATATCAAAAATAGCCGCTGAAAATTATTTCAGAGCCTTATTTAATAAGACATCTACACAGGTAATTAGTTTAAGATTAGGATCCATTTCAGCATTAGGAGAAGTGCCAACTCAACTGCTAACACAGCTCTTTAACAGCGCTTTTAATAATAAAAGGATTGTCGTTAATAAAGGTCATGTTTCAAACATTTTGTATATAGATGAAGCAATTGATTTGATCATTAATTCTACTTTGGTTGGTGTACAGGATAGTTACCTTCTTGTTGGTGATGGAAAATTAAACGAGGATATCTCTAAAAGATTTGAAGAATTAAGTAATCGAAAACTTAATGCCGAGTATCAGGATTTAAATCCAGGTGTGATTGATCCTGGGTTTGTTTCAGACAGAGACAAATTAAGATCATCCTGGACCAGATCTTATTCACTGGATTCAATGATTGAGATGATTATTGCATTAAATCTAAGAGGATCTTCCATTATTGATACAAAAATCTAAAGAATTATTTTATTTGACGAACAAGTATTAAACTAAAAAATTTTAGCATTAAAGTTGTTATTAAACTACAACAGATAGAATTCAAAATTAGATTTGAAAGAAGAAATAAATTTTCTTTGTTAATAATAACAATAAATATCTTCTTTCGACTTAGAATAAACCATTGGAGACAAAATGAATGTTCCTTTTTTAGATTTGAAAGCAAATTATAATTCAATTAAGTCAGAAGTCAATGCAGCTATTCAGCATGTTCTTGATAACACTGCTTATATACTTGGTGCATCAGTCCAGAATTTTGAAAGAGATTTTTCTGCTGCTCATCAAGTTAAATATTGCCTTGGTACAAGCTCGGGTACAGATGCTAATCACCTTGTTTTATGGGGCTTAGGTATTAGTCCTGGAGATGAAGTAATTGTACCGGCTAATACATTTATTGCAACTGCCTGGGGTGCAACTTTATGCGGTGCTACACCAGTTTTTGTCGATTGTCATCCCGAATCATATAATATAGATATATCTAAAGTTGAAAAAGCTATAACAAAGAAGACAAGGGCTATTGTGGCAGTTCATCTTTACGGACAAAGCGCTGATCTTGATCCATTAATTGATATTGCAAAAAAACACAATCTTATTCTGGTTGAAGATGCTGCCCAGGCTCATCTTGCAGAATATAAAGGAAAATTAATAGGTGGATTAACTGATGCTGCTTCGTTTAGTTATTATCCGGGAAAAAATCTTGGTGCATACGGTGAAGGCGGAGCTGTAACAACAAATGATGAAGCACTTTATAACAAAATCAAGAAACTACGCGAGCATGGACAATCTCAAAAGTATTATCATGATATTCTTGGACACAATTACAGGATGGAAGGAATACAAGGAGCTGTACTTGAAGTAAAGCTAAAATATCTTAGTAAATGGACTGATGCCAGAAGATCTGTTGCAGCAAAATATAATGAAGGTCTAAAAAATTTAACAAAGGTGATTACTCCGAAAGAAATGTCGTATGCAAAACATGTTTATCATTTATATGTAATTCAGTTAAATGACGGAAGTCTTGATACCAGTAATCAATTAAGGGATAAACTGAAAGATTTTTTAACACAAAATGGTGTTAATGTCGGTTTACATTATCCGATTCCACTACATATGCAAGAGTGTTTTAAAAGTCTTGGATATAAAAAAGGGGATTTCCCTAACTCAGAAAGGATTGCAGAGGCAGGATTATCATTACCAATGTTTCCTGAGTTGACTGATGAGCAGATCAACTATGTAATTGGTAAAATTAAAGAGTTTTTTAATCAGTAGATATTGCAAACTAATTAAGGATCACTATCAGCCCGATGATTCAAATCGGGCTTTTTTTATTATAGTTTTCCTAAATCAAACTTAATTGTTGTCTCAAATCTCTTGATAAGAAGTATTTGAAATCTCATTTTGAAATTAGTTCTTATATAAAACTTAGAAAATGATTAGAAAATAAAGAATTAATGGGTGGCACAATTCCTGAATATCCAAGAAAGCTTAACTATTTCTATTAACCTTATGAAAAAAAATTACAGATATAAATACTTTTTTGGAATAGCCGATTTTTTTATCCTGATCTTCTCATTTTTAATTTCAATTTTCGCTCTTCGAATTAATACATCATTAAACTTCCTTGAGTTTTATGGTTCTATTCCATGGGTGCTTTCTTTAGTATTAGTAATTACACTGGTCATTATATTGATATTTCAGTATAACGGATTATATCGCCTTGATATTATTCTAAATCGAACAGCACACTTTACTCAAATACTAAAGGCAATTTATTATAGTTCATTAAAGATTGTTCTATTATCTTTTTTACTCGATTCAAGAACTATAATAGACTCAAGACTTCTTTTTGTGTTTTTCTTTCTGATATCAATCGGTTTACTGTTTATTGTTCGTGTTGAATTACTAAAGTGGTTATTTATTGAACTAAGTCAAAGCAGTTTTAAAAGAAATGTTATTATAGTTGGTAATGGTAAACCAGGAAAACTTTTAGCAACAAAATTAATTTACGAAAATCCGCTTGGTTTAAATATTCTTGGTTTTGTTGATGATGAAAGACAGATTGGTGATTTTGTTGTTGCTGGTAAAAAAGTATTAGGCAACCTGGAAAATCTTAAGGAGATCCTTGATAATAACAAAGTTGATGAATTAATAATTTCAAGTGATAGTCAATCGTATGAAAAGTTTTTTGATGTTGTTGATTATTGTAAGTCATTTAATGTTCCAATAAGAATGACATCAAGTCTGTTAGATGTTGTAAATCAAAAATTGAAAATAGAAAAGTACTCAGATATTCCGGTTATTGATGTTTCTCCTCAATATAATGATAACTTTACACTCGGACTAAAAAGATTCTTTGATGTTGTAATTGCCTTTTTTGCTATTTTATTTCTTTCTCCGATAATGGGATTTATTACAGCAATGGTAAAATTATCTTCGCCAGGTCCTATCTTATTTAAGCAAAAAAGAATTGGTAAAGATGGTAAAGAATTTGATTTCTATAAATTCAGATCAATGAAACAAATTAATGGTGAAGATGAAGAACGAAAAAAGAAGATGATTGAATTTATGAAGAATGGAGCTGATAAAACCGGAACAGATACTAAAATAATTAATGAAAGTCGTGTAACTTGGATTGGGAAAATTATCAGAAAGACTTCACTTGATGAATTACCCCAATTATTCAATGTTATAAAGGGTGATATGAGCCTTGTTGGACCAAGACCTTGCTTAACTTATGAGTATGAGAATTACGATGAATGGCAAAAAAGAAGAGTCAGTGTTATTCCCGGCTGCACAGGGGTTTGGCAGGTTTGGGGAAGAAGTATAGTTACTTTTCAGGAGAGTATAGTGTTAGACTTATATTATGTTAACAATATGTCTCCATGGTTAGATATTCAGTTAATGTTTCAAACGGTTCCCGTTATGCTCTTTTCCAAGGGAGCGAAATAATTATTTTTCAAATACTTTGAACAAGGATTTAAAATGAAAGTAGCCGTAGTTGGATTAGGATATTGGGGCCC
Source organism: Ignavibacterium sp. (assembly GCA_032027145.1). NCBI lineage: Bacteria > Pseudomonadati > Ignavibacteriota > Ignavibacteria > Ignavibacteriales > Ignavibacteriaceae > Ignavibacterium > Ignavibacterium sp. The sequence goes on along the minus strand of JAVSMP010000001.1, from coordinate 132,453 downwards.
AAACTTACTAAGAAATTTTCTTGCTCAACCCGATGTTGAACAGTTAATAGCCTGCGATACCAGAGAAGACAGATTGAAGGTGATGAAACAAAAATTTCCGAGTGTTGTTCTATCTAATGATTGCGAAAAAACTTTGACAGGTAATAGTGATCTTATTGTTATTGCAACACCGGTGGCAACTCACTATCAGATTGCTAAAAAAGCACTGTTGAACGGTAAACATATCTGGATAGAGAAACCTTTTACTGCTAATGTCGCTGAAGCTGAGGAATTGATAGAAATAGCTGAATCCAAGAATCTTAATATTTTTGTTGATCACACATTCATCTATAATGGCGCGGTTATTAAGATGAAGGAACTTGTTGATAATGGTGAGCTTGGAAACATTCTGTATTTTGATTCTGAGAGAATTAATCTCGGCTTATTCCAAAGAGATGTTAATGTTATTTGGGATCTGGCACCACATGATCTTTCTATTATGCATTACATTCTTGGATTTAAGGCAAAAGCTATATCAGCAAATGGGATTGCCAACTTTAATGGTAAAGAGAACATCGCACATATAAGCATATATTTTGAAGATAATTGTTTTGCACATTTTCATGTTAATTGGCTTTCACCAGTAAAGATAAGAAGGATGATTGTTGGAGGATCAAAGAAGATGCTTGTTTATGATGACATGGAAAATTTTGAAAAGATAAAAGTTTATGATAGTGGAATTGAAATAAAAACAACCGAGGGAATTCATGAAGCACTGGTTCAATATAGAATCGGTGATATGTTTTCACCTAAAGTAAATCAGACAGAAGCTCTTGCACTTGGTGCACGGGAATGTCTTGACGCTATAAAAGAAAACAGACAGCCCTTGACAAACGGATATGATGGTTTGGAAGTAGTTAAACTGTTAGAAGCAAGCGATAAATCATTAAAGGGAATGGGAAGAATAGTTGAAATTGAAGAGCTTGTTCACTTTTAATTATCAAATTCATATCAGGCAGAATATTTGGAAAAGAAAAATCTTAATAATGTAAAACTTGGTAAAGATGTAAAGATATTTGATTTTGTTAATCTATACGGCTGTTCAATTGATGATAACTCAAAGATTGGTACTTTCGTTGAGATACAGAAGAATGCATCTGTCGGTAAAAATTGTAAAATATCATCTCATACCTTTATTTGTGAAGGCGTTCATATAGGTGATAGTGTTTTTGTTGGACATAATGTTACATTTATTAATGATAAATATCCGCGCTCAGCAAATCCTGATGGATCAATTCAAACTGAATCTGATTGGAATGTAGTTGAAACATTTGTAAAGAATGGTGCATCAATAGGATCTTCTTCTACAATACTTTGTGGAGTAACAATCGGTGAAAATGCTATAGTAGGAGCTGGAGCTGTAGTGACTAAAGATGTTCCTCCAAATACTATAGTTGCAGGTGTACCTGCTAAAGTAATTAAGAAGATTTAATTATAAGTTTGAAACTCTGATAGTTTATTTTACGAAAAGAATTATAAGTGTTGCTGCTAAAGCAAAGAAATAAATAAAGCCCAGCCGTGATTTGATTTTCCCTTTGTTATTATAATTAAGAAGTGTTGAATTATTTTCAAAATCTATTGATTTACTCAATTGATTCTGTTGAATTTCAAATGTTGAATCTTTCATAATTCTAATTCTTTAATTACTAACTATTCAAAACTTTACAATAACTAAGCAATTATTATTCCTATTGACTACCCTTTGAAATTGTGTCGAAAATGGCGGGTAAATTTAAAGTAAGTAAATATTACAGGTAATAATTCTTTCTAGTGAGAGAAAATTATTAAGCAACTGATCAATATTATCAATAATTGAATTTTTAATCTTCTCTAATTATCATTATCCTACGATTAGCGCTGCGTCCTTCTGTCGTGTTATTATTGCCAACCGGGAAAGAATCACCTAGACCATAAACTTCAATTTGATTAGGTAACACGCCCTGCGAAACAAGATAATCATAAACTGCTTTAGCACGATCATAAGATAATTTTTTAATAGTATAAACAGAACCCTGGCTGTCCATATGACCTTCAATTCTCCATTTGCTATTCGGTTGATTTTGAATATAAAAAGCTATTTCATTTAATACAATCAGGGCACTCTGTTTAATATTAGAAGAGCTGTTAATAAATAAATCTTCACCTCTAAGGTTGAATTGAAAAAAGGTTTCTTCTTCCTTAGGCTTATTTAAATCTTTTTGAGTATCAAGAGGTTTGTCTTCAATTTTTGGAATAACTTCGTTTTCTTTCTCTTTAAGTTTAGTTAAATCTTTTTCATCAGTTGATTTAATATCAACATCAGAGGTGGTTTTACTTGAATCTTTGTGTACTTCCTCATTTCTGAACCCAATAATGTCTTCGGGTTTAGTAAGAGGTTTTTCATTAACTTTTGTTGTTTTATCTAAATCAGATTCAAATTTGCTGCTAATTGCATAGGATAAACCAACCATTGCTGTTAAATATGAATCTGAGTTGTCTGCTGCAGAAACATCTTCCAGGTAATCAGTAGAAGTAGGATGATAACTAAGTGATGCATTTATACTAAATTGATCTGAAACTTTAAAGAGAACAGAACCTTCTATAGTGAAAGTAAGGATTGATTTATCGTACCTGTCCAAACTATTAAAGTTAAGTATTTTTCCATTATTATCTTTTGGACTGAAATTAAGAAATGTTCCTCCAACCATAATTGAAGGGATGAAAAAGTCAGCGACAGCATATCCAAAGTTTAAACCCGCACCCACAAAAATAGCATCTGTTGTAACTTCAGTGGGTATTGCTCTTGGTCCATCATTACTCGAGAGTAAGTTTCTTGAGTCGTTAAATTTAAGATTTAAACCGCCACCAAAAATTTTAAACCCAAGTCGTGCATCTTGAATAATTAAAGGATAGTATTCTAATGAAGTTTTAGCAGTTAGACCAAGAGAACTGTTCTTATAATCTGTAAATCCATATCCAACTCCGCCATCAACTGCAACAATAAAATTTTGATAAATAAACTTATCTTCATTGCCAATTGGTTGAGGATTTATATTTCTAGTATAAGCAACAAATAAAAAGATTAAAAAAATTTGGATAAAAGAGCGATTCATATTTCTTATATGGCTAATCATATAATAATTATATCGAACATAATTCCTAAAATTTAATGCAAATATATATAATGTTAATTACTGAAAAAACTTAATTATATAAAATAACATCGATTGATTCTCTGCTTAATAATAGAAAATTTTCAAAATGAAACAAACAATTTTTTTCTTTTTGTTGGAATATTTAAACTGTTTGTATTTTCTGTTTTGGCACAAACATTGGCGTATAGCAAATTGTGAGAGTGAAAGTTATTTGAGTTTTTTGAAAAAATATATTGAGACAATGAATTTTCAATAAAAATTGTTGTTGGTTAGTAAGGTTGTTTCGTGTGTTTATTCTTTTAATTAAAAAGAATGAATGTTCCGAAGCAACCTTTTTTTTAGACTTTTCCGCTTTCTTCATTCCAATTAGTAAACAAAAATTAGAACCCGTTTACCGATGATTCCCTTTATTTTACCGATTTTTTCTTTTCCTAATGGTATCTTTGTATTACTTTTCAATTAGAAATTGATATATCTTAATAAGGAGCTGAAAAAATGGAAGAAAAAAATAATAAAGTTGATAAAAGAGTTCTGCTCGGCAGTTTATTGATTGGACTGGGCGGATTATTCTTCCTTAAGTCACTTAATGTGTTTGATTTTAATTTCACTCGTATATTCTTTTCCTGGTCTTTCTTTTTTATAGTCATAGGTTTATATCTTTCATTTAATACTTCAAGAAAAGTACTTGGTGGAATTTTAGCAGGACTTGGTTTTATCTTTATTCTGCCACGAATATTTCCTTCAATAGATTATAATAGCTCTGTAATATTTGCAATATTTTTAGTTGCTATCGGTATTTATATTATTGTTAATCAGAGAAAAAAAGCAGAAGCAGAAAATGATAATTTTGGACAGATTAGCAAGGATGTTATTGATGATGTTGCAATTTTCGGAGGTGGTACAAAAATAATAACTTCTGAAAATTTTAAAGGCGGAAATGTAACTGCTATCTTTGGCGGTTCTGAAATAATTCTAAAAGGATGTAAACTTGCTGAAGGAACAAATGTAATTGATGTGCTTGCTGTTTTTGGCGGAACAACTATCATCGTACCGAGTGATTGGAATATAGTATTAAATGTTACTCCAATCTTCGGAGGTTTTTCAAACAAGAGTGTTAAAGACCCTAATAGAGTAATTGATTTAAGCAAAACACTGATTATTAAGGGTCTGGTAGTCTTTGGCGGCGGTGAATTAAAAACTTATTTTTAGCATTAAACAATGTCAACCAACCCGATTCTTAAGAGTACAAAGAATATTCTTTTTTATTTATTGTTTATTGTCATCATTGCAAATCTCTATCTTAACCTTATCAGCTATTATAGCAAAACCAATGTAACAATTATTATTGTTGATGCAATAGTTTTTAATTTACTGATTGCTATACTTGGGTTCAGTTTTTGGTATTCATCTGTCTATCTTTCGATTGAGAACAATAAAATTTCAAAAATCATTTTAACTCATTTGGGTGGGGGTATTTTAATTTCAATTGTATGGATGGTGCTGGGTTATTTAATCGTAATAAGTTTAGTAGCTGACACAGAACTGTTTGACATTTTCTTTGTCAGTACTATCAGATCAAGATTTGTCATTGGTATTTTATATTACTTTCTGATGACTGCATTTTATTATATAGTGATTTATTATTCAGGATTTCAAGAAAGAGTTGTTAAAGAGACAGAATTAAAAAATCTTGTAACAGAGGCAGAATTGAGATCTCTGAAATTTCAGATTAATCCTCATTTTATTTTTAATAGTCTTAATTCAATTAGCGCCTTAACAGAAATTGATCCTAAAAGAGCAAGACAAATGATCATAAAACTTGCTGACTTTTTGAGATTTACTCTTGCAAATAATGATAGACAGAAAACTACTCTTACTGAAGAATTAAAAAATATCAGACTTTATCTGGATATTGAAAAAATAAGATTTGAAGATAAATTTGAGTATATAGAAGAACTTTATGAGGAATGCGGAAAAGCTGAGATTCCAAGTATGATATTGCAGCCTTTGTTCGAAAATGCAATAAAACATGCAGTATATGAAACACTGACTACTGTAAAGATTATATTAACCTGTAAAAAACAAGATGACTTTCTAAAGATTACTCTTTGTAACAATTTTGAAGGCGAGTCGCATAAAAAAGGGGCAGGTGTTGGTCTTAAGAATATTGAGGATAGATTGAAATTAATCTATCATCAAGATAATCTTATGGAAGTAAAGAAAGAGAATAATAAATTTACTGTGAGTATTTTTATTCCCGTAAAATCTTTTGATTAAAGTATAGTTAATTACAACTGGTAAACTGCCTGACGGCAGACAGGTTAAATGAATTTAATACCAGCTGATATTTAATTGCAGATTTATTATATAAAGACGAATTCCATTAAAGAGCGGTATCTACACGGGAGTTCAGGGAAATCATGGTAAGGGTTATTTGAAACAAGATATTGAAAAATTATTCTTCCAACCAAGTACTTTACAGAAATTACAGTATTTAATAAAATTATTTTAACAGTGTGTTGTAAACAAATTCTAAATTATTTATCAGCTTCAAAATTTTAATCAGGTATTATTGTTAACTTTGGCAAAGAATTACTTAAACATAAAAAATTAGTGCTTTTAATTAGTGGTTTAGCTTATTTGCAGCCAATTAAAAATAATTTCACACTAACTCAGGAAAAGGATGAAAGACAAAATTAAAATTATTATTGTTGATGACGAATCATTGGCAAGGCAGATTACTAAAAACTATCTTGCTAACAGATCGGATGTTGAAATACTTGCAGAATGCTCAAACGGATTTGATGCTATTAAAAAAATAAATGAACTTAAGCCGGATTTGATTTTTCTGGATATTCAGATGCCGAAGCTTAATGGATTTGAAATGCTCGAACTATTAGAGGATCCTCCGATAATTATTTTTACAACAGCTTATGATCATTATGCAATTAAAGCTTTTGAGGTAAGTGCAGTTGATTATCTTTTAAAACCCTTTTCGGAGGAAAGGTTTTCAAATGCATTTCAAAAAGCTGTTTCACAGCTTGGCGATAGATATCAGCAAAACTCAGCAATTCAAAATATTATTCAACAGCGAGATGAAAAGATTGAGTTTCTTGAACGAATTGTTATAAAGGATAGCGGGAAAATCACAATAATTCCAGTTGAAGAAATTAAATGGATTGAAGCCCAGGATGATTATGTTTTGATTAATTCAGAAAAGGGAAGATTCTTAAAGCAGAAAACGATGAAGTATTTTGAAAACCATTTAAATGAAAATCAGTTTGTCAGGATTCATCGTTCGTATATAATTAATCTTGATTTTCTTCAACATCTCGAACAAACCGATACAGAATCATACCGCTTAGTCTTAAAAAATGGTAAAGAATTACCAGTAAGTAAAACAGGACTTACAAAACTAAAGTCAACTCTTTAATATCCTGCAAAATGACTTTCTCTGGCATTTGACCTTGACTTTAAAAGAAATTCGGGCTAAGTTTTTAACGTTTGAAAAATATCAAAAGTAAAAACTGATGACTACAGAAGAAAAAATAAAAAAAGAACTTATTCAAAGATTTGGAGATGCTTACAAGGCATTTGGTTTAAGTAAGTTAATGGGGCATATCATTGCTCTTCTTTTATTTTCTCCGGAACCATTATCATTAGACGAAATAACCAAGCAACTTGGAAGAAGTAAAGGACCAATCAGTCAAATAGTAAGAAGATTAAGAGACAAGCATTTGATCCGAAAAGTCTGGATGCCAAACGACAACAGAAAAGATTATTACGAGATAGAACCGGAAGTGTTTGAACATGCATTCAGAAACAATTTGGAATTAATTAAGAATAATACCCGTATTGCAAAACAACTAAAAGAAGAAATTAAGTCATCAAAGAGCGAGAGTCTTAAATCAATTGGGAAGAGAATGATTGAGATGGAAAGATTCTATCTATTAATGGAGGATCATTATAACAATTTTCTTTTATCCTGGACTAAAGAGAGAAGCAAGCTTTTAGGCTGATAATAATTTTTTTCAACTAATCGTTTGAAATATTTCAAACAATAAAAACAAGGATTGATAAATGAAAAGATTGGAAAATAAAATTACTGTAATTACAGGCGGCGCACAGGGAATTGGAAAAGCTACTGTTAAAAAATTTGCTGAAGAAGACGCAACGGTATTTATCTGGGATGTTAATGAAGAAAAAGCAGATAATACAATCGCAGAATTAAAAGACATCAGTAAAAAGATTGAATTTCAAAAAGTAAATGTAACCAGCTTGGCTTCTGTTACAGATGCTGCTGACATAATTGTTCAGAAGTATAAAAGAATTGATGTTCTGATAAATAATGCCGGAATTACGCGCGACGCATCTTTTCTTAAGATGACCGAAGAGCAATGGAAACAAGTGATTGATGTTAATCTAACCGGAGTTTTTAACTGCACCAAAGCAATAGCTCCGATTATGGCTGAAAATAAATACGGTAGAATTGTTAATACTTCATCAGTAGTAGGATTGTATGGAAACTTCGGGCAAACTAATTATGTTGCTACAAAATCAGGTATTATTGGAATGACAAAAGTATGGGCACGTGAGCTTGGAAGAAAAGGAATTAATGTAAATGCAGTTGCTCCGGGATTCATTGCAACAGAAATGGTTAATACTATTCCCGAGAAAGTTATTGAAATGCTTAAAGAGAAAACTCCTTTGGGTAAGCTTGGTGATCCTGAAGATATTGCAAATGCATATTTGTTCTTAGTCAGTGATGAAGCAAAATATATTACAGGAACAGTGCTTAGTGTTGATGGCGGTTTGGTCTTATGATTAGAAATGCTCAAATAATCTCTTCCGGAATGTATGTGCCTGAAAGAGTTGTTCCTAATTCATACTTTAATGAATTACTTGGTGAAGATGTTGATACATGGCTGGTTGAAAATCTTGCTATAAAGGAAAGAAGATGGTGTAGTGAAAATCAGTCAGCAGCAGATCTTTGTGTTGAAGCTGCAAGAAAAATTCTTGAGGATGGGAAAACCTCTGCTGAAGAATTAGATCTGATTATAATCGCAACTGATACGCCAGAATACATCTCTCCTTCAACTTCGTCAGTTGTTCAGTTCCGTCTAAATGCAGTTAATGCAGGTACCTTCGATGTTAATACTGCTTGTGCAGGATTTGTTACTGCACTTGATATCGCTTCAAAATATATTCAAGCAGATAAAAAGTACAACAAAATTCTTGTTATTGGTGCTTATGCAATGAGTAAGTATTTGAATCTGCAGGATAAGAAAACCGTTACACTATTTGCTGATGGTGCTGCGGGAGTTTTGCTTTCTTCTACAAATAATAAAGGTGAAGGCTTTATTATCAGCAGATTACATACTGAAGGACAGTACTGTGATTGGATGGGGATTTACGCTGGCGGAACACACAAGCCTATTACTCAAAAAGTTATTGAAGAAAAAGATCACTTACTTAAGTTTGTCAAAAAATTTCCTAAAGAAATAAATCCTTTAACCTGGACAAAGATGATTAAAGATGCTTGTGATGAATTAAATATTTATCCTGATAACATCGACAAGTATTTTTTCACACAATTAAATATCAACTCCATTTGGGAAACGCTTGATAATCTTGGAGTTGATAGATCAAAAGGACATACAATAATGCAAAACTATGGCTACACAGGCTCAGCTTGCATTCCAATGGCTTTTGATGATGCGTGCAAAAAGGGTTTAGTTCAAAAGGGAGATATGGTTTTATTTATTGGTTCCGGTGGAGGATTAGCTTTTGCATTATCAATCTTTAAACTTTAACAGGAAGCTTTATGGGAATTGCTTCTAAGGAATTAGTAACAGCCGGCTGGATACTTGTAATAGCATACAGTTCAGTAATCTTATATTTTGTTATCCGCGGTGCGATCAGAATAAAAAACATCAATGATTATGCTATCGGCAATGTATCATTTTCACCAATTGCAGTTGGTTTGGCTTTAGCAGCATCGATGACAAGCGCAGCAACTTTTATCATAAATCCCGGATTCATTGCATTCTATGGAATTAGCGGTGTTATTTCTTATGCATTTGTAATGCCTGCTGCAGCAATGGTTTCTTTAATTGTGCTGACAAAAGGATTTAGAAAACACGGTAGTAGTGTTAAAGCATTAACTATGGCTCAATGGATGGGAACCAGATATGAAAGCAAAGGTTATGGGCTGTTCTTTGCTTTTCTATCACTTCTATTAATTACTTTCATAGTTCTTATATGTGTCGGATTAACTCAGGTATTAGCAAGAACTTTAAATGTTAGTGAGCTTACAATTTTGATTGGAATAGTAGTATTTATTTTTGGTTATATGATGTTTGGCGGGGCTAACTCAATGGTTTATACCAACACAGTGCAGGCAATTATAATGATTATAGTTGCATTTATTCTTCTTGGCTCTGGTTACAAACATTTTTCTGATGGCATCCATGGATTTTTAGATAAGCTCTCAGCAATAGATCCAAAACTAACTCAAATAACTAATGAATCAAGTTTTTTGTTTCGCGATTATTTTGAAATTATATTTTCGCAGATTGTAATCGGAGTTGCAATTGTATGTCAGCCGCATATAATAACAAAATCACTTTTACTTAAAACTGATAAAGATGTAAACAAATATTTAACGGCTGGTATTATAGTGCAGGTATTATTCTTTCTTGTTGTGATAACAGGTTTATACGCGAGAATTGATTTCCCTGATCTGACAATTAATGGTGCACCGTTAAAACTTGATGGAGTTATATCAGCTTATGTTGTTAAGGAATTTCCTGTTTATGTTGGTCTGATTGTAGTAATGGGTTTGATATCTGCCGGTATTTCAACACTTGAAGGATTAATACAATCAGTCTCAACTTCAATTACTGCAGATATTATAAAACCATTGTTTGGCAAGTATTTGCCAAAAGATGAAAATAAAAATGTCAGATCAATGATAATTATAAATCGTATAGTAATTATTGCAATCGCTCTGATATCTATAATTTTATCTTACGACCAGCTTGTTAATCCGAATTTAAGCGTAGGAATTTTTGCACAGAACGGTGTATATGCTTATTTCTCTGCTGCTTTTGTTCCCATCTTGTTTGGAATGTTTTTAAAGGATACTCCTAAGTCTGCTGTTATTACAGCTTCGCTGGTTGCTATAATTGTTCACTTTAGTTTTTTCTATGGAAATATTAAAGTGCCGTTCAGTATAGCAACTGGACAGAATCCAGGAGTTTCAGCAGCTATTGCAATTTCACTTTCAGTTATTGTTGCTTCAATAATATATTTGTTTAACAGAAGGAAAGTCAATGAATAGTTTTCAAACAGACTGGTTAAATAAATGGGCAGCTTATACTCCGGACAGAATGTTTCTCAGAGAACATCAACGGGATGTACAGTGGAGTTACCTTGATTTTAATAATCGCACAAATTATTTAGCACAATATCTTATAGACCATTATAAAATAAATAAAGGCGATAGAATTGCAATCTATTCAAAAAACAAATCTGAACATGTTATTCTGTTTTTAGCTTGTATTAAAATAGGAGCATTGTTGGTTCCGTTAAATTTTAGATTAATGCCACGTGAACTTGATATTTTAATAAATGATGCTGAGCCTAAAGTATTTTTTTATGATGAAGAATTTTCTGATCATTTACCAAAGCTGTCTTCCTTATCAAAAGTTAAGATTATTAAAAACCTGAATGAACCATCAAAGTTTTTACTGGAAACTAATCTTAAATCTGAATTTAATGTATCTGTAGTGATTGATGAGAATGATCCGGTTATGATACTTTATACTGCCGGAACTACTGGTTTATCTAAAGGAGTAATCATAACCCACAAGATGTTGTTCTGGAATTCTATAAATACAGGATTAAGATTAGACTTGAACTCTGCTGACCATACACAAAGTTTTGCTCCTTTTTTTCATACAGGCGGATGGAATGTTTTGTTCACTCCATTTCTACATCACGGAGCTTCACATACTTTATTAACTCAGTTTGATCCTGATCTGATCCTACAATTGATGGAAAAGGAAAAAGCTACAATACTATTTGGGGTTCCAACAATGCTGCAGATGATGGCAGATTCTAAATACTTTAACAAAGTAGATCTTTCATCTGTAAGATATGCTATTGTCGGCGGTGCTACTATGCCAATACCATTAATTAATATCTGGCATAATAAAGGGGTTTTTATCAGACAAGGATTTGGTTTAACAGAAGTAGGTCCAAACTGCTTTTCACTTCATCAGGATGATGCGATTAGAAAAAAGGGATCTATTGGTTTTCCCAATTTTTATTTTGATGCAAAGGTTATGAAAGACAGCAAGGAAGAATGTAAGGTTAATGAAGTAGGTGAGTTGTGGTTAAAATCTCCTGTTGTTACACCTGGATATTGGAGAAATGAAAAAGCCACAAACGAAGCTATAACTGAAGGATGGTTTCATACCGGAGATCTTATAAAAAAAGATGAAGAAGGTTATTTCTATGTTGTTGATCGTAAAAAGAATATGTTCATAAGCGGCGGCGAAAATGTTTATCCTGCAGAGGTTGAAGCTTTTTTATATACAAATAGTAAAATTAAAGAAACAGCAGTAATCGGTGTAGATGATGAAAAATGGGGCGAAGTTGGTAAAGCATATATTGTTATCAAAGAGAATGAAAAGCTAAATGAAAATGATATTATAGAGTTTTGCTTAGGAAATCTAGCAAAATATAAAATTCCAAAATATATTGAATTCTTATCCGAGCTTCCTAAAAGCGAAGCAGGAAAAATTGATAAGAAGGTATTACTACAAATGCACAAGAATCAATTAACTAACAAATCAAACAAAAAATAAAAAGGAGAAAGTTATGAAGCGTCTATTTTTAGCGGCTCTTTTCATATCATTAACATTTTTATATGTTGGATGTGAAAGTAAAAAGGATGATACTGTTGAACCGCCGGCAGAACAAGATAAAATTGTCAATACCTGGTATTCAGAAGGAGCAGGGATTGCACCCGGATTGGCTGCAACATTAAAGTCAGTTAAAATTGTAGCCACATTTAATTCAAACAACACATACACCGTTATTGCAAAAGACAGTACAGGAGCAGAAGTTACTTATTCAGGAACTTATTCAGTTTCAGAAAATACCGGCACATCAATCCGTTCAATAATACTAAACCAAACCGTTCCAACTTCAGTTACTTCAAAAGGAATTTATCAGGTGGACTCAAAAGGCATGATGAAATATGAAGTTGTACAAACAACACCTGAAATAACCGGTATTACACCACCGGTACCTGCTGAAGGTTTTGGAAGCACTAAATATATGAATGTTGCACTTGGCGAGACCTGGATCCAGGGCTTTGTTCCAGCAACTCCGACAACAGAATTGCTGACAGGCACCTGGGTTTCTGAAGGTGCTAATGTTGCGCCTGGATTAGTATTAACTTTAAAAACAAAAAAGATTGTTGCTACTTTTAACAGCAATAATACATATACAGTTGTTGCAACTGACAGCTTCAATGTAGATGTAACATATTCAGGTACCTTTAGTACAGCTGCAAACACTGGCACATCTATAAGGAATATTACATTAAATCAAACTGTTCCTACTACTGTTACATCAACAGGAATTTACAGAGTAACAACCAGAGATTTAAAGTATGAAGTATTACAAACAACACCTGCTATTACCGGTTTTACTGCTCCCACTGCTGCAGAAGGTTTTGGCAGTACGAAATATAATAGTATCCCTTTAGGAGCTACCTGGATACAAACATTTATTTATCAATAATTTTTCCACTGACGGCAGTTTTGCTGCCGTCTTTTTTTAACAATCATTGGAGGTTAACCAATGAAAAAATTTCTACTTATTAACATTTTTTTATTTTTAACAACTGCTGATTTTCTTGCGCAGGATAATAATAGATTAAAAGATCCTGTACCAAAAGAATTTCAATTTATCGGATATTCATTTACAAGAATGACCGGTTCAAATATTACCCCAACAAATGACTTATTGCAGGGGCAGGTTATAGGAAGATTGTTTGGTCAAAACTCAACTAATACTGTTCCTCAAACTGCAATTTATGCAGAGCAGCGATTTGTTCCGATGTTTATATATAAACCATCTATTCTTGATGGATTTGCAACATTCCGGGGATTATTTAAAATTGATTATACCTGGGGCGATCAGGCTTATGGTGTGGGTAATAATCGCGGTGGTGCGATAAATGCCGGACAGGTAAATCTGCAAACATTGTTAGCTAATGTTGAAATAAGACCAGATAATTCTGATTGGAATGCTGTTATTGGATTGCAAAGATTATTTGACAATGTAAGTGATCCAAATATTAGTTCTGTTCAAATGGCGCAGACAAGCGGATATAAACTTTCTTTTTGGGGGACACAAGCTGTTGGTGCAAGTATATTTGCTGATCTTTCAGCTACTACAAAAAGCAGATTAAGCTATTTTCAGCTGTGGGAAAATGAAATAAGCAAAAATGATGATGTAACTTTATGGATGTTTGATGTTGATTCAAGAATTCATCCGCTCTTAGAACTGGGCGGAAGTTTATGGTATGTTTGGGATAAAGGAAAAAATGCCGGCGGTATTAGTGTATTAGGACAAGGCTTGACAAGCGCTCTGGCAGAATATAACGGTGCAACACGTATAAAATTTCCTGGCATTAATCAGAAGTATGAAGCAAATGTTGGCTGGGTAGGAATTCACTCGGCTTACAACCGTGATTTTCTTGCTGATAGATTTTGGGCAGATGCATTCTTAGTTGCTAATATCGGAACAATAGACAGTGTTGGAACGGTAACAAGCAAGGCTGCAAGTATTTTTGGATTAAGTGCAAATGCAAGTCTTCAGTATAAATATGGAATGACTGCAAATGATAAAATTTCATTAGAAGGATTATATACTACTGGTGATGACAATGGAATAAGCGATGGAACATTGAATAGCGTTATCACAGGTAATGTTTATGGTTCACCGGTTGGAATTTATAGTGCACATCGTGCATTATTACTTTTCCCCGATGCACAGGTAGTTAATAGATATTATTCGGTTGTTCACGATATATCTAATATGGGACTTGGAGTTACAGCCGCTTTCTTTAATTTCTATAAAGATTTTATACCAAATAAATTTAGCGGTAAGATTGGGCTTGCAGCAGCATTATCAAACGTTACACCTGCCGGCGGCAGTTCTTATATGGGTACCGAAGTAAATCTTGAATTTAAGTATAATCTTAAAGTGTTTCTTACTCTTGGGGTAAGTGCTGGTTACTTAGCGCTTGGTGATTTCTTCAATGCTCCTTCTGCTACTTATTTTAACACAAGACCAAAAGACCCCTGGGTTTTATTTACAACTTTAAGCTGGTTAATGTTTTAAGGAGAAAGCAATGAAAAAATATATAATAATTCTAATAACATTAATATTTACAGGCTGTTCTGGCTATTTATATTGGGATAAACCAGCTCTGGAATTTTCTGATATTGATTATGATTACTCTGTTAATTATACAAAAGGGAATCCAAAAATTGCATATATTGATGAAGGCAGCAGTGGAGAAACACTTATCTTGATTCATGGTTTGGCAAGTAATGCAGGTTTCTGGCGTTATAATATTCCAGAATTATCGAAGCACTTTAGAGTGATAGCTGTTGATTTGCCCGGTTATGGAAAATCGCAAAAAGGTGATTACAGTTATTCAATATCTTTTTATGCGGAACAAATTAAAAATCTAATTGAAGAACTAAATTTAAAGAATGTTGTTCTTGTTGGTCATTCTATGGGTGGACAAATAGGAATTATGTTTTCTATTAATTATCCGAACACTCTATCAAAACTAATTCTGGCTTCTCCTGCCGGATTTGAAGAGTTTCAAAGAGGTGAAGGAGATTGGTTAAGAAGTGTGATGACAATGAAAGCAGTTAAATCAACCACTGAAGAAGGAATAAGAAGAAATCTATCTAATAATTTTTATTCCTGGAAAGATGACTGGGAATGGATGGTTGAAGAAAGAGTGAGAATGAGAAAGGCTGCTGATTTTAATGAGTTTGCTTATACAGTTGTTAGATGTGTAAATGCAATGCTTGATGAGCCAACTTTTGATAAACTTGATAAAGTAAAAACTTCAACTATGGTGATTTACGGAAAGAATGACGGGTTAATTCCAAATCCTTATTTAAACCCCGGTTATACTGAGGATGTATTTAAAAATGGAATTGGAAAAATAAACAATTTAAAACTTACTGAGCTTGACAATACAGGACATATGATAATGATTGAAAAAGCTGATGAGTTTAATAATGCAGTAATCAATTTTCTAAAATAATTTTTTTCGGCTTCCTTCTCAGGAAGGAAGTCTCTTTTTTGTATGAGCCAGACTTTTGATCAAATCAATTACAAATTCAAAACTAATTTTGTTAAAGTTTATGAATACGATGTTGCTTACATTGATGAAGGTAGTTCATCCGATGTTTTACTTTTTATACACGGACTTGGCAGTTACTTAAAAGCATGGGATAGGAATATTACTGTCTTAAAAAATTCTTTCAGATGTATTGCTGTAGATTTACCAGGCTATGGTAAATCAAGCAAGCAAATTCACAATGGAACGGTAGAATTTTACAGAGAGTTTCTGAATGAGTTTATTAAAATACTCGATTTGCATAATATAACTTTAGTCGGTCACTCGATGGGCGGACAAATTGCTTTATCTTATGTAATAAACTTTCCTGATATTATAAAGAAACTAATACTTGCTGCACCTGCCGGATTTGAAACTTTTAAACCCAATGAAATTGAACAGTTAAAATCTATTATCTCTCCGGAAATTTCTTATAATACCTCTGATGAGCAGATAAGAATTAATTACAAGACTAATTTTTATCAGATGCCGATTGAAGCAGAGGAAATGATAGCAGACAGAATTACGATCAAAAATGATGAGGAGTTTTTTAATCATTGTCAGATTGTTGCAAACTCATTAACCGGATTGCTTGCTGAGCAGGTTTTCAATCAATTAAATAAAATTAATATTCCAACATTAATATTTTTCGGTAAAAATGATTTACTAATTCCTAACCGCATACATTACAAAACATCCACCGAAGAAATCGCAAAACTTGGGGCATCACAAATAAGAAACAGCAGACTTTTATTGCTCGAAAATTGCGGACACTTTTTACAATATGAGATTCCGGAAATTTTCAACTCGACTGTAATTGATTTTATAGCAAGTAATAAATAATCTTTTATTTATTAAAACACTGTGGATATCTTTTTTGAACAAAATTAAAAACTATCTCAGCCGCCTCTTGATAACTGAGTTTGCTTGTGTTTAAAATTAAATGATAAAGTGACGGATCATCAGTATCTTTAAAAAAATGCGACTTCAGATATTTCTTTCTGCTAGTTTCTTCTTTTGTAATATACTCCAATGCTTTAGGTTTTGAAAGATTAAATACTTCCTGTATGTGTTTAATTCTGTTATCTAAGGAAGCTACTAATCTAATCTGAAAACAATTTGGCAGTTTAGTATTAATAACTACACTGCCTCTTCCTACAATAATTGTTTTACCGAATCTGGATAGTCTTAAAATAATCTCTGTTGTTTTCTGAACTATTGTCCATTCAGAAGGTTTAACACCAAGAAGTTCATTAACAGCATCTGAGATATGATTATATTTATCTTCAACAAAGTATGCGCTGAAATTTTTCGGTAATTTAAAATCCTCAAGAACCTGAGAGATTAATTCTTTGTTAAAATAGGTCCAGGGATTTTCAGGCTGTTTGGTGTTCTGCTGTAAATATTCTAAAAGATTATTCACAACTTGATAAGAACCGGCTCCGCTTTGCCGTGAAATAGAAATACAAGGAAAAACTTCACGGGTTTCTTCAGACTCAGTTGAATGTAGTTTTAAATACTGCTTGCATTTTTCATACGCACCAATCGCTAACATATTTACACCCTCCTTTTTATGATTAAGAAAATGTATTTGTTTAGCACAAATATTGAATAACTATGCTAGTATTTTAGAATTATTCTGCACAAAGTCAATTGATAGACAAAGTACTGTTTAATTAAACTGGAACCAGCTTTTAATCCTGTTTAATTCTTCGCTGTTTGAAGAAATATGGAAGAATTCGTTCTTGGTTTTATCGTAATAGTATTCTTTTTCCCAATCACTGATGTTTGAAATAATCTGTGCTATTCCGGTAATAATTGTATTTAGTTCCTCATCAGTCATAGTTTGATGAATTGACATTCTGACCCATCCTGGTTTTTCAGAAAGATCACCCTGATCAATTTTATCTGTTATCTGTTTAGACCTGTTTGGGTCAACGTGTAATAAATAATGTCCATAGGTCCCTGCACAGGAGCAGCCGCCTCGTACTTGAACACCAAATCTATCATTAAGAAGTTTTACTATCAGATTGTAATGAATATCTTCTACATAAAACGAAATAGCACCAAGCCTGTGCTCAATATTGCCTGCAAGAATATGAACTTTAGGTATCCTCTTCAAACCTGTAAAAGCAAGGTTAACTAATTCTTCTTCGCGTTTTCTAATGTTCTCCACGCCCATTTCTTCTTTTAATTTTATGCAAAGTGCGGCTTTAATTGTTTGCAGAAAAGCAGGGGTTCCGCCGTCTTCACGCGCTTCAATATTATTTACAAACTTATGCTGTCCCCAGGGATTTGTCCAGTCAACTGTTCCGCCGCCTGGTAGATCAGGTACTTTGTTTTTATATAACTTGGAATCAAAAATCAAAACTCCTGGAGTTCCTGGTCCTCCAAGAAACTTATGCGGTGAAAAAAATATGGCATCAAGCTTGGCTTCAGGGTTCGCGGGGTGCATATCAATTTTTACATAAGGAGCGGCACAGGCAAAATCAACAAAACAATATCCGCCATGCTGATGAATTATTTTTGCCAGCTCGTAATAATCAGGCTCGATACCTGTAACATTTGAAGCTGCTGTAAAAGCTCCGATTTTAAGTTTTCTGTCTTTATATTTTTTTAATTTTTTCTTAAAGTCGTCAATATCAACAAGTCCGTCATCTTTAGGAGCGATTACAACTACATCAGCAATGGTTTCTAACCATGTAGTCTGATTCGAATGATGTTCCATGTGTGTTATGAAAACAACAGGCTTTAATTCGTCAGGGAGATTTATATAGTCAACAAGTTGTTCAGGTATTTTAAGTCCAAGTAATCTCTGAAATTTGCAAACAACTGTTGTCATTCCGGACCCGGCAGTTATAATCACATCATCTTTATCTGCATTAACATGTTCTTTTATAATTTTATGTGCCTGATGATAAGCGAGAGTCATTGTAGTTCCGGTTACACTTGCCTCTGAATGAGTATTGCCGACGAGCGGGCCAAATGTTTCACAGATTTTTTCTTCAATAGGTTTATATAATCTGCCGCTTGCTATCCAATCAGCATAGATAATTTTCTTTTTACCGAATGGAGTGTCAAATGATTCATCAATCCCGATTATATTTTTACGAAATTTAGAAAAATATTTTTCCAGCTCGCTCATAGTAATCCTAAAACTTTTGGTTTAAATATAACAATTAGATTGAAAGGATACATCTCATTTTTTCATTAAAGTAATTTAGGTTAAATTAAGTATGTAAATACAAAGGAAATTCTGATATGAAACTCAAAACAATTTTTATTCTTTCTCTGAATCTTTTAGTTCTTAACCTTTGTGCACAAAACAATAATTATGATTTTAAAGATGTAGAGTCAGTTGTAAATAATGGCATTAAAGATAAAGCATTTCCCGGTGCAGTGGTTTTAGTTTGGCAGAATGGAAGTATTATATATGAAAACTCATTCGGAAGATTTACATACGAAGAAAATTCTTCTATGGTAAATAATAATACAATATTTGATCTTGCCTCTTTAACAAAAGTGATTGCAACAACCACTGCAGCAATGCTTTGTATAGATAGAGGCTTATTTAGTTTGGATGATAAGGTCGTAAAGTATATTCCTGAGTTTGGAAATAATAATAAAGAAAATATTACTATAAGAAATCTGTTGCTTCATAATTCCGGTTTACCAGCTTTTATAAGATTTTATGAAAAAGGATTAAACTACAGCCAGGTGTTAAATGAACTGTACAAGGCAGCTTTGGAATATAATCCGGGTGAAAAAACGATTTATTCCGATCTTGGATTTATTACATTGGGAAAGGTAATTGAAAAAGTAACCGGAAAAACACTTGATAGATTTTGCACAGATGAAATATTTAAACCTTTAGAAATGAATTCTACTTATTTTAATGTACCAGACTCACTAAAGAAATATTGTGCCCCGACTGAAATAGATAATTACTGGCGGATGAAGACTATTCAAGGAGAAGTGCACGATGAAAACTCTTATATACTAAACGGAGTTGCTGGTCACGCCGGACTTTTTTCAACTGCCGGAGATATTGCAAAGGTTATGTCTATGCTGATGGATAAAGGAAAAGTAAATGGCAGGGAGTTTTTAAAAAGCAGCACAATTGAAATGTTTACCAAAAGATATGACACCGGAAGTACAAGGGCTTTAGGATGGGATACCAAATCCGAAAAAGGATCTACAGCAGGTAATTATTTTAGCAGTAATTCTTTTGGGCATTTAGGATTTACAGGCACATCAGTGTGGGCTGATCCTGTTAGAAATCTGTTTGTAGTTTTTCTGACCAATCGTGTTTATCCAACCAGGGAAAATTCTGGCTTAACAAAAGTACGTCCTGCTTTGCACGATGCTGTTATTAAAGATATAAACCAATCAGATGAGAGATAAGTTTTTCGGCAGACTAATATTTGTAATAATTACTCTGATAATTTTTCAATTGTTTGTTTCATTTTCTCCATCAAGTATAAATAAAGGAGAAGAAAATGTGATTGATAAATCATCAAGGGGAACGCGAAAAGTGATTGAGCTTTCCGAAGAAGATGAACTTTGGGTAAATAAAACCCTTGAGTCAATGACACTGTATGATAAGTGTGCTCAGATTTTTATGCCTGCTGTCTTCGGAAAAACTCTTGATCAGCAATCGAAAGAATTTCGGTTTGCTCTGGAAATGGTGAAGCTACATGGAATCGGAGGAATAGTTATATCAACCGGTAATGTAGAAGAAACTGCTTCGATGATTGCCGAGCTGCAAAAGAATTCGAAAATTCCACTGCTTGTTTCAGCTGATTTTGAAAATGGTATTGGTATGCGTATGAAAGCTTCAAATACATTTCCGCATAATATGGCATTGGGCTCAACATACAATCCTGATTTTGCATACCAAACTGGCAAAGCAACAGCAATCGAAGCATTGATGCTTGGGGTTAATATCAACTTAGCACCAGTAGCCGATGTAAATAATAATCCCGGTAATCCTGTTATCAATCTTCGCTCGTATTCAGAGGATAAAGATGTTGTTACAGAATTTTGTTTATCGTTTGTAAACGGCTCCTTAGAAGCTGGAGTGATTCCGATTGCAAAACATTTTCCGGGTCACGGTAATACAAAAACTGACTCACATATTGATCTGCCTGTTATTAGTGGTAACAAAGAAACTCTGATGAATAATGAGTTAAAGCCTTTCATATCACTTATTGAAAACAAAGTTCCAGCGATAATGAGCGGTCATTTGAATGTTCCTGCATTCGACAACAACAAGAAAATTCCTGCTTCTTTATCATATAAAATCATAACAAAGCTGTTAAAAGAGCAATTGGATTATAAAGGTTTAATCATAACAGATGCACTTGATATGAAAGCTGTTACAAATTACTACTCTAATGCTGAAGCTTGTATTATGGCTTTTAATGCCGGCAATGATATTTTATTGATGCCTTTAAATTCAAGAGAAGGTATAACTGCTATTTATGAGGCTGTTAAGTCCGGCAAAATTACAAAAGAAAGATTAAATGAAAGTGTGAAGAAAATCTTAACACTTAAACGCTGGTTAAAACTTGATGTTAAAGATTATAAACAAAAAACTGTTTTGCCTAAACGAATCAGACTTGAAGAACATTATCAGCTTGCAAAAACTATTGCAGAAAATTCAGTTACAATTGTAAAAGCGGATAAAGAATTATTGCCGATAGACTCAAGCAAATACTTAAAAATGTTTATAATAGATATAACAAATCGCAAGAACATTAAAGATGCACACTTTTCACAGATCATTCATGAATCATTTTCTGTGTATTCACACACACTTCTAACCAATGAATCAGTTAGTTCTGATTATAAGCTGGCGTTGGATATAGCGAAGGACAGTGATTTTATAATTGTACCTGCATACTTTTATATTCGAAGTGGTGTAAATGGTAAGACTGTATCAGATATACAATATAATTTCTTTCAGGATTTACTTGCTCTAAATAAAAAAGTTCTGATAATCAGTTTTGAAAGTCCTTATTTGCTTTCAAATTTTCCAGATGCAGAAAATTATATTTGTACTTTCAGTGATTCAAAAGCATCTCAGCGTGCTGTGTTAAATGTTTTGAACGGGACTTTATCCGCTAAAGGGAAACTTCCTGTCTCGATTCCGAA
Source organism: Ignavibacterium sp. (assembly GCA_032027145.1). NCBI lineage: Bacteria > Pseudomonadati > Ignavibacteriota > Ignavibacteria > Ignavibacteriales > Ignavibacteriaceae > Ignavibacterium > Ignavibacterium sp. The sequence continues at coordinate 110,679 of JAVSMP010000001.1, read as the reverse complement.
TACAGAGTTTAGTGTCGGGTATAGTTGGAATGTACAATAAGTTATAGTATTGATTGAAACACAGACAACCCTGATTAGAAAGGTTCAAATGATTGAAGTGTATAATAGAATTTAATTTACAAAATCAATAAGCTGTTATGTGTTTGCATAATGATAGTTCTTTTCAATAAACCTTTTAATGTTCTTTGTCAGTTTACTGATAAAGAAAAAAGAAAAACATTATCAGATTTTATTCCGATTAAAAATATTTATGCGGCAGGAAGATTGGATTATGATAGCGAAGGTTTGGTCTTATTAACGGATGACGGAAAAATTCAGCATAAGATTTCTGATCCAAAGTATAAGTTAGAAAAATGTTATTGGGCACAGGTAGAGGGAAAAATTAATTGGACTGATGTACAAAAACTAAATAGGGGAGTGTTGCTGAATGATGGTTTTGCTAAAGTAGCAAAAGTAAAAATTATTGATAATCCAATAATCTGGGAAAGAAATCCACCAATAAGAGAAAGAAAAAGTATTCCAACCAGCTGGATTGAATTAACTATTACAGAAGGAAGAAACAGGCTGGTAAGAAGGATAACAGCAGCAATCGGTTATCCAACCTTACGACTGATAAGAATCTCAATAGGTCAATGGAAAATTAATAAACTAAAACCCGGTGAATTTGAGATTATCAACTCTCCTTAGGCGGTGAAAAGAATTTTTTCTTTATCATAAATGATAAATAAACAGTTATAACTCCCACAATAATTACAGCAACAGCTGGGATAAAAATTGCAATTAGAGATAATGAAATTGATCCGCCAGCCTCAGCAGTTGAAACTATAGGATTTCCTGCACCTCCGGTTAGGGCAGAAGATTTTAATCTTATCATTCCTGTTGCAGCGTGAATAGTTCCAGCAACTCCGCCGCCGGCAATAAATGCCAGCGACCATTTTATCAATGGCGGAAAATCTGTTACTACAGCACCGCTTAAAACAATTCCTGCAAATATTGCAAGCGGATGACTTATTGCATCAAGAAAATTATCAACCCAGGGAATGTAGTAGCTGAAAATCTCTACAACAGTTGCAGCCGCAAATAACACCAATGCTGGCAAAGTTCCAATCCAGCTGAAATATGTTGATAGTTCAAGATTTCCTGTATAAGCAGCAATTGAAACAATAAGAAATGGGATGAAAATTCTGAATCCAACTGCAGCGGCTAAACCAATGCCTATAAATATGCTTAAAATTATTTCCATCAATTCATCTCCGAATTATTATTTTTAATGCCAGATTATATAATTGAATCTTTTTACTAAGTGCTTAAGAAATTCTTAATAGCTCATATTATTTAATTTAACTTTACCCCGGAATATCCAATAAATGCTAATCGTATAAGCAAGGACAAATGGTATTCCTATTAATGCAATTATCAACATAATATTCAATGTTTTTTGAGACGATGCCGCATTATAAATATTTAAACTAAACTCAGGGTTATTTGATGCAATCACAAAGTTTGGAAATACACCAAATGCAAACAACGTTAATAAGGCAGCGATTGAAGCACAGGATGAAAGGAAAGCTAAGAAATCCTTTCCTTTAGAAATTTCTCTTGGAATATTTGCAATTGCCAGCATATTTAATATTGCCAGTACAAAAAGTGCCGGAAATTCTTTAAAGTGCTGAATCATATGCGGATAATAGATTAATGTTGACATTGTTGTTGTAATGTAACAAATGATAAAGAAAATTATTGTATTGTTAACCCAGCCTCTAAGTTTATTATGTAATTCATTCTCAGTTTTCATTACTCCATATATTGCCCCGTGCATCATAAAAAGCGCAATAGTTGTAACACCTACTAAAACGGTATAAGGATTTATTAAACTCCAGAATGTTCCGATAAATTCTTTATCAGCATTGAGTGGAATACCTGTAATTAAATTTCCTACAGCAACACCAGCAAGAAAGGCAATAAAAATACTTGCAATACTGAATGCAACATCCCACATTTGTCTCCACCATCTCATTGGCCGCTTGCTTCTGAATTCAATTGCAACTGCTCTGAATATAAGCATAAATAAAAGCATCATTATTGCAGTGTAAAAACCTGAAAACACAGTTGCATAAACATGAGGGAATGCTGCAAATAATGCTCCTCCGCCGGTTACAAGCCAGACTTCATTACCATCCCATACAGGTCCGATTGAGTTGAGCATAATTCTTCTCTCAGTATCATCCTTAACAAAAAGATGAAGAGCTCCAACACCAAGATCAAAGCCATCAAGAATTGAATAACCGATTAAAAGAATTCCGATTATTAAAAACCAAATAGTATTCAGATCAAAAGTAAATTCCATTTTTTGTTAATCCTTTATGATTTTGGATGTCCTATTTCTGAAGGAATTGCATCAACATCTTCGGGTCCGTGCTGGATTTTTTCATTAAGCAGATATATAAATAAGATAAACAATCCAATATATATCAAAGTAAACAGTATAAGAGAAAACCAGATCTGATCAGCATTAACAGCTTTGGATAAACCTTCAGAAGTTCTTAACAATCCATAAACAATCCAAGGTTGTCTTCCCACTTCGGCAGTTATCCAGCCGACCTGATTTGCAATTTGAGGCAACAATACTGAAAATACAAAAGCCCACATCAGCCATTTTTGTTTGAACATCGTTCCGCGGATCCAGAAAAAAACACCAAGCATACTTAATATGATAAGTGTAAATCCAATAGCAACCATTAGATGATATGCTTGAAATACAATGTTAACAGGAGGTCTGTCTTCTTCTTTAAATGAATTCAATCCTGTTACTTTAGTTTCTGTGTCAAAGCCAATCAGATAACTTAACATTCCCGGTAAAGCAATACCAAAATTTACTTCCTGTTTATCTTCATTAACCCAGCCAAATAAATAAAGATGTGCATTAGTTTGGTCGTCAAAGACAGCTTCCATTGCTGCTAACTTTGCAGGTTGATTATTGCTTACACCTACCGCACTCGAGTGTCCGGTAAATAATTGAAATAATGATGCAATTACAGCAACAACTAAAGCAGTTTTAATTGATGATTTTGCAAATCTAATATGACGGTTTTTAATGATATAATAAGCGCTTATACTTATCAATAAAAATGCACCTGCTAACCAACAGCCAGATATTACATGTAAAACTCTATCAACAGAAGAAGGATTGAAAACCATTGCCCAGAAGTCAGTTATTTCAGCACGAGCATTAATACCCTCACCAACAATGTGATAGCCTGCAGGGGTTTGCTGCCAGGAATTTGCAACTACAATCCAGACAGCACTGAACATTGATCCAAGTGAAACCATAAGTGTTGAAAAGAAATGCATTTTGGGTCCAACTTTATCCCAACCAAAAACCAGGACTGCAAGAAAACCCGATTCAAGAAAGAAAGCAAATATTCCTTCGGCAGCAAGTGCACTTCCAAAAACATCTCCTACAAAACGGGAATATGTTGCCCAGTTAGTTCCAAATTCAAATTCCATTACTATTCCGGTTGCTACGCCGATTGCAAAAGTTAAGGCAAATACTTTTACCCAAAACTTTGTCATGTTTTCGTAGAACTTATCTTTTGTTTTAAGATACCTGCCTTCCATTATCACAAGAATAATTGCAATTCCTATGCTTAATGGCGGATATATGTAGTGGAAAGCTATTGTAAAAGCGAATTGTAAACGAGAAAGAATTTCTATATCCATTACAAACCTAATTTGTTTGTTTTGCTATATGCAAAATAATAAAAACAAAACTGGTATGGAAAAATTGAGGCTCTATTTACTTAATCAGCTTTTGAATTTTATACTCTTGTTCATTATTGATGATTCAGAAACAATTGGCTGATATGATTTAGCTTAACGGGATTTATAAACCATCAGCAGCCTTTCAGCAGCAAGAGTTGGGGTGGTTTTGCCTTTTGAAAGTTGGTCCTTTACTTGTTCAATCTCGTTTTGGACTTTCTCATTATTATAAAATTCATCATGCAATGAATCTTCAACCATTCTGAAAACCCATTCTATTGATTGATCTTTTCTTCTCTGATTAAAAAATCCTGAATGTTTGATTGTCTTTTCGAATTTCTTTATCACTTCCCACAATTCTGGAATTCCTTTACCCGATAGGGCAGAACTGGTGTAAGCCTGAGTTGTCCATCCCTTTGTTGCGGGCTGCAGATAATGAAGTGCATTGTTGTAATCAGCTTTTGATATGTTAGCTCTTTTTTCATTATCGCCATCAGCTTTATTGATTAATACCGCATCAACCAATTCCATAATGCCGCGTTTAATTCCCTGAAGCTCATCACCAGCGCCGGCAATTAAAACAAGTAAAAAGAAATCAACCATTGAACGAACTGTAACTTCACTTTGTCCTACACCGACAGTTTCAATAAGTATTATATCATATCCGGCAGCTTCGCAAATTGTTATAGTTTCTCTGCTTTTTCTTGTAACACCGCCAAGTGTTCCGCTTGAAGGAGATGGTCTGATAAAACAATTTTTTTCTTTGGAAAGATTTTCCATTCTCGTTTTATCACCAAGAATACTTCCTTTTGTTACTGTGCTGCTTGGATCAATTGTTAATACAGCTACTTTGTGACCTTGTTTAATCAGGTACATCCCAAGTGATTCAATCAAAGTACTTTTGCCTGCACCGGGAACACCTGTAATCCCTATTCTTAAAGATTTGCCTGAATGTGGAAGCAATTTTTTCAAAACTTCTTGTGCTGTATCGTGATGAGAGGGATTGTTACTTTCTATTAATGTAATTGCTCTAGCCAGAATATTACGATCAAAATTCAGAACTCCATCAACATATTCATCAACCGAGAGTTGTTTTCGCTTAATTTCACTTGAACTTGTGTTTAATCTTGAACCTACTTTTTTTGCAGTCATACTCTGCTTTCCTTTAACTATGCGTACAGCAAATTCATCACCGGCGTTTTCTGGAGCCCAGTCAGGTTTGTAAGTATCAGCTGTTTTTGAAGTTTGTTTTTTCATAAAGTTAAAATAATAATTATTCCCATTTCCATTTATCCGGATTCCAATTATTCTTTGTCCTGTATTCAAATATAGGTTGGATGAATGATTGTATTTTGATTAGTACCTCTGGAAAACTGATTTTTTCATCAAGCTTGTTTACTTGTAGAAAAGCTTGCCATTGCTTTTGCTTCTGAATATCCTTTCTAAAATTTTCATTAAAGATTATATCACTATCTTTAATATTAGTTTCCCGATTTTCAAAAGTCCTACTTATAGCATCATTCAGTATTGTTTTATTGAATGGATTCATCTTCGTAATAAAAACAAAATCATCAAAATCTTTCATTCTACTCGTAACAAAATTAAGGTTTACTATCGCCTCAAATTTTTCTTCTACTACTGATTCGAGTGAGTAAACCAGTATTTTTGGTGAGGGGAAATCCAGCAAAACAGGAAATTCAATTTCATAAGGTTCGTTAGTTATTGTATCTTCAAATCCGATATCAATTGAGAAGTAGCCTTTAATTGTATCCATCTTATACGGGATATGAACTCTAACTCCCTCAATATCAGAATCTTCTTTTATTTTTTTGCTTTTAATATTTATCGTAGTAAATTCAACACCATCATCAACTTTTATTGATGCTATATCTTTTATTATCTCAATACATTCTTCAATTTGGCTCGATAGGGAAATACCAAGAAAATCTATATCTCTTGTCGGAGGATTTCTACTTATATCGTGTGCAATAAATAATAAAGCACCTTTTAAAATTAAATTATTAGAATAGTTTGACTGCGATAGACGATAGAGAAATCTTTCCTGAACATACTGACTAACTATACTTTGAAATTCTTTTCCATATTGAACCGAAATATTCCTCAACCTTTCTTTAACTGAAGCTGCAACATTTTTTATTTCTTTTTTCTCTTTCACGATAATATTGCCTTAACCATCGGTTCAATTTTCTTTTTTACTCCACAAATTTCTGCATACTCAATAAGTTTTGGAATATTTCTTTCTTTCCGATTTTGCAGATATGTTTTTAGAGATTCCACTGCAATATCTTCACCAATCTTTTTCATATATCTAAAAAGATCACCAATTGTTTTTTCTTTGTTGTAGATTTTTACAATTCCACTTTTGGTTTTCAGGGTTTCGATTCCTGGCGAGTAATAGCTATCTGCAAAGTAATAAACTTTTATTGGTGGATAATCCAGGTTAAACTTTGGAGTATTATGTGGAACAGCAACTGAAATATACAAAGGATTAAAAGTCGTCAGTTCATAATATTCAGCAGCTGAAGTAAGACAGATTACAGCTTTCATGTATGCATGATTTACTTCCGCAAAACTACCATGCTCATCCCAAGGATAGTCCTTTAGTTTATAAAGACCAGGTTTTATTTTTTCAATGACACCTAATTCAACAGCATTTGCAATTCGTCTTGTATGAATATTAGCCTTCTTTAGCTCCACCATACGAGCATAACCTTTATTTTTTTCAAATATTTTAATTATTTCTTCCATCTAAAACTTTTGGTTCTTTTACAAGGCAAATATAACAAATCTGCCTAAAAATCGAACCAAGATTAGGAATTATTTGAAGGTTGGTTTGAAGTATTTCTTAGGCAAATATAACAAATCCGCCTAATAATTGATTCATCTATTATTAATTATTTTTTGCTGCCAATTAGTAGGATTGGCAGAAGTTTAGAAGTAAAAACAATTAAAAACTAACTATGAAGATTCAAAGATTCTAAAACCTCTCCTTTATCAACTCCATAATTTTTATTCCTGTTTCCGGAATTTTTGTACCGGGACCAAATATTGCAGAAGCACCATGCTCATAAAGAAAATCATAATCCTGTGCTGGAATAACTCCACCACAAATAACAATTATATCTTCTCTTCCAAGTTTCTTAAGTTCTTCAACAAGCTGCGGTAAAAGTGTCTTATGCCCGGCAGCAAGTGAGCTCATTCCAACAACGTGAACATCGTTTTCCACTGCTTGCTGTGCAGTTTCTTCCGGAGTTTGAAATAATGGTCCGACGTCAACATCAAATCCCATATCCGCATAAGCTGTTGCAACAACTTTTGCCCCGCGGTCGTGTCCATCCTGTCCCATTTTTGCAATTAATATTCTTGGACGGCGTCCTTCATGTTTTGCAAATTCATCAGTCATTTTTCTAACCTGCTCAAACAAATGATCGTCCTGAGAATATTCGCTGCTGTAAACTCCTGAAATTGTTCTTGTCACTGCCTGATACCTTCCACTTACTTTTTCAATTGCTAATGAAATTTCTCCAAGTGTTGCTCTTGCTCTTGCTGCAACGATTGAGAGTTTCAATAAATTTCCTTCACCAGTTTCTGCGCACTTAGTCAGCTCATCCAAAGCATTTTTTACTTCATCATCATTTCTGTTTTTCTTTACGTCCTGCAGTCTTTTTATCTGTGATAATCTTACTGCAGTGTTATCTACTTCCAGAATTTCAATCGGATCTTCTTTTTCTAATCTGTATTTATTAACACCTACTATTGTCTCTTTTCCGGAGTCAATCCTGGCTTGTCTTCTTGCAGATGCTTCTTCAATTCGCATTTTAGGAATACCTGCTTCAATAGCCTTTGTCATTCCTCCGTAAGATTCAACTTCAAGAATATATTCCCAGCCCTTTTTTAAAAGTGCATCGGTTAATGCTTCAACATAATAAGAACCAGCCCAAGGGTCAATAACTTTAGTGATATAAGTTTCTTCCTGCAGATAAAGCTGAGTATTGCGGGCTATTCTGGCTGAGAAATCTGTTGGAAGTGCTATTGCTTCATCCAATGAATTTGTATGAAGTGATTGAGTATGACCAAGTGCAGCAGCCATTGCTTCAATGCAGGTTCTGATAACATTATTAAATGGATCCTGTTCAGCTAAACTCCAGCCCGAAGTTTGTGAGTGAGTTCTTAAAGACATTGATTTTGGATTTTTTGGATTGAACTGTTTAATCATCTTTGCCCAGATAAGTCTTGCGGCACGCATCTTTGCAACTTCCATAAAGTAATTCATACCTTGTGCCCAGAAAAATGAAATTCGTGGAGCAAACTCATCAATATCCATCCCTGCTTTTATTCCTGTGCGAACGTATTCTAAACCATCAGCAAGAGTATATGCCATTTCAAGATCAGCAGTTGCACCGGCTTCTTGCATATGATAACCAGAAACTGAAATGCTGTTAAATTTAGGCATGTTCTTAGCAGTAAATTTGAAAATATCAGCCACAATTTTCATTGACATTTCAGGTGGATAGATATAAGTATTACGAACCATATATTCTTTTAGAATATCGTTCTGGATTGTTCCTGTAAGCTGTTCATGTTTTACACCCTGCTCTTCGGCAGCAACTATATAAAATGCAAGAACGGGAAGAACAGCACCATTCATAGTCATTGATACAGACATTTTATCAAGCGGAATATGATCGAACAGAATTTTCATATCTGCAATTGAATCAATTGCAACACCAGCTTTTCCAACATCTCCAACAACTCTTGGATGATCTGAATCATATCCACGGTGGGTTGCAAGATCGAATGCAACAGAGAGCCCCATTTGTCCTTGTGCAAGATTTCTTCTGTAGAATGCATTACTTTCTTCAGCAGTTGAGAATCCTGCATATTGTCTGATCGTCCACGGACGCTGAACATACATAGTTGCATAAGGTCCGCGGAAGAAGGGTGGAAGTCCTGATAGATAATCTTTGTGCTCAAGTTCCTTCAGATCATCATTTGTATAGAGTGATTTAACAGGGATTTGTTCCATTGTTTCCCAGATAAAATCAATAAGTTTTTTCCCGGTTTCTTGTTTAAATTTTTCTTCCCAATCTTTTTTAGAGATGGATTTAGATTTTAAATCAAGTTTTATTTCTTTGAAATTTGGTTTCATAACTTTCTCATAATTTTTAGAGCAATGGGACACTGATCAAACGGATAAAACTGATTTGGACTGATCTAATCCGTGAAGATCCGTAATATCTGTGTCATCCGCGTTCTATTGTGTTATTCTTTTTAATAAACTACTTAAAATTAAATGCGCATCTGCGCCGAGATAAATAAAATCATCAACTCCGGATTTTTTATGTTCTTCAACCTGATCTTTAGGATAACCGGCAAGTATCACAGCAACATTTTTTGATTTTTCTTTTATTCCTTTTACGATAGGCGGAACGAGTTCAGGATATGTATCATCGGTTGAGCAGATAACTACAGCCTGAGCTTTTGAATCAATCGCTGCATTTACAGCTTCATCGGTTGTACTAAATCCTTTAGGATAAACAATTTCAAATCCACCTACTTCAAAAAATGCTCTTGAAAAATCTGCGCGTGCTTTAAATTGTTTTAACGGACCCATCGTTGCTAAAAATATTTTAGGTTTACTGCCGTTTATTAATTTATAATTTTCGGCAGATAGTTTTACATCTTCAAACATCTCTGCAAGCCGGAATAGTTTTAAAGGCTTAACTGAAATTCCTTTTTCGGCAGAGGCACGAATTGATTTTGAAACTTCACCAATTGAAGCACCTTCAATAAAAGCATCCACAGCATCTTCAATCATGTCAAAAGATTTTGTATCAGCTATCTTTTGCAGTTTATTCAAAATACTTTTATGCTTTTTATCTTCACCTGTAATTCTGAATTTCTGGATATATTCAACCCGTTTTTTATAAATCGCATCGTAATCAATCTTTTTTATTTCTACTGCTTTTTCTTTTGGATTTGCATACATATTTGTTCCGACAAGAACAGATTTCCGTTTTGCAAAATCTTTTTTTCTTGCTTCAGCAACTTTGTTTATTTCTTCCTGCACAAAACCAGATCTAATAGCTTCTAACATTCCGCCTTTTTCTTCTACCGTTTGGAATAATTTCCATGCAGCTTCAGCAATATCATCGGTTAGTTTTTCAACAAAATAAGAACCGCCGGCAGGATCAATAACCTGATCGAGGTGTGATTCTTCTTTTAAAACTATCTGAGTGTTACGCGCAATTCTTCTTGAAAAATTGTCTGACGGATTAAACGATTCATCATAAGGATTTGTATGAATTGAATCTGCACCGCCAACAATTGCAGAAAAAGCTTCGGTTGTTGTGCGAAGCATATTTACATAAGGATCAAAATAGGTTTGATTAAACCCAGATGCTTTACAATGTATGAACATTTTACGATTGTCTTCAGTAACGCCGAATGCTTCAAGAATCTTACTCCAAAGCATTCTTGCTGCACGGAGTTTTGCAGCTTCCATAAAATAAAACGAACCGATATTGAAAGTAAATTTAATTCTCTTTGCAACATCATCAGCATTTAATCCTTGAGAAGTCATTTCATTTAAGTAATCAACTGCTGATGCAAGAGTAAAGGCTAGTTCCTGAACAGCATTTGCACCTGAATCATTAAATGCTGTTCCGCTTACTCCGATTGTTTTGATTGCAGAATTTGATTTGATCATTAACTCGGTAGCTAATTTTATCTCATAAAAAATCTGTTTGAATGAAAACGGCAGTTGACCTTTTGTTAACAGATAATCATAAGGATCTGAAGTGATTGACCCTTTAATATTCATCAAACTTGTTCTTGTTTCATTTGCATAGGCGTTAAACAGAAGAGTGATTGGCAAAGCAGAAAAACCACCTGAAATATTAATTGGCTGATTTGTAAGATCGATATCTTTGAACAAAACGAGCATCTTTCTAACACCTGAAATTGATAATCCATCTTTGCCAACTTCACCGGATTTAGATTGATCAGCATCCAAACCAAGCTGAGTTGGATTATCCAGCAGGATATTTACAGAGTTTAATCCTCGTTTAAGATCATGTATTAATGCATCATTAATTTCTTCAGGCAGAGCCTGATTAAATTCCTGTGATATTTCCCAGTCCCTTCCATTAAAACCTGCGGCAAAACTACCACGCAGATAATTATCAAAACCCGGAAGAGAATTTAATTGTGGTAAATCTTTTATATCGTTTGAAGTATAAATTGGCTGGAGATCAATTCCTTCATAAGTTTTAGTGATAAGTTTTTTCTCAAATGATTCGCCCTTAAGATCTTGTTCAACCTGCTTTTTCCACTCATCAAAAGATGAAACAGGAAAATCTTTTTTTAGGTTCAGCTTCTCGTCAAGTTTTACTTCTTGAGACATTATAACTCCTAAATTCTAAAAAATGTTAATGTAAAATTACTAAAAAGTTTTGTGTTTAAAGAACAGAATAGAATCAATATCCTCCCCATAATTCCCGTTTAAATGGTTTTATGAGGAGGAAAAAAGAAAAGATTTAACTAAGCAGGCGGATTCCAGGTTTCATGTTTAAGTTTTTGATCTTTTTGCAGATTGTTTTTTATCTCAGTTACTCTAAAAACAGTGCGGTTAAACACTCCACGGATATTATCTATGTAAAGACGAATTGCCTCAATATCGTTTTCATCCGGTCTTTGGTGCAAAGCTTCAATCATATCGGTATAGATCATATCCAAGAGTTTAATTTCGTTTTCGAAATTGTCAGTCAATTTTTTTTCTTCACTCATTTTATTCTCCTCTGATTAAAAAGTGTTCTTATGTAATTCTTCAATAGTATTAAGTATAGAATTTATTTTTTCAATTTTTGTTTTGGGATATTCTTCAAATGGTTTAATGCTCAAAGCTTTTTCATAAAGTAATTTTGCATCGGAATATTTTTTCTCATTAAGAAGCTTATCAGCCTTTTTTATGTTTTCATTATAAGCAGCAGTATGGTCTGTGAATATCTGTTTCATTTTAAGTGTTTCGCCTGATTCTTCAGCGATCAGTTTTTTAAATTCATCAGGATAACCAATGTTCTTTGGTCTGAAAAACTCTGTCTTTGCAACCCCATCCATATATTTTAATATTAAATCTTCACCAAGCTTTTTCCAACTTGTAAATGTAATTGCGGCAGAGTTTAAAGAATGGTTTGTCAGATATTCAATTGCTTCGCCTCTTGAGTTCTTTAATAATGACAAAGCAGTTGATTCCACATTTTCCTGTTGTGCAAGAAATTTTCCTTCAAGCTCGTTCTGTACTTTTTGAACATCATCTAAAACCAATGAATATCTTGGATACGAAAAGTTTGCCACAAAATTAAAAACCCAAAATGCTGAGTCCCAGCTAAACTTTGAATAAGATCCAACACCGTGAGAAAAATTATACGGTACTTTTGTCATTGATGCATACATCGGAGTATAGACTGTAAAATAAGTATCATCAACACCAAACCATAATACTCCGCCAATTTCTCTCGGTATAAAAGAACGTGCTTGAGAAACAAATGAAAATCCTGTTTGCGGTGTTGAGATAGGTCGTTCATTAAAATATTCTTCGCCGTTATAAGTCCAGGTTAAAGGTCTCCAGCGATAAGGCATTTGGTATGGACCGGAGGCAATTCCCTTAGTCATATCAAGTTCAGTTCCTTCGTAGTGATCGCGCATTAAACTCATAACATCATGAACTGAAAGTTTCTTATCTGGTTTGATATATAGAGGCATTCGCTCTAACGATTCGCCGCGGATGTAAGAAATATATTTATCCATTTCTAAATTGCATCTTCTGAACAGAGACCACACCCTTGCATCACAAAACCTTATTGCACCAAAATCTAAAGGAGCATAAGCTGCAGAAAAATCAAACTCAGAATCCTTTCCTGTAAAGTATCCCTTTTCTCTTGCAAATGAAATTACGTCCGGAGAATACAAGCAGTTTTCAGGATCATTTAAAGGAAATGTTGTAATCCTTGCCTGATTAGCATGACCGGAAATATATCCATCCGGTATTTTGACTGCGACCCAAACAGTTCCTTTACCGCCTTCACCCTTGCCGATCATTTCAAGTATCCAGGCTTCGTTTGCATCAGCAATTGAAAAAGATTCTCCGCTGCTGTAATAGCCATATTCGTTTACAAGGTCAGTCATAATTTTAATTGCTTCGCGTGCAGTTTTACTTCTTTGAAGTGCGATATACATTAAACTACCGTAATCAATAATACCATTTGGTTTGGAAAGTTCTTCTCTGCCGCCGAATGTTGTTTCACCGATAACAACCTGATATTCATTCATATTTCCGATTACATTGTAAGTAACAGAAGCTTGTGGGATTTTACCGAGAAACTTACCGCTGTCCCATTCATATATTTCCAACCAGTTGCCGTTTTGATAAACTGCTGCGGGATAGTGAAAAAGCTCGCCATAGAATCCGAAAGAATCCGCAGTATAAGTAATCATAACAGAACCATCGGTGCTTGCACCTTTGGTAACAATAAAGTTTGTGCAGGAATAAGTCTCTGCTGAAAACAAAACAGAAAGCAATAATAAGCTTGTAAAGAAAAATTTTTTAATCATACAATTTCCGATGCAATTAATTATTAAAAATATTGCCGAAAAGATAACGAAAATTGATGCGATTTTAGAATGCAGAATGCCGGATTAGATGTAATGCTGCTTGTTCAGATTAATCGGACAAACAGCATTTACAATAAAATTTATTTGATAGATATCCTGCTTCCTTCTGAATGACTTGAAAATTCCGGAGCATACATACATTGAATTGAAGTAATACCATTTGAAAAATTGCCTTTATAAGTTGCTCTTAATGGATATTCAAAAACATAAGTGCCGGCTGGTAAGTTATAGATGAAAAAATTTGTTGCAGCGTCTTTAGTGTTTTCATAATACCATAAACCATCCTGATGTTTATGAGTAGATAAAACATTTATAGGTTCTAATCCTGCTGCTCTCATATCTTTTAAATGGATGTATTCCATACTTCTATCCACTCTGATTTCTATTCTTACTATTATTTTATCTCCGGGATTCAATTCAGTGTTGTCATCAATCGGAGTAATTTTTTTACCGCTTTCAGTATCAATTTCCAAGAACAATTTTTTATTAATTTTTAATGGAGTTTCTGAAAAGGTAATCTTATCAAGCTGCTCAAAATATTGCCAATATAGTGCACCCCACGAAACAATATTGTTTTTATTTGTTACTGTAATATCAGCCATCTCTGGTTTTATATTATCACCTTTCCAGGATGTTTTAAAATATCCAGTTCCTTGTTCAATATGTAAATCGGGCTTATTTTCGATATACAGTATTTCATCTCCGATTTTTATATCAGGCAATTGAGTTTCAGCAAGCCATTCAGTTCCTCTTAGTAAAAGTGCATAACAAGCATTTGCAGTTGCAGTGGTAGTTTTCCAGTCATTTGTTTGTTTATTTTTAAGCAGCCAAGTTTTCATCAAATCAACAGATTTTTGGTCATTAGTAATTTCATCCACCGCTTCAATTAATAATGCCTGAGTTTCGATTGGTGCCTGATACCAATACCAGCCTCTTTCTTCCTTAAAGTACATTCCCATTTCATCATTCATAACGGCATTTTCAATGATTGATTTAATTATTTCACCGGCTATTTCTGTTTCCGAAAATCGATAAAGAGCTAAAGCAATCATTCCCTGCATATATTTATTATTAGAAAGCCAGTAGTCTTCAGCTTGATTTTTCCAGTAATCAAATGCTTCCTGATATTTTTTATCAACAGGTATATCATTGAAATAACTTCTGCCATAAAGATAATGGATCTGACTATAACCTATATTTTTTTTATATAAACTAATTTTTGAATTTTTTAATTTTTTATATTCTTCATACATTTTTAAATCAATGTAACTGATTGCTTTCTGAAGCATACTTAGTAAGTTATTATTAACTCTGAAATTATTTATTCCAAGTCTTTCAAGATGTCCGATACCAGCAACAATATATTGAGTTATATAATTACTTTCCGGTAAACCTTCGAACCAGGGCCAGCCGCCGTTTGAGTATTGAAGCTTTTTCAGTTTATCTTCAGCTCTTTTAAGTTCATCAGACATCTTAACAAGGTCAAACAATAATCCGATGTTTCTTTTTCTTACAGATTCATTTTGTGCTTCTAATACCCACGGAGTTTCTTCTAATAAAGCATATTTTAATTCTTGATTCTTTTCAAGATTAGAAAGTAATGCATCTTTATCTGTTGTTTTCCAGCTATCAAATACCTTTTTAATTTTTGGATTTGAGTTTGCGATAAAACCTGCAATACTATTTGCATAATAACGGCTGAATATTTGTTCGCTGCATTCATAGGGATATTCCATAAGATACGGCAGAGCCTGAATGGCATACCAGGCAGGATTTGAAGTAAACTCGAGTGTTAAGTTGTAATTCTGCAGAGTAGTTGATGTATTGTTTTTTAATTTATCAAACACAAAACTTTTTGTCTGATTGGCATTTACCGGAAGCGGCAAAGTTTCTATAACCAGCATTCTGTTTGTAAGAATTGGTAGCGCATTTTCTTCACCATCCGAAAAATTATCCGATTTAGCCAACACACGATAAACTATTGCTTCTGTTATTCCAGTCGGGATTTTCAATCTCCAGCTTAATGCCTCACTCATATTCTTATCTAAACTGAATGATTTTATGGACTTATTATTCTCAAATAAATTATCAACCGGCTGCATTGTAAAAGCATCAAAAAGCTGTAGAGTTGCAGACCCAGAGAGTGAATCATCTGAAAGGTTGCTAACTTTTGCTGTAAAATATATTTCATCACCCTCTCTTAAAAATCTTGGCGGATTTGGCTGAATCATCAAATCCTTTTTAGTAACAGTTTCTTTAGTTATAAATCCTACTTCAAGGTCTTTTGTATGAGAAAAGCCCATAAACTTCCATCGGGTTAAAGTTTCGGGAGTGGTAAACGAAACTATTACTTCACCGTTTTTATTTGTTCTTAATTCTGGAAAGAAAAAAGCGGTTTCGTTAAGATTTTTTCTTGCGGCAATTCCTTCAAATTTTAATTTTTCACCAGCAGTTTCCATCTCGTTTTGTGAAATTCCTTCTACAATATATCCAACTTCATCTACTCGCCCACCTCTAACTGGGAGAGGTTGAATTTCATCACTAGAAACTATTCTCGTAGTATTTGTAGAAGATTTTTCTATCAAAGGTCTTTCAGAAACAACTATTACTTCATCCAGACTTACCGAACTTTTAAGATAATCAGACTCGCTATCTTCAATAAATGATACTTTCTCCTTTCTCTCTTTCTTTTTAGGCGGCTGATAGATATACTTATTCCTGTAACCGAATCCATAAAACGAAAAACCGAAATTATCCAGTTGTGGATATAAAATTCCGAAATTAAACTTATAAGGCTCGTTAAAATTGATAGCAAAGAATGATGAATTACTCGTACTAAAGCAGTTTGAACTGTTCCAGAATAATTTTGTGCTAAACCCATGATGCACATTAAAGTACCAGTTATTAGCAGCAAACTGATTTAACGATGCATCATACATTGAAGCGAGAAATTCTGCATCTGCATTCTTTCCTTTGAAATCAAGGATTTTAAACGACCATTTTTCCGGCACTCCAGGCGTTATTTTATCACGGAATGTTTCCACCGTGATATCTAATTTTTTATTAGTCCACGGAACCATAATATGCCTAGTAATTAAGAAGTTTTCATTATTTATAACTAACGAAATACTTACAGCAATATTTCCTCTGTGCTTCTCTTCAATTTCTATCTCAATAATTTTTTGTTCATTGTTTATCTCGATCAGTTTTTCATCAAAAAGTTTTCCATCCTGCTCGATTTCAAACAGAGCTTTAACATTTTTCAAAGCCGAACCAAAATACAGTCTTGCAGTATCACCGGGTTGATAAATTTTACTATCCAGATGAACCCAGATTGTATTATTAAGAGGAATTTCTTTTGAATCTGGATTAAACAATGTAAAGTATTTAGTAATTTCAACCGGAATTCCATTCTTGTCCTTAGTTTTAATATTTACAAGATACTTCCCTATATACCAGGCTTTCTTTCCATCAAATCTGATAATCGAGTTTTCTTTTGTTATCAGATTTGTTTGATAAACTAAACTGTCTTTTTCCCAATTAAAATATTCATTCTCATCATTGTAAACATCAAATTCAAACGTCTTATAAAATTCTGATTCAGATAAAATAAAGCTATCTGGTTTGCTCCATAGTCTATTTCTAAATACCCTTTCAGGAGTTTTAAGCTTATAAACTTCAATAAATACTTCTGCTGGTTCAAATTGTCCATTCAGATTAATAGTATTAATTGCATATTCATCATTTGATTTCTGGTTTATAATTTCAGGAATTTCTGAATAAATATTTATAGCAACATAGCCAGCTTTTATATTAGTTTGAGCAGAACGGGTTTCACCCGTAGCATCTACAACATCAACATAAACTGAGTAGTTAAAAATCGGGTTGGTTTCTCTTAAAATCGCCAGATCCGGAATTGCATCGAACTCAACTATGAATTTTCCTTCATTATCGGTTTTAATAGTGCCGTTAACTATTTCAGTGGATGAATAATTACGATTATACCAGTTATAATAATTTCTGTATCTCCAGTTATAAAAAGGGAATGATGTGATTCTAGAAACTCGAAATTTAACTTCAACATCATTTAAGTTTGCACCAGAAAAAGTTTTGGCAAAACCTGTTACTGAAATTTTTTCATTCAGGGCATAGCTTCCTTTAATTGGTTCAAACTTAACTTCAAATTTTGGTCTTTTATATTCTTCAACTTTGAATGTTTTAGTAGTGAACTCATTTGATAAAGAGTAATTACCGCCTATTCTTCCAAATGGAATGGTTAATTGTCCATTAAAAGTTCCAAATTCATTTGTTGTTAAAGTTGTATCAGCAATTTTCTGTTTGTTATTATCATAAAGTGTTACTGTAGTTCTTTTATCTGAAATGATATCATGGTCTTTTTTATAATCAGTTTTATACATTAAACCTTTGAAGTAAACAATCTGTCCCGGTCTGTATATTGCTCTATCAAGGAATAATGCAGAATTGACTTCTTGTAACTCCTTGTCTCTTGAATACCTATAATCATAATTGTCTTCAGAGTCGAATTCATCGTTATCTTTTACCAATAAAACCTTATAATTCGAATAATAATGATAGTTAAGTGACTTATACTTAAACCTACCTTTTGAATCAGTCTCGCCGGAATCAGATTTTACATACTGGTATGTTCCTATTCTCTGATTATATTCAGTATTATACAATTCAATATTAACATCAGATATAGGTTCACCTGTTTTCCTGTCGAGCACCATTATTTCTGCAAAATTATCAGGAAAACTTCTTCTTATAAAGCTAAGATTTGTAACCCAGGTTTTACAATATGCTATTCCGTTTTTTATGTAAGTGAAATTTGAATCAGTTGCAGCCATAATTAAATATTTGCCAACCGGTAAAGATGGAATTACTATTTCTGTTTTATGATTTTGATAATCATCTTTAACAGGCAAATTAAGCGACCATTCTTTAATTGCAGTCTGAGCAGTATATATCTTAATCATTTGTTCATCATCTTTGGATTTTACTTCAGCTTCGAGAGTATCATTCAAATCAATAACTCTCATGTAAAGCTTTTCTATATTTTTATACGATACTAAAACTCTAAAAGGTTCGCTGGGCAGGTTTGCTTTTTCAATCTGCAGACTAATTGATCTGCTTAATATTTCAATTTTTAAGTTTAAACAATTATATGTGCCGATAGTTTTGGGATATTTTACCGCAATACTATCGCATATTTGTAATGCTTTTTTTGTATGCCATTTAAATTCATCAGAAACATCAGGATTGTATTTATTTCCTTCCTCTTTATAGTATTGTGCAAGATAAAAACAAGCTAATGATGAGTGAGGAAAATCCTTTTGTTTTTCAGCTAAATTCTGCAATGTTCTGAAATAAAACTTATTCTTATCTTTTAATATGCTGATTTGCTTAACAAAATTTAGCCGTGCAATATCAACATCAAGCAATGCTTCATTATTTCCGGAGGATAAATGGAACTCAATTAATTTTTGATAAAGCTGAATTGCATAAAACTTAAGTGACAGTGAGTCTTTAGTAGTATAAACATTTTTTATAAATTCTGTATTAACTGCAAAATCATTTTCGTTGTTTAATACAAATTTATAAACAGGCTGAGTTAAGGCAGATTCCTCACTTATGAAAAAAGCTAAAGCCTTATGTGTTAATAAATCAAACAGGGTAGGACGCAGATGAGCATTGTCTGAATCTTGATTAATTAAAATCGGTTCAAATTCTTCTAACGAAATATTTTGTAGCTTTTCTTTGTCTTCAATCGAACCTAAATAATATTTTGTTATCTCTCTTATGATCCTGTTCAAATCCCAGGTTGAAAAATCCTCGCTTCCAAAATTTACGGTTTCTGTCCTTTGCAGAAATTTATAACGATTGTTTTTATAATATTCCCAAAACATATCAGCAAGTATTGATTTCAATATTGCATTTGAAGGGAATGATGATTCCTGAATTTCTTTCTTAACTTCATTAACAATCTTTATATGGCTGTTCTCTTCAACATAATTTGCAAACTTCAGCTTAAAGAGAACGGCTTTTATGTACTGAGGATATTGCTTTTCTTTTTTTGCAGATGCAAATATCTCTTCAACAACCT
This sequence comes from Ignavibacterium sp., assembly GCA_032027145.1. Taxonomy (NCBI): domain Bacteria; kingdom Pseudomonadati; phylum Ignavibacteriota; class Ignavibacteria; order Ignavibacteriales; family Ignavibacteriaceae; genus Ignavibacterium; species Ignavibacterium sp. The sequence continues at coordinate 91,103 of JAVSMP010000001.1, read as the reverse complement.
TAAGTGCCGATCTTGTAAGTCCGCTTCTTTCTAATGAATCAGCTTTTTCCCACGAAGAATTATAAAACTTCTCTGAAGATTTGGTTGTCTGCGAAATAATAACTGGAACTAGAAGGAGTGAAATTATTAACGACCAAAGAATAAAATTTATTTTAGCCATTGGATTTCCCTTGTAAAAGTTAATACAAAACATTGTATTTTCTGTTTTAATATACGAATTAATAGTTCTTAAATAACAATAATTCTTACTGGATTTGTGTAATAGAAATTATGATAGCCAAAATGATGCCATTAGTAAAAGAGCTAATAAATACTTATCAATCAGTCAGCAAAAAGATTATGGTAAAAATTTCTCAGTTTTATTGCTGTAAAAACAGATAGTTATCTTTTTACAGTTATTAAAGAATCAAAGTCATTTTATTCAGAGATTATTAACTCTCTCTATTCTGAGTGAATCTAAATTCGTTTACTGCATAATGTAATTTGCTGTTGTTACAAGCTGCTCTGTTAAAGGATTAGAAGTTTTAATATTTGATTTATAACTTAAGCCATCGTTTAATAAATAATATTTTATAATGAAAAAAATTTGTTTAATTACTGGTGCAACATCCGGGATTGGTAAAGCAGCAGCAAAAGAATTATCCAAGCTTGGATTTGATTTAATACTGACTGGAAGAAGTGAAGATAAAGGTAAACAGTTTTCTGATTTGTTAAATAAAAACTATAAAATCAACTCAGAATTTATCAGATGTGATATTTCATCATTAAAAGATGTGAGATTATTTGCTGAGCAGATAAAATCAAAATACGATCGGCTGGATGTATTGATTAATAATGCAGGATCACGATTTGGTGAATATCAAAAGAGTTCTGATGGAATTGAATTGACTTTTGCAACTAATCATCTTGGGCATTTTTTATTAACGAATCTATTGTTTGACCTTCTGAAAAACTCTGATGATGCAAGAATTATTAATGTTTCATCATCTGCACATTATGAAAAGCAGATTGATATAGATGATTTAGTTTCTCCAAAAGAATATAATCGTAGTTTAGTTTACGGAAGATCAAAACTTGCGAATGTTTTATTCACTTATGAATTTGTAAAAAGAAATGATAATCCGAATATTGTAATGAATGCCGTAGACCCCGGAGGAGTTGCAACTAACTTTGCAAAGAACGAGGGTTTTATCCGCTGGCTAAAACATATTGCTTTTTACATTGCGAAAAGACAGTTATTAACTCCCAGGCAAGGTGCAGAAACAGTTATTTATCTTGCATCCTCGCAACAAGTTAAAAATGTTACAGGTAAATTCTTTTTTGAAAAGAAAGAAAAAAGATCTTCTGATGAATCGTATGATTTAGCTAAAGCAAAACAGATCTGGGATTTAAGCGAAAAACTTTGCGGAATAAAATTTTTATAAATCTTATAATTGTATTTACACAAACCCAATTCCTTTTAGAAATCGGGTTCACTAATTTCTTCCTTTCATTATTAAAGATTTGTTTAAACAATGTTTATTGTTTTACAAATTTATAAGGCTGAAAGTCCAATCCTTCTGTAACAAACAAAGTAAAAGATTTTATTTTGCCGTTTTCAATTTCAAACGGAAAAACTTTTATTCCATAAGTCGGATTTGAATATGTGCACAAGAATCTGTTGCTGCCGATGTATTCAAGTTTTGCAGTTAGTTTAGAATGATGTTCTAATTTTAACAACAACGAGTTTCCATTCAGTTCAAGCTCGGCAAATCCATAGACATCATGTTTATATTTCCCTGCAAAATCTGAAAGAGGTATTTGAGGTTTTATATTCAGTTTAACAGAATCCTGCCATTGAGTGATCATTCCGGAAGTCTGTTTTTCTCTTGCTGAACTTCTTTTGAATCCTATCTCATCATAATTCCTGTAGGGTAATCCAAGATATGAATCAATAATTTCCCATTTGAGCATTTCGAAAAGACTGTTTGCATCTGAGTTTGTTAAAACAGCAATACCAAGATTTTCTTCAGGAAGCAATGTAACAGAAGATAAAAATCCATTTACAGCACCGGTGTGTGAAACAATCTCTGTACCTTCATAGTCTGTTAATGCCCAGCCCAAGCCGTACAAATTAAAATGACCTTCGTTATAAAGTCTTCTTGCTCTTCCGATAATTGTTTCGGGTTTTCTAGTTCGTTTGATTACTTCAAAAGGAATTTTTGTTTCGCCATCAAATCTGCCGCTGTCTAACTGAGCAATAAGCCAATGACTCAAATCCGAAACAGATGAACCAATACTTCCGCAAGGAGCCATATTATCAATGTATTCAAAAGGCAGAACTGTTATCTGATCATTTGACATAGTATGTGGTTTTGCAACATTATCTGATTTACTGAAATCAACAGACAACGCAACGGTTCGGTTCATCTTTAATGGACTAAAGATTTTTTCTTTAAGAAAATCAGACCAGGATAATCCGGATACTTTTTTTATTACTTTTCCTGCAATTGCATATCCGGCATTTGTATAACCATATTTAGTTCTAAAATCATATTTGGGAGTAGTGCTGCCAAGTTTTTCAATCACTTCATCGGCTGTTAAATCAGAAGCCCAGAACATAAAATCTCCCTGAAAGGTTTCATATCCCATTCTATGAGTAACAATATCTGTAAGAGTTAAATCTTTGGTAATCCAAGGGTCTTTCATTTTAAAGTCAGGAAGATATGTAATTACTTTATCATCAAGTTTTAATTTCCCTTCCTGCTCAAGTAATGCCAATGCAGTTCCTGTAAAAGCTTTTGTGTTCGATCCAATTAAAAATAAAGTGTTCTCATCAACCAATTCATTCTTCCCGAGCTCTTTAACACCATAAGCTTTTGAAACAACAATTTTTCCATCTTTAACAATTAAAACTGCGATTCCGGGTATTTGCCAGTTATTCATTCCACGTAAAACATAATTATCAAGTGAATCGGTTACAAACTTTGGAGTAGTTTGAGAGAAGAGAATTGAGGTGGAGAAAAAAGAAATACAAATAAGCAGAAAAAACTTTTTCATAAGAAACCTTTAGAATTATGATGTAAACAAAAATAAACAACGTTTTGTTACCCATCAAAGATGTGAGGAAGCATTAAATTTTATCCATTTTAGTCAACAATTTTCTTATATTTTCCACCTGAAAATTATAAATTAACAATTCGATCAACATTTGCGGTTTTGAATGTGGCTAAAGAAAAGATAATTGTAACATCTGCTCTGCCTTATGCAAACGGAAAGATTCATCTTGGGCATTTGAGCGGCGCATATCTTCCGGCAGATATTTATGTAAGATATAAAAGATTAAACGGCGACGATATAATTTATATTTGCGGCTCTGATGAACATGGTGTTCCGATTACAATTAGTGCAGATAAAGAAAAAGTTTCACCTAAGATAATTATAGACCGTTACCATGAAGCTAATAAGAAAGCTTTTGAACAGTTTGGGATGAGTTTTGACAATTATTCACGGACGAGCCTGCCAATTCATCACGAGACAGCAAAGGAATTCTTTTTAAATTTTTATAACCGCGGATTGTTTGTTGAAAGAAAATCGCTTCAGTTCTTTGATGAAAAAGCAAATATGTTTTTGCCTGATCGTTATGTTGAAGGCACTTGCCCTAAATGCGGCTACATCGAAGCAAGAAGTGATGAGTGTGAGAATTGCGGCTCACTTTACGATCCGTCAGAATTGTTAAATCCAAAAAGTAAGATAACCGGTGCAACTCCTACATTAAAAGAAACATCACATTACTTCTTTCCACTTGGTAAATATCAACCTGCATTGGAAAAATATATAGATCAGATGAATACAAAATACGGCTGGAAAGAAAATGTTCTTCAATATTGCCGCGGGTGGTTTAAAGATGGATTGAAGGAAAGAGCAATTACCCGCGATCTTGACTGGGGAGTTAAGGTTCCTGTTGATGGTGCTGAAGGTAAGGTTATTTACGTTTGGTTCGAGGCAGTTCTGGGATATATCTCTTCTACTAAAGAATTTTCGCAAATAAAAAATGATCCCGATCTCTGGAAAAAATATTGGCTGGATACAAATACAAAATACATCGCATTTATTGGAAAAGATAATGTAGTATTTCATACGCTTATTTTTCCTGCGATACTTATGGCTTGGAATGAAGACGGAAAAGAACAGTACTGTCTGCCTCAAAATGTTCCGGCAAACGAATTCTTGAATTTTGAAGGTAAGAAATTTTCAAAAAGCAGAAATTGGGGAATAGATGTTGATGAATTTTTAAATCTCTTTCAGGCTGATTTATTGAGATATGCACTTGCGGCGAATTTACCTGAAACCCGCGATACAGATTTTTACTGGAAAGAATTCCAGATGAGAAATAACAGCGAGCTTGCTGATATACTCGGTAATTTTATCAACCGGACTTTTACATTTGTATTTAAACATTTTGATGGAAGAGTTCCTGCAATTGCAAAACTTGAAAAGATTGATCAGGATATGCTTAAAGAAATTTCGGAATATCCGGAGCGTGTTGCTGATCTTTTTGAAAAGTATAAGATCCGGGATGGCGTAAATGAGATTATGAATCTTGCCCGCGATGGCAACAAGTATTTTAATGATTCTGAACCATGGAAAACAGTAAAATCAGATAAAGAAAGATGTGGAACAGCTCTTAATATTTGTTTACAAGCGATTTATACCCTGGCAGAACTCTTTTATCCTGTTCTTCCATTTTCTACAGAAAAACTTTTTGTGATGTTAAATTCAAAACCGGTTGATTGGAAAGAAAGCGGTAAACCTCAGTTAGCAGCTGGTCATCAGTTAAATCAGGTGGAAATTCTTTTTCCTAAAATTGAAGATGAAAAAATTGAGGCTCTGGTAAATAAAATTCCCAAATCAGAATCTGAAACAGAAAAAGTTAATCTTGTTTCTTATGATGATTTTATGAAGACGCAATTAAGAGTTGCCGAAGTAATTGAAGTTGAGAATGTTCCTAAAAGCGATAAGTTATTGAAACTAAAAGTAAAGTTAGAAAACGAAGAGAGACAAGTAGTGGCAGGTATTGCCAAACATTATCAACCCGAAAAATTGATTGGCAAAAAAGTAATTATTGTTGCAAATTTACAGCCGGCAAAGTTAATGGGGTTGGAATCCAGAGGTATGGTTTTGGCAGTTGAAGCTGCAGATGGAACTTTACAGGTTTTAAATGTATCTGAATCAGTAAAAAATGGTACAAGAGTTAAATAAACTATTAAAGGAAATTAGATGAGAAGTTTTATAGTTGCTTTTATTTTGTTGGGAGTATTAAATGTTTTTGCTCAAGATTTGAATTTAAAAATTTCTTCAAGATTACAAGCAAAAGTGCAATCTGATGGTCAGATGGAAAATTATCTAATATGGGTTGATTTTAGTGATAAAGGTAATGACCTTCAGAAATATTTTAACAAACCTGAAACTGTTGTAACTCAGAGATCACTGGATAGAAGAGCGAAAGTTTTAGATAACTCGAATTTGATAAAATATAGTGATCTTCCCGTAAATCAAGATTACATTAATCAATTAATACAGGATGGTTTTATTGTAAAACAAAAATCGAAATGGTTTAATTCTGTAAGCGGTTATGCAACTATTGATGTAATGAATCGTATTATTCAATATCCATTCGTAAAGCTGCTGGATGTAGTTGGAGTTTATACAAGCAAAAAAGATGATGTTGAATTTGAAAAATCAAACAATATTACAAGCAAAGTTTCACAGCCTGAAGGTATTCATTCTTTAAACTATGGAAATTCCTATACCCAGCTTAATCAAATTAATGTGCCAGCAGTTCATGATTCAGGTTATAACGGTGCAGGTATTATGATTTGTGTAATGGATGCCGGCTTTTCAAATCTTACTCACGAAGTTTTCTCAAGTATGAATATTGCACATACTTATGATTTTGGTACTAACAGTCCAAATCTTACCGGACATTTTCATGGAACTGCCACTCTTTCTCTTATAGGCGGATTTAAGCAGGGAGAATTGATTGGTCCTGCTTACGGTGCAACTTACTTGTTAGCAAGGACTGAGGTTGATCCCGGAGAAACCCCTCAGGAAGAAGACAACTGGATTGCAGCAATGGAATGGGCTGATAGTCTTGGTGTTGATGTAACTTCAACCTCTTTGGGCTATCTGGAATTTGATCCTCCGTATTCAAGTTATACCTGGATGGATATGGACGGCAATACTGCAAGAATAACTATTGCTGCCGATTATGCTGTTGGCTTGGGAATTACCGTTGTTAATTCTGCAGGCAATAACGGTTATAATTCTTCGCATAATACATTAAATGCCCCGGCTGACGGTGATAGTGTTGTTACAATTGGTTCTGTTAACAGTTCAGGCGGTATTTCATCATTTAGCAGTGTTGGTCCTACCTACGATGGAAGAATTAAACCAGATCTGATGGCTATGGGAAGCAATGATTATGTTGCGTCAATTTATGGAAATGAATATAATTTTGGTTCAGGAACTTCTTATAGCTGTCCATTGGTAGCAGGAGTATGTGCTTTAATACTCCAGAAAAATCCCTTACTTACACCAATGGAAGTTTTGTACATATTAAAATCAACTGCTTCGCGCAGTGCAAATCCTGATAACCAATATGGCTGGGGAATTATTAATGCTCTTAATGCAGTTAACTCGATTGTTGTTCCGGTTGAACTAATCTCTTTCAAAGCTGAATATGTAAATGGAAGTGTTGAATTACAGTGGATTACAGCCAGTGAAACAAATAATTACGGTTTTGAAATTGAAAGAAAAGAAATTTCGGGAGATTATCAAACAATCGGATTTGTTAGCGGAAGCGGTTCATCAACAAACAGGATTACTTACAATTTTTATGATAATAACTTAAATTCTTCTGAATATTTATACAGACTAAAACAGATTGATCTTGATGGCAGTTATGAGTATTCAGCTGAAGCTGGTGTTTTAATAACTGATCTTAATGAATATAAACTATTTCAAAACTATCCAAATCCATTTAACCCGGTTACTAATTTGCATTTTATAATTCCTGAAGAGGGAACTGTTAAAATTGCTTTGTATGATATACTTGGTAATGAAGTTAAAACATTATTAAATGAGAATATTACATCCGGATCTTACAATTTAGTAATTGATGGTTCGGATTTATCAAGCGGGACATATTTTGTAAAAATGTTAAGCAGAAAAAGTCAACAAGTTATAAAAATGAGTTTGCTAAAATAGTAATTGAAAAGCTGGTCTTTGTACAATCTGCATTGACCAGCTTAAAATTACCTTGATTTTCAAACCTTCAAATGATAAAATTCTAAGTTAAATTTGTAAAACTATAAAGGAGATAAAAATGTCTTTAAGGGTTTCCATTTATTTCGCTGCCTTATTAACATTTCTGATTACAGCTTGTTCAACTGAACACTCAAAAATTGTGATTGCTGAGTACGATGATACTAAGATAAGAATGGACGAGTTTGAAAAGGCTTATGTAAAAAATGTTGGAAATTTAGAAGCCGCCGCTAAAGATAGTTTTAATAATTATAAAAACTTTGCTGAGCTTTATACTAACTTTAAGATGAAGCTTGACGATGCTAAGCTGCGCGGTTATCAGAATGATTCTGAACTAAACGAAGAATTACAAAATTATAAAAAACAAGTTGGTTCATCATATATCCTTGAAAAGTATCTTGTAGAACCAAATGTAAAAGACTTGTATGAAAGAAGAAAAACTGAAATAAGAGCAAGTCATTTAATGATTAGACCTGATTCATCAGGTGAACTTGCTGCAAGAAATAAAACACAGGCAATACTTGACAGCATAAAGGCTGGTCAGTCATTTGAATCAATGGTTCAGAAGTATTCCCAGGATAATTTTTCCAAATCTAAAAATGGTGATATTTTTTACTTCACTGCCGGACAATTGCCGTTTGAATTTGAAGATGCTGCATACAACACACCAAAAGATAGTGTTTACCCGCAGGTAGTTCAAACCCGTTTCGGTTTTCATATTATTAAAGTTACTGATGTTAAACAACGAATTCCTAAAATCAGAGTTAGTCATATCTTGATCAGTTATTCAAACCCGGATGGAACTACTGATACCGCCGCTACATACGCCACAATGGACAGCGTACTTGCAGAACTTAAAGCAGGAAAAGATTTTAGTGAAGTTGCAAAAAGATTTTCAGATGATACCGGCACAAAAGATAAAGGCGGTGATCTTGGATTTTTTGAGCGCAGGATGATGGTGCCTGAGTTTGATGAAGCAGCATTTAACCTCGGCGTTGGACAGGTTTCGGATGTTGTAAAAACAAGTTTTGGTTTACATGTTATCAAACTTACTGAAAAACAATCTTATCCAACTTTTGAAGAAGACAAAGAAAACTTAAAGAATATGCTCAAAAGATCCCGCTATAATGATCTTTATACAGATTTAGTCGAAAACTTTAAAAAAGAATTTAATTTCAAAATTGATGAGAGCGTCTTTCATCAGGTGTTAGATCAAAATGATTCAACTATTATCGGCGGTGAACTGAGAGGTAAGGAGACTCTTGGTAACAAAACTCTTTATTCCTTTACAAATGATGCCGTAAGTGTGAGTGATTTTTATTCCAGATTAAAAACAGATACTGAATTTACCGGTAAAAAACTGAACGCTGATTTTATGAACAAAGCAATAAGTAAATATTCTGACCAACAAGTGCTTGAAGAAAAATCAAAAACGTTAGATAAAACTGATGCCCAATTTGCCGATCTGATGAAAGATTATCAAAATGGAATTTTTATTTTCAAACTTCAGGAAGAAGAAGTCTGGAATAAAGTAAAAATCGATAGTGTCAAACTTTTGGATTTCTATCAAAAGAATATGGAGAAGTATAAGTGGGATAACAGATTGGCATTTACTGAAATATTTGCCAGAAAAGATTCTGTAATTAGACATTATTACAACCTGTTAAAATCCGGTGAAGATTTTGATTCACTTGCATCAAAAACTGAACGCCCTAATATGAAAGAAAAACATGGCAAGTATGAACTTCAAACTATTAATTCAGAATTATCAAAAATTGCTGACGGCTTATCTAAACCTGGAGATTATTCAGAGCCTGTACCAAACCAGGGTGGTTTTTCAATAATCAGATTGGATGAGAAAGACCCTGCAAGATTAAAAACTTTTGAAGAAGCCAAAGCAGAAGTGTCAGGTGCATTTCAGGAATATGAAAGCAAACGACTTGAAAATGAATATATTGACTCGTTAAAGAAAAGATATTCTCCGGTAATAAATTATGATCAATTGCGTAAAGCTTTTACACAATACAATAAGTAGTATTATTTTATTTTCTGTTGTTCTGATAGTTGTAAGTTGTACAGAGAAAAAACAGAAAACAGAATATATAGCTCGAGTTAATGATTCCTATTTAACCAGAGAAGTTTTTGCTTCTCTGGTTGATACTTCAGGAATTACAGCTGAGGAAAAAGAAAATGCTGTTAAATTATGGGTGTACGATGAGTTACTTTATCAGAAGGCTGTTAGTGATGGGATAACAAATGAAGAAAATTTCTTAAGGATAGTAAATGATTCCAAAAGAAAATTAGCTGGTTCGATTTATATTAATAAAATAATTGATGATGAAGATTTTGATATTTCAGATGATGACCTTGCTGAATATTATGAAAAAAACAAATTATACTTCAGAGCTGATGAAGATTATTTTCAGCTTAATAAGATCTATTTTAATAACGAAGACAAAGCAATTAAGTTTAGAAATATTGCAGTTGAGTCAGGCTGGCAGAGCGCTTTGAATATGTTCGAAAACGATTTATCTGTTATCAATAAAATAAATTTAGCAGTAGTAAAAGAATCTAATCTTTATCCTGTTCAGATTGCGAAAATAATGAAGGATTTTTTTCCGCAGGAGATCAGCGTAGTGATTACAGAAAAACCCGGGTCTTACTCATTAGTACAGTTTATTGCAGAATATGCAAAAGGATCAGAATTACCATTTGAGTCTATTAAAGCAGATGTAACAAAAAGATATAAAACGGAATTGAAGACAGTAGCAATTGAAAATCACATAAAAGAACTTTACTCCAAGAATGATATTGAGATAAAAAAATGAAAATAAAATTATTAGCAATTCTTACCTTGTTCACTGTAACTGTATCTGCTCAGGAAATACTGGATAAAATTGTAGCTGTGGTAGATAATGAGATAATTCTGAAAAGTGAGCTTGATTTTCAGATTAGTGTTTTTGCATCACAACGTCAGTTGGATCCAAACACACCCGGTTTGCGTAATCAGATATTAAATTCAATGATCGAGGAAAAATTAATATATGCTCAGGCTGATCTTGATTCAGTAACTGTTTCAGAAGACGAAGTAAACCAGAGAATTGATTATCAGATAAATATGTTTATACAACAATATGGTTCTGTTTCTAATATAGAAAAAATTTATGGTATGAGCATAGACCGGATTAAACGTGAGCTTAGAGATGAAGTCAGGAAAAGTCTTATGTCTCAGCGTTTGCAGGAAAAGAATTTCGGAAAAGTTCAGGCAACCAGAAGAGAAGTTGAAGATTTTTTTAATACCTATAAAGACAGCATTGGTATGATACCGGAAAAGGTAACGATCTATCACATTTTTCAGAATCCTAAAGCAAGTGCAAAACTAAAAAAGAAATTCTATGATAAGGCATCAGCTTTACTCGACTCGATCAAAGCAGGAAAAGACTTTTCGGAGCTTGCTAAGAAATATTCTGATGATCCCGGCAGTGCTGCACAAGGCGGCGATCTTGGATTTGTTAAAAAGGGTGTGTTCTATCCTGAGTTTGAAGAGGCAGCATTTAAATTAGATGTTGATGAAATTTCTGGAGTTGTTGAATCACCGGTTGGTTTTCACATAATCCAGATGCTGGAAAAGCGAGGTGAATCTGTTCATACCAGACACATATTAATAAAGATAAAAGCCGATGAAGATGCTGATTTGAAAACTATAGATTTTCTCAGCGAAATTAGAGACAGCATACAAAAAGGATTCGGAACTTTTCAGGATTATGCCAAGAAGTATAGCGAAGATAAAGAAACTGCTCCCTTTGGCGGCGAACTTGGAACATTCTATATGAATCAGCTGGATAAAGCTTTACTTGATGCTGTCGGAAAATTAAAACAGGGAGAAATTGGTTATCCAAGAAGACTTGAATACGCACCGGGTACTTATGGTTATCATATTGTATGGCTTAAATCCCGGGTACCGCAGCATAAAGCAGGTCTTGATACAGACTATTCTGAAATTAAAAAATTAGCTGATGATTTTAAAAAACAGAATGAATACAATAAATGGATAGCGGAAATTAAAAAGAAAATTTTTTGGGAAATAAGAATTTAAGTAAAACAAAAGGCTAAAATTGAGTAATCCAAACTCCGGTAAAGAAGATGTTCTGTTAGTAGAACAGTTAAATAAAAAAATTGATGAGATTAAAACTGAAATTTCTAAAGTTATAGTTGGGCAAAGTTCCATTATTGATCATCTGATTATAGCACTGCTCTCACGCGGGCATTGTTTACTGGTTGGCGTTCCGGGTTTAGCAAAAACATTATTGATTAAAACACTTGCAGAAGTTTTGGACTTAAAATTCAGCAGAATACAATTTACTCCCGATTTGATGCCAAGCGATATTACCGGAACAGAAATCCTGGATGAAGACAATATAACAAAGCAAAGAAGTTTCAGATTTATATCAGGACCAGTGTTTGCTAATATTATCCTTGCTGATGAAATTAACCGAACCCCGCCAAAAACACAGGCTGCACTTCTTGAAGCAATGCAGGAGCATAAAGTAACTGCTGCAGGAAAAACTTATCAGCTTCCTGAACCATTTTTTGTTTTAGCAACACAAAATCCAATAGAGCAGGAAGGAACATATCCACTGCCCGAAGCTCAACTGGACAGGTTTATGTTCAATCTATGGTTAGATTATCCGACTGCTGATGAAGAAGTTAAAGTTGTTCAGACTACAACAAGCCAGTATAAGGCAGAACTAAATAAAGTCGTTACAGCTCAGGAAATTTTAGATTATCAGAAACTTGTTCTGAAAGTACCAGTAGCACCAAATGTAATTGAGTTTGCCGTTAAGATCTCTAATATGACAAGACCTGTAAACAGCAATGCTCCTAAATATGTTAAAGACTGGGTTACCTGGGGCGCTGGTCCGAGAGCATCTCAATATCTTGTTTTAGCAGCAAAAACTAAAGCAATTATGGAAGGCAGATTCACGCCAAATATTGATGATGTAAAATCTGTAATGCTGCCTGTTTTACGCCACAGAATAATTACAAACTTTAGTGCAGAAGCTGATGGAATATCTTCAGTTGATGTGATAAAGAAAATTATTGAAGAAAAAATTTAGCCTGATTTATAGTTTTGCGATACTATAATTTTTATAAGCAAAATAAATTTCTTTTAATGCAGTTTTGATTATTGTTGCAGTTGGTACAGCAAGCAGCATCCCAATTATTCCGAACAATTCGCTTCCCGCAATGATTAAAAGTATTATAAGTATCGGATGTATATCAACACTTTTTGAAAAAATATAAGGCTGTACAAAACCGTTATCAATAGTATAAGTTAATGCAATTACTAATAAGATTAATGGAATCATTGACAGATTTCCGGTAATCATTATAGATAAAATAATTGCAGGTATTCCCCCGATAATTGGACCAAAATAAGGAACAAGATGTCCTATACCTGCAATTACTCCAAGCGGCATAGCATTTGGCAAACCGATAAAATAAAAACCAAAGCCAATAAATACTCCAACAAATGTTGCATCAAAAATCCAGGCTCTTACAAATCTTCCAAGCTGAAGAGTTACTCTTTTAAGTATCCAATAAGATACTTCAAAATATTTATTAGGAACCTTGTATATCAGTCCTTTCTGTATTGCATCAGTATCTTTTAATAAGAAGAAGGATATAAATGGTACGATTACAAAAAAAGAAGCAATAGAGACAATACTGCCCAGATAAAAAGTAAGATGATTTATCAGGTCATTAAATGAAGTTGATATAATATCTTCAGCCTTCTTAACCAAATTACCCTTATCAAAGAAAGGGAAAATACTTAATAGTTTTTGCTCAATTATATTCAGCTCTTCATTAAGTGAAAAATCTTTTAATGCAATAATTAGCTGATCCATTTGATATACAAGCTTTGGTATGACTGATGAAAGAGCAAGGTAAACTAAAAATGCAAAGGAAAGGAAAACACTTAAGGTTGAAACTGTTCGGGATAAACCTTTCCCTTCAAGTAAGCGAACAAATGGTGCAAAAATAAAACCAAGAAGTACTGAAAGAACGAACAGAATTACAACATTGCTTAGTACATACAGTAAAAAGATAACCGCAACTATGCCGATAAACACAAAAAGGTAGTTGAATATTTTTTTACTTAAAATTTCAGTCATTTAATCAATCAGTTGCTTCAATTCTTTTTACAGAAGGAACTTCGTTCAAAATTGCTCTTTCAATGCCTGCGCGTAATGTCATAACAGAAAGCGGGCAGGTTTCACAAGCTCCAAGCAGTCGTACTTTAACTATTCCATCTTCAGTAATATCAACAAGTTCTATATCGCCATTATCAGCTTGCAAAAATGGTCTGATGTTGTTAAGTACTTTTTGTATTTCGCTTCTTATATGAGTCATATTTTTGAACTGGTGCAATTGGCTTAACTTAGAATTATTATAATTTCCAAAAATATTTCAACAGGCTGATTAACCGGTTGAAAAAGAAATTGCTTTAGTTTAAAACTTCTGCAAGTGTTTCTTCAAGCTGAGCACCTCTTAAAACATTTTCATCCCTGATTATTGTTCCGTTTTTATCAATAAGATATAAAGTCGGCCAGTGTACAATATTATATAGTTTGTGAATAGTCTGGTCTTTGTCATCTAAAGCCTGAGTCCAACTCATATTATTTTCTTCAGTAAACTTTTTAAACTCATCCTCATTTTTGGAGTTAAACATCAGATCGCTGCTAATACTAATTATTTCAAATCCCTTTTCTCTGAACATTTGATAAGCTTTTACGAGATTTGGAATTTCACCAACACAGGGTCCGCACCATGTTCCCCAAAAGTCCAAAAGAACAACTTTACCTTTAAAATCTGAAAGCATTCTTTTTTCACCCTTTGTTGTCACAAATTGAAAATCAATTGAAGGCTTTCCAATAATTTCTTTATTGAACTCAGCTGATTTTTTTTGTCTTTGATTCATGTCATACATTCTCTGAATAATCGAAGCTCGCTTACCATCTGGAATCTGTTCAGCGATTTCAATAATTTTTTTAGAAGCTGATTCATAATAAGGCATTAAAACACCACTCAAAGCTGATTGAAAGGCAACATAGCCTTTACCTTGTGCGTTTAAAAGCTCATAATCATCAGGAAATCTTTCTTTCAATTGATTGAACTCTTTTTCGAAATCATTGTACAACAGAAGCAGCTTTTCAAAATCTTTTTCGCCATTAAATTTTTTATCCCAAAACACATAGCGTGCAATATGAAAATCCGGATAGTCTTTAAGCTCATTTTCTATTTCATCAATGCAGGTTTTATTATCAGCGCCAGCCATTATCAGGAAATCGATATTTCTGAATCTTGCCCCTTTGACGGGTTTACCGGAGTTATTATAAACATAACTTGTATAAGTTTTTTTATCATTAAAATCAGAATTATTACCGTCGGTAAGATAGTATGAAAGCAATTCTGCTGAGTCCGGAATATTAATCTCAGCGGTAAAGATACCGTTTAATGGTAACATATTGATTTCTTTTTTTCTTCCTTTATCGGGTTTAATAACATTTTGAAATAAGGACTCAGGTCCTTCTGATGAAGTTCCTTTTGTGCCCCAGTAATCAAATGCGTAAACAAGTATAATTTTAGAATCCTTTGTGAAAATATTTTTTTCCGCAGGGTCATATTTTAATAAGTAAGTTTTTCCGGCAACAGGTAAGGATTGAGCAGCCAATGAGAGCGAGAATAAGAAAAATAAAAAGATTATGTTTTTCATTTTATCACCTCAATTGTTTTTAGTTAATCTAAAATAAAACCAATAAAGTTTAATTCCTACTTATCCATGTAAGGATGCTCTTTATTGAAAATTATTTGACATCTCTGAATATTTGCTGCAATAGACACTTATAACTAATCTCAGAATCAAGATTAAGAAATTTTGAATTAGTCACTTTTTCACTTATAGAATAATACTCCCCAATCTTTTAATTATTAGAATAGTCTTTCAGAAGCCTGAATTTAATTATTATCACCAAGGTCTATTTCTATTTTATCATCTAAACCGGTATTACGGATGTTTACCTGTTCAGTAAGTTTTCTTGATATATCCATTAATATTTTAGTTTCCTCTGCATCAGGAATAGCGAACACCATCGGTTTACCATTATCTCCGCCTTGTCTGATACGCGGATCAATAGGGATTCCACCAAGTAAATTTGTATTTAATTCTTTACAGATTTTTTCGCCTCCGCCAAATCCGAATATATCATATTTTTTGCCTGTATCAGGTGCGATAAAGTAGCTCATGTTTTCTACTACTCCAAGTACTGGTACATTTACTCGTTCAAACATTTTCAGAGCTTTTCGTGCATCGATCAACGAAACTTCCTGAGGTGTTGTAACAATAACAGCACCTGTTAAAGGAATTGTCTGGACAAGTGTAAGCTGAATATCACCTGTGCCCGGAGGCAGATCGAACAATAGATAATCAAGTTCACCCCAATCCACATCGGTCATAAATTGTTTAATTGCTCCGCTTGCCATAGGACCTCGCCATATTATAGGATCTTTTTCATCAACAAGTAAACCTATTGACATAAATTTAATTCCATAATTTTCAAGCGGTACAATCTTAACGGAATTTTCTGCCTGATAAACTTTTGGTCTGTCATTTGCGCCAAGCATCAGTGGGATACTTGGACCATAAATATCTGCATCTATTAAACCAACCATTGCACCATCCTGAGCTAATGCCACTGCAAGATTAACAGCAACTGTGCTTTTGCCGACTCCACCCTTTCCGCTTGCGACTGCAATAGTGTTTTTAACGCCCGGCAATATTGCATCCTTGCGCGGGTCTTTATGAGTAGTTATATGAGAAGAGCTTCTTGCTTTGATGCTTAGATTAACTTTTTTTACTTCTTTGAAATCATTTTTTATCTGATCGGTGATAGCTGTTTTAATATCATCGGGATTGTTTGCTGTAACAGAAAGTTCTAAAAAGATTTCTCCATCTTTCTGATCGAACTTTTTTATGGAATTCATTGTTATCAGATTAACATTTAACTCAGGATGCTTTACATTTTTTATTGAGTTTATCAAACTGCTTTTTGTTATTTCGGACATTATCTTACCTTAGGAATATGAATTGTATTAGATATATTGTTATAAAAATATTTATGTGCTGTAAAAAAAATAACTTTATAAGATTCTTAATTTCTGACACCGGTTGTTTTCAAATTATGTTTCATGAGCCATTCCTGACTGTTAACCTTTTTTGTTGTTTCTTTAAGTTCAGAGAATTTATAACTGCCATCAGGCTGCAAAAAGCGAGCTTTAACATTATCTTTCAAAGTAACTTTTATTAATGTACCTATTATTTCTTCTTTTAATTTTTGGTTTTCAACCGGAACTGCAACTTCAACTCTTCTATCAAGATTTCTTTGCATCATATCCGCACTGCTGATAAATACTTTTTCGTTTCCATCATTATAGAAATAAAAAACTCTGCTATGTTCAAGAAATCTGCCTACAATGCTTCTGACTTCAATATTTTCACTAAGTCCTTTAACACCGGGTATTAAACTGCACACACCTCGGATGACAAGCTTAATATCAACCCCGGCAGATGATGCTTCATATAATGCTGATATAATTACCGGATCAACAAGTGAATTAAGCTTCATATAAATTTTTGCCTCTGCGCCTGCTGCGGCATTTTCAATTTCTTTATTAATCAGCTCTAAAACTTTTTCACGCATATTTACTGGCGATACCAGCAGTTTTTTATATTCTTTTTGTTTGGAGTATCCAGTAAGAAAATTAAAGATATCAGAAACATCACTGCATATATCTTCATCTGAAGTAAAAAATCCCAAATCAGTATAAAGCTTTGCAGTAATTGCGTTGTAATTTCCGGTTGAAATATGCACATATCTTTTAACACCATCATATTCTTTTCTGACAACAAGAGTCATCTTGGCATGTATCTTTAATCCAACCAAACCATAAACAACATGTATTCCAACTTTTTCAAGTTCTCTTGCCCAAAAAATATTATTTTGTTCATCAAATCTTGCTTTAAGTTCTACAAGCACGGCAACTTGTTTTCCCATTTCTGCTGCTTCGATTAAACATTTGATTATTGGAGAATCAGAGCCAACCCTGTATAGTGTCTGCTTTATTGCTAATACATCCGGATCCTTTGCGGCATTTTTAATAAAATCAATAACAGGTGTAAATGAATGGTATGGATGATGAAGAAGAACATCTTTTTGTCTGATTATTGAAAAATAATCTTCATCTTCTTCAAATACTTTTGGAGTAACAGGATAAAATGGTTTTTCTTTTAGCAGATGCACTGGCAGATTGTACAAACTCATTACATCACTCAATCCAAGCGGTCCATCTGATGTATGAACATCCTCTTTATTTATTTCCAGATTTTCAATTAATGTATCAAGCATAAAATCAGGCATTGGATGCCCTACTTCTAATCTGACTACACTGCCGAATCTTCTTTGTTTTATGTTTTCTTCCATTACACTTAATAAGTCGTCAGCTTCATCTTCCTGAAGCTCAATATCTGTATTTCTTGTAATTCTGAATCTATGAGCTTCAACTATTTCCATTCCGGGGAAAAGTAAATTCAAATTTTCTTTGATAATATCACCGAGCCATATATAAGTTGCAAAGAAATTTCCATCAACATTTGATGATTTGTTTGAATCCAATATACTATCAACCTGCAGCAGTCTCGGTAAAATACTTGGCATCTTTACTCTTGCAAAATGCTGTTCTCCATTTGGTTTTTTAATAAGTATTGCAAGGTTTAAACTTAAGTTTGAGATGTAAGGGAAAGGTCTTCCGGGATCAAATGCTAATGGAGTTAAAACAGGAAATATTTCTTTTTTAAAATAATTAGTTAGTTTCTCTTTATCAGTATTGCTTAGCTCGTTAAGTGAAATAAGGCTGATACCTTGTTCTTTTAATGCAGGTATTATTTCAATTGTCCATAGATCATCAAGCTTCTTAAGTAATGGCTTTAATGCTATCTCTACCTTATTAAGCTGTTCTATAGGTGTAAGTCCGTCAATTGCGGGCTCAGAGATATTTGCTGCGATCTGCTCCTTTATTCCTGACACTCTGATCATATAAAATTCATCCAGGTTAGAACAGAATATTGAGATAAATTTTATCTTATCAAGCAAAGGCAGCTCGGGATTAAGTGCTTCATCCAGAACACGTTTATTAAACTCAACCCAGCTTAAATCACGGTTGATAAAATTTTCAGGTTTACTGTACTTTTTTAATAATTCTTTAGTATTCATTTAATCAATTACATTGGGATGCAAATATAACCTATTTGCAAAAGATTTGCCGATAAAAAGCTCTTAGAATTGACTTAAAACAACATTATATAGTAAGTGATCGGTATTTTTTCCCAATAAGCATATTAAAAGTATTACTTGAGCTGCAATTTTTAGCAATAATTTTACGAAGTAATAAGTTAAATGAAAACAATATATTAGAAATGTTGCTCTAAGTTTTTTAAATTGCCAATCATTTTTTAAAAATCAAATCCTGTAGTAATGAAAATATGATTCTTGATTATTTCCTGCTCGGCAGTGCAATACTTATACTTTTAAGTATAGTATTTGCAAAGATATTTGATAACCTTGGCTTGCCGACACTAATTTTATTTATTGCTCTTGGTATGCTTGCCGGTTCTGAAGGAATAGGCGGAATATATTTTAATGAGGCATTAATTGCACAGAATATCGCAATTATTGCGCTGGTGTTTATACTTTTTTCGGGTGGTTTAAGTACAAGTTTACAGGAAGTAAGACCGATAAGATTTCAAGCACTCAGTCTTGCATCTTTTGGTGTGATAATTTCAGCTTTGGTATTTGGAGTAATTGCTTCATACATTCTGAAAATAGATATGATCTATGGTTTGCTTTTAGGAGCAATAATTTCTTCAACAGATGCAGCGGCAGTATTTAATGTATTGCGCTCAAAAAATGTAAGTCTTAAAGATAACTTAAAGCCGCTTCTTGAGTTTGAATCAGGCAGTAATGATCCGATGGCAATATTTTTAACAATCAGTTTGATTGAAACAATTACAAATCCCCTTTCTGATTGGCTGAGTTTTGCAAAGCTGATTGTATTTCAATTTGGTTTTGGGTTTCTGATTGGTTTAACAATGGGAAGAATTGTTGTCTTAATAATGAATAAAATTAAATTAGAGAATGAAGGTGTTTATCCGGTTTTATTAGTTGGTTTAGCTTGTATGATATATGCTGCAACAAATCTTATTGGCGGCAGTGGATTTTTAGCAGTATATCTTACAGGTATTGCTGTGGGCAACAGAGATTTCGTTCAAAAGAAAAGTTTATTAAGATTTTTTGATGGTCTTGCCTGGCTTGGGCAGATAAGCATGTTTCTTACACTTGGTTTACTGGTTTTTCCATCAGAAATAATTCCGATAATTGGAATCGGACTTGTGTTATCGGTTGTTCTTATGTTTATTGCACGACCTGTAGCTGTATTTATATCTTTAATTTTTACAAAGGTCAGCTTTAAAGAAAAGGTCTTTATTTCGTGGGTCGGTCTTCGGGGAGCAGTTCCTATTATTCTGGCAACATTCCCTTTATTAGCCGAAGTTAAATATGCGCGGTTGATATTTAGTATTGTATTCTTTATCGTTTTTACATCAGCATTATTACAGGGCTGGAGTTTAACATACGTTGCAAGATGGCTAAAACTGGATGCGCCATATATTAAAAAGATAAGATCACCGATTGAATTTGAATCAATGCACGGCGATGATAACGACCTTTACGATTTTTATATTTCTGATAATTCGGGCGCTGCCGGTAAGACTGTTGTGGAGCTTGGTTTGCCGAAAGATAGTTTAATAGTTCTGATAAACAGGAATGAACAATATGTTGTTCCTAAAGGTTCTACAACCGTTGAAGCTGGTGATATTTTACTTATACTTGCAAATAAAAAAATTCTTACTGATATAAAAACAATAATTACTTAATAATTTTTAAAAATATCTTGTTTGTTAACAGATTATATAAAGAAAAAGGTGTAAATGTTCTTTTAGTGATCTTGTTGTTTGGTCTTCAAATCACTCAAATTTCAAACCGGAACGATTATCCTGTTACAAAATTTTCAGAAACCAGTTTTCAGATTTATTATTACAACGGCGAATTAAGTGCTGCACGCAGTAATCCAAATCCGGTTAAACAAAATACGGAACGTAATTTTGCCTCTTTCCATTATATTTATGATAAGCATGATCTGATTTCTGAAAGAGATATAACCGACTCAAAAAAAATTTGCAACGGTGGGTTTTCTACTACATTTCGTTTCAAAACTTTTCTTACTGTTATCTTTTCTACAAGCACATAGTCCATCCTTTTCAAACACTTACTGAAGTTACGAAATTATATTGCTGAATTTGCTTCAGCAACTTAAGATTATATAAAAATCAGACTCCGCACGCAATCCGCTTACAGAGATTGGAGTGATACATTTATAGTTTCTTTCATATTACGTAACTGCAGTTACTTATTTAATTAATTAAGCATTTAATGAAATAAATTGATTTGAAAGGAATTATTCAATGCAACCCGAATTAAAAAATGAAAAACAAAAAAGTCTTGTTACAGATATTGCTTTTTATGGATTGATTGGACTCTTGGGCTTAAGTGCTTTGGCAGCAGTTGTAGCTATTGTTTATTGGGTATTTATCAGTTGATAAAAATTATCATAATATTGTAAAGACCAGACTTTCAGCTGCCAGCAGATTATCCAAAAAGCATGATTATAATATTCTTCAAACCCAGTTCTTCTGTAGAATTGGGTTTGATGTAATTTCATCTCAAATAAATAATATCTTTTTCATTTAGCACTAAAATAAACCAGACAGAAAAGAAGAATTCATCTTGCATTATTTATAATGAATTTATCTTTATTAAACCACAGTAATAAACTCTAAAGATAAATTAAGGTACAAAATGTTAACTAATCTAACTTATTTAATTAGTTATAAATTATTGAAACAACTTCTTTTTACTTCTTCCAGAAATATGGAGTAAGGATAATCAACACAGTAAATAACTCTAATCTTCCAAACAACATAAGCAAACTTAACAGCCATTTAGCAAGCTCAGGCAGATGTCCAAAGTTTGAAGCAGGACCAACGGTGCCTAAACCAGGTCCAATATTTCCAAGACAAGTAGCTGCTCCGCCTATTGAAGAAATAAAATCCACACCCATCAATGATAGCATTATTGCGCCAAGTACAAAAACTAACATATATAGTATAAAAAATGCCTGCACATTTGAAATAATTTCCGGAGTTACGGCTTTTCCATTTAATCTTGTTGGAATTACAGCTCTCGGGTGTAATAATCTTTTCAATTCCATAAAGCCATTTTTTAATAAAAGTAAATGCCTAACTACTTTAATACCGCCGCCGGTAGATCCAGCAGAACCGCCGATGAATAGAAGTATCAGAAAGATCATTTTAGAAAATACTGCCCAGTTTTCATAGTTACTGGAAACGAATCCGGTTGTGGTAACCAGTGATACAACATGAAAAAGTGATTGTCTGAAAGCTTCTTCGGGTTTAAAATCTACATACGGAATATGAATAAGAGTAATGAAAACAGAAACTCCGATGGTAAAAAACAAATATGCTTTGAACTCGTCATTTTTTTTTAAGAATGAAAAATTCTTATGTATTATCTGATAATGCAAAGTAAAATTCATTCCTGCTAAAAACATAAACAAAATCAGTATGTACTGAATATAAGGAGAAGTAAAATAAGCGGTACTGTTGTTCTTAGTTGAGAATCCGCCTGTAGCTAATGTTGCAAAAGAATGATTGAGCGCATCAAAAAAGTTCATACCGGCTATCATTAACAGAATAGTTTCCAAAAATGTTAAAGCCATGTAGATAACCCACAATCGCTTTGCTGTTTCCTTAACCCGCGGATGAAATTTATCCTTAGTTATACCGGGGACCTCAGCGGCATACAACTGCATTCCGCCAATGCCAAGTAAAGGCAATATTGCAAGAGAAAGAACGATTATTCCCATTCCACCTATCCAATGAGTAAGAGATCTCCAGAATAAAAGACCATGCGGCAGAGATTCTATGTCTGACAAAATCGTAGCACCAGTTGTTGTAAAGCCCGACATAGTTTCAAAAAAGGCATCGCTGTAATTAGGAATTGATCCATGTATAACAAATGGCAATGCACCGAATAAAGACATCAGTACCCAGCCTAATGTTACTATTAAATAACCTTCTCTTTTACCAATATCAGACTTATCTGCATTTCTTGTTTTAAACCAAAATCCGAATCCGATTATACTTATCCCAATCCCCGTAAAAAGCAGAACAGCAATATCATTGTCACCATAGTATATTGAGAAAGGAATCCCAAACATCATAAAGATGCCTGTTATTAAAACAAGAAACCCGAGAATATTTAATACGCGTTTAATGTTCAAAGCAGCAGTTATCCTAGAAAAAACTTTTCTAATTTTTCTACAGCATCGGGTAAAGAGAATACAACAACCTTATCGCCGGCATTTATTTTTGAATCCCCAACACCTATATGCCCTTCATCATTTCTAATAAAGCCGCCGATGATTGTGCCTTTAGGCAGTTCAAGTTTTGCAAGAGTAGATTGTGTTATATGTGAACCGGGCTGTGCAATATACTCTAATAAAACTGCATCAATTCCTTCTAAAGTAGAATAAGATACCAACCCGCCTTTTTTAATAAAACGGACAATATTGTTTGCAGAGGTTAATTTTTTGTTAATGAGAGAATCGAGTCCAATAGTTTGGGTAAGTGGGATATAATCAACTTTATCAACCAGCGCAATTGCTTTTTTAACTCCAAGATGTTTTGCCATCAGGCAGGAAATTATATTTGTTTCAGCGTCTTCTGTTAAAGCTACAAAAGCATCTACATCAATAATACCTTCTTGTGCCAGCAGATCTATATCCCTTCCATCGCCTTTAATAACCAAAGTATTAGGAAGTTGATCAGCCAGTTCAAAAGTTTTATCAGCATCATTGTCAATTAATTTAACAGTCATTTTATCACTTAGCATACTTGCGACCCGTCTTCCTATCTTGCCACCGCCAAGAATCATTATATTATTAAACTGAATATTTTCTTTACCGGCAAGGCGTAAGATTGCATCGTGACCCTGAGGTTTTGAAATTACAAATACCTGATCGTTAGCTAAAAATTGATCATTGCCTCTTGGCACAATAGTTCTAAAATTTCTATGAATTGCAACTACGCGGAAATCAACATTTTGGAATTGCTGAGAAACCTCAAACATTTTTTTGTGTATTATTGGTGCATTTTTATCAAGTCTTATACCCATAACTGAAAGCTTGCCGTCTTCAAACTCAAGCACATCAGTTGCTGCTGTACGATTAATAAGATTAACAGTTTCGATTGCAGCAAGACCTTCGGGGTAGATCATAAAATCAACACCGAGTTCATTAAAATTAACTCCGCTTTCCGGTTCAAGATATTCATCATTAAAAATTCGAGCGATGGTTCTTTTTACGCCAAGCTTTTTGCCAATTATTGCCGATGTTATATTAACCTCTTCTGATGCTGTTACAGCAACCAAAAGATCAGCTTTATCAATACCAGCTTGTTTAAGAACAGATACTGAAGTAGAAGATCCGTTGATTGTAAGAATATCAGCCATCTGATCAGAATAGGATAATCTGTCTTGATCTAAATCAATAGCAATAATATCGTGAGACTCGATTGAGAGCTGCTTAGCAAGCTGATAGCCGACATCTCCCATTCCTGCAATAATTATACGCATATCAAATTCTATATTAATTTCAATTCAAAATTAAGAGTAAATAAACAAAATATCTTGATTAATAACAAAACTATTTAGAATTAACGATTGGACATAATATTTCTTACAATGAATAAACGGAAGATAGATTAATCTGTTAACATCAGTTTAATCTGTTCGATCCGTGTGCCATTTTCCTAAAGGCTAAAAAAGAATTGGTTATTATGAGAATAAAAAAAATAGTTTAGTTTTCTCAAATAACAACAAGAACAAGATATCGGTAAATAAGAGTATAATTATCCGTAAATATTTTCAAATAAGGAAAAACTCTGTTCCAAATACTGAAGATTCAGTGTTTTAGTTTTGCAAAAAAGTTGAAACAAAAGAACAGGCAGCAGTAGAGTTCTTTGAGTTTATTGAAATTATTTATAACAGAAAAAGAACTCCGTTAGGAGTTTAATGTTTATAAAAAGTTGTTATTGTTTATTCCAGTGTTTTATCATTTAATAAAAATGATTATAAACCAGTAAACGATAGTAAGAAAGAAAAGACCCCAGAAAAGAATACTATTTATCCATTTAAAAAATCCAACTCCGATCCCGATTATAAGCCCGACAATAAGGTTATCAATTGCATACCCGTAAAGTAATCCGACTAATATTCCTAAAGCCAAATCAATGACTTTTAATTGAATCTTTTTTTGAGCGATAAGTTGTTCTCTTGTTTGGATCATAACTTCCTCAAAAGTTGTTGATTATACATACTAAAAAATTCTGATGAATTCAATTTTAAAGTAAAATATCCTTACAATTTAGTAACAGATATTTAGAGATTATTTAATATTTTAGAACTAAAGATTCATTACTAAAAGGTAAAACTTGTTTTTAAAAGACCATAACAAAACAGCAATGATCTATAGGGATCAAAAAGTTGATTACAATAAATTAATTAAGAATATAAATTTTTATTCGGCTCTTCTCCCAAATAATAACCTGACTAAAGCAGCTATATTTTCTGAAAACAGATTTGAATGGGTTTATGCGTTTTATTCTGCCTGGATGAAAAATGCTGTTGCAGTACCAATTGATTTTATGTCGTCATCAGATGATGTTGCTTTTATACTTAATGACTGCAAACCTGAAGTTGTTTATTATTCTGATGGAACAAAAGAAGTACTGGAAAATGCTGTCAAAGAGTTGAATTATGAAATTCAGAAAATAAATCTTGATGATATCAGAATAAATGAGGTAATATCCTTTTCAAATTTACCTGAGCCTGATCCCAACGATACTGCAGTAATTATTTACACCTCAGGTACAACCGGTTCACCTAAAGGAGTAATGCTTTCTTATGATAATCTCCGCGCAAATATAGAAGCTGTTACTGATGATGTTAGTATTTACAGAAACGATGACAGATTATTGGTGCTTTTACCGCTGCACCATATCTTCCCTTTGATGGGCACGATGATAATTCCTCTGGGTGTTGGAGGTACAATTATTTTTTCTCCCTCTATGGCTTCTGAAGATATTATGGCAACACTTCAACAGGAAATTACAATTATTATCGGCGTACCTCGTTTGTACAATCTTATCCGAAAGGGAATAAGAGATAAAATTGATAAGAGCGGAATTGCAAAATTTTTGTTT
Organism: Ignavibacterium sp.; assembly: GCA_032027145.1. Taxonomy (NCBI): domain Bacteria; kingdom Pseudomonadati; phylum Ignavibacteriota; class Ignavibacteria; order Ignavibacteriales; family Ignavibacteriaceae; genus Ignavibacterium; species Ignavibacterium sp. The sequence goes on along the minus strand of JAVSMP010000001.1, from coordinate 65,284 downwards.
AAAGTTGCACAGAAGAAAAACTCATTAACATTTTCAAGAAAAATATTCGGTTCAGTGCAACGGAAGTTCGGCGGCAGGATTAAATATCTTGTAAGCGGCGGCGCTGCATTAGATAAAGATGTTGCAAGGGATTATCTGACACTTGGATTTGAAATTCTTGAGGGATTTGGTATGACAGAATGTGCGCCTATGATAACCTTTACAAGACCTGGAAAAGTTTTACCCGGTTCTGCCGGACAGCCACTAAAAACCAATGAAGTGAAAATTCTTGATGGTGAAATTGTAACCCGCGGCAGAAATGTTATGCAAGGCTATTATAACCGCCCTGAAGAAACATCTGCAATATTAAAAAATGGATGGTTATATACCGGAGACCTTGGATATCTTGATGATGATAATAGAATATTTATTACCGGAAGGAAGAAGGAAATAATAATTTTATCCAATGGAAAAAATGTTAATCCTGAAGAGATTGAAGATAAAATATTAAATATGAGTGAAGTTATTACTGAAATTGGTGTATTTGAAAAATCTGATTTACTTCACGCAGTTATTTATCCAGATTATCAAAAAGCAAAACAGCTGGGAATTGAAAATATTGAAGAGATGATTAAGTGGGAGGTTATTGATAAATATAATCAGTCAGTTACACCATATAAAAAAGTAATGAAATTCAGTTTGATTAAAGAACCATTACCACGCACCAGATTGCTGAAGTTAAAAAGATTTTTATTACCGCAGCTTGAACAAGTTTCTGAAGAAAAAACAGAAAATCTTATAGAACCGGCATTTCAGGAATATGTTTTAATTAAAGAATTTTTACAGCAGCAGAAAGAAACAACAATTCATCCTTCTGATCATTTAGAGATAGACCTCGGATTGGACTCGCTGGATAAAGTAAATCTTGGTGTCTATCTTGAATCTAACTTCGGGATAAAATACACAGAGCCTGAACTGGTCGGGTTTTCTAATGTTGTTAAACTTGCTGAAAATGTAAAAGATAAAAAAACAAAGCTTAGCGTTGAGGCAATTGATTGGGGTAAAATATTCAGAGAACGTTTTAATCTTGATCTGCCTAAAAGCTGGTTCACTCACAATATGATGAAATACAGTGCAAAAGTATTTCTTAAATTATATTTCAGATTAAAAGGTGAAGGATTAGAGAATATCCCTGAAGGTCCTTTTATTCTTGCGCCAAATCATCAAAGCTTTTTTGACGGACTGTTTGTGGCTGTTTTTCTTAAAAATAAATTATTAAAACAGACATATTTTTATGCAAAAGAAAAACACGTAAAGAATAAACTTCTGAAGTTTATTGCTGATAAACATAATGTGATTGTTATGGACCTTAATGATCTTAAAACTTCACTGCAAAAACTTGCGGAGGTTTTAAAACGCGGAAAAAATATTATTATCTTTCCCGAAGGGACAAGAACAATAAGCGGCGATATAGGCGATTTTAAAAAAACATTTGCGATTCTTAGCCGGGAATTAAATGTGCCTGTTGTTCCAGTAGTAATAAAAGGCGCTTATGACGCTTTGCCCCGCGGTACACATTTTCCGAGACCCTGGAAGAAAATAAATGTTAGGTTCTTAAAGCCGGTTAAACCCGAGAATCATACTTATGATTCGTTAAAAGATTTTGTAAAAGCAAAAGTATCTGAACAGTTGACGAAAAGATAAATTATAAATGAAAAAAATAGGCTTGATACTCATCCTGATTATTATTTTGCCTATAGCTTTTTTATTATACAATGAACTTATTAAGCTGAGCAAAGATGAAAAAGTGCTTGAAGAAATTTACAACAATCAGCTTCAGGCAATACTCTTTTCCGTTAATCAGTATTCAGAAGATGTTGTTAGAGCAACTGTAAATGAAATCATATCCGGGATTGAATCAGGTAATAAGCAGGGTTCCGGAAATGATATTCTTAATTCAATTGTAAGTGAAAATCGTAAGTTCAGTTATATTTTTATTGCTGATAGTCTGGAGGATGATAATTTAAAATTCTTTTTTAGAAATAATCTGAATATCTCAAATCCCATCTCATTAAATTTATCTTATACCCGTGAGCTGCTTCGGAACAAAGACCAAATACACAAATTGTATGATTACCGCAATCAGGGCTACAGAAAAATTGAACCAATTGACTTAGACAATTCTGCTGATGAGGCATTATTGGTTTTTGCAGGAACAGATAAATATCCAAACAGAATTTACGGTGCAGTTATAAATCCACAGGATTTTATTTCCGAAATACTTTCTCCGCGTTTACAGGAAGTTGCTAAAAATGAATTCATTATTTCTGTTATCAATCCTGTAACAGGTTATCAATATAATTCCACAAAAGATTTTGATAAGAAACCTGTTCAAGCTCAGAAACCATTGTGGATTTTCCCGGATTATAATCTGGGAATATCACTTGTTGGAAAGTCAATACAAGATCTTGTAGAAGAAAGAGCAACAGAAAATTTAATACTGATCGGAATATTATTTATTGTTTTGATCGCTGCTGTATGGTTCGTTTACAGTGCAGTTAATAAAGAACTTGAACTGTCTAAAGCAAAAGCAGATTTTGTTTCAAATGTTTCTCACGAACTTAGAACCCCGCTTTCTTTAATAAGCATGTTTGCAGAAACACTTGAGATGGATCGTGTTAAAACTGAAGAAAAGAAAAAAGAATATTATTCAATAATCAGCCGTGAATCTAATCGTTTAGGAAGAATTGTTAATTCAATTCTTAACTTCTCTAAAATGGAAGCAGGTAAACGCAAGTTTAGCTTTGCTGATGAAGATCTGAATGAAATTGTTATTCAGATTTATCAGAATTACAGTTATCATCTTTATAATAAAGGATTTGATTTTGAATATGAACCAGGTATTGATATTCCGAAAGTGAAGGTAGATCGTGAAGCAGTTTCAGAAGCCGTAGTTAATCTTATTGATAATTCAGTTAAATACAGCACAGAAAATAAATTTATTAAAATTACTATTGGCAGTGAAAATGATTTTGTATTTATAAAGATTTCTGATAAAGGCATTGGGATATCAGAAAAAGATCAGCAAAAAGTGTTTGATAAGTTTTATCGTGTTTCTTCAGGACTTATCCATACTACAAAAGGTACAGGACTAGGACTTACTCTTGTTAAACAAATTATGGATGCACATAAAGGCAAGATTATTCTTGAAAGTAAATCAGGCGAAGGAAGCAGTTTTAAATTATTGTTTCATTCAGGTTCTTAATTAAATATCGGAGATAAAAATGCCTAAAATATTAGTTGTTGATGATGAACAAAATATGAGAACCGGGTTAAAAGATAATCTGGAATTTGAAGGTTATGATGTTGATACTGCAAATGATGGTGATGAGGGATTAAAGAAAATTTTTGCGAATAATTATACTCTTATAATACTCGATGTGATGATGCCGAAAAAATCCGGTTTTGATGTTTGTAAAGAAACCCGTAAAGCCGGGATAAAAACTCCCATTATTTTGCTTACTGCCAAAGGTGAGGAAATTGATAAAGTTGTTGGTCTTGAAATAGGTGCAGATGATTATGTTACTAAGCCGTTCAGTTTAAGAGAACTGCTTGCAAGAGTAAAAGCTATTCTTCGAAGAAGTGATAGTTTAATAATGGATAATGAATCTCGTGAAATACAAATCGGTAAACTTGCTGTTGATTTTAACAGTTATAAAGCTACATTAAAAAACAAAGATGTGGCAATGTCTCACAAAGAATTTGAAATCCTTCGTTACCTTTGGAAGCATCGTAACAAAACAGTAAGCAGAGATAACTTGCTTACTGAAATATGGGGTTATGACGATACTCCAACTACAAGAACTGTTGATAATTTTATTTTAAAGCTCAGACAAAAAATTGAAAGGGATCCAAACCATCCGCAGGTAATATTAACAGTGCACGGAATCGGTTACAAACTTATAATCGCATAGTGCTCAATGTGATTGAACATTTATAAATCTAATATTATAGTCTCTGAAAGTTATCCTTCATTCCTGATTATCATGACAATTCTTTACATCTCTTTACTTTGAAATGACAGCAGTTACAATTCCTTAAAGTAGTTTTGAACCAGAAGCTTAGATGTTTTTTATTAATTTATTTTAAGGAGATTCAAAGTGAAAACGGGATTATTTGAAGACAAAAATTACTTAACAGTTGTTGTTTCAATATTATTTACTCTGATGATTTCTACAACAATGGCTCAGAATCACAAAGTTGCTGATTTGTGTAATCATAAATATGCAAAACAGAATCTGATTACTGCAATTCATTCCTCAAATATGGGAGTAAGAGAGAGTGCTGTTTATCTTACAGGTAAGTACAGATTTGTTGATCTTGAAGACGAATTGATAAAACAATTACAAGTTGAAAGTGAAGCTGATATAAAAGTTTTAATAGGATTGGCACTTTTCAGAATGAATAGTGAAAAAGGAATGAGGGAGTTAAAGGAAGTTTCTATCTACGACCAAAACTTAAAAGTCAGACAAATGAGTCAGGCTATATGCAAAGAATATTTTGAAAACAATCCTGACAATAAAATAACTGCTCAGTAATGGGCAGTTATTAATCATTTTTTAATCTTGCTGCTGCTTCTTCAACTTCTTTCCATACGCGCAGTAAATTACCGCCAAGAATTTTTGCAATTTCATTTTCTGTATAATTTCTTAAGAGTAATTCATAAACAAGGTTGGGATATTTTGAAACGTCTTCCAGCCCAACCGCAAGCATGCCGCCTGTTCCGTTAAAATCAGAACCAAGACCAACATAATCAATTCCGACTAAATTTTTCACATGGTCAATATGATCAGCTACATCTTTAACAGTAGCTGGCGGCAGGGGATTATCCTTCCAGTATTGTTCTTCGTATTTCCAGGCTAATTCAGAATTTGAACCAATATTGTTTTCCTTCAAATATTTTTTAATACTTTCTTCACCGGCAGTATATGCCTGATATGTTTCGTTTTTAAGAAAAAAATTTGCAAAAGCTAATTGAATAACTCCGCCATTTGCAGCAAGCTTTTTTATCATATCATCATTCATATTTCTTTCGTAACCGGGGGTAAAAAATCTGCAGCAGGAATGAGATGCAATAACCGGAGCTTTACTTAATTTTATCACATCATAAAAAGTGCTGTCACTTACGTGTGAAATATCAACCATCATTCCGAGGCGATTCATTTCTTTAACAACTTCTTCTCCGAATGGACTAAGCCCGTTCCATTTTCTTTCAGGATCATTTGCAGAGTCTGAAATATGATTCCATTTATAATGTGCAAGTGTTATATACCGAACACCCTTGTCATAAAACTCTCTTAAATTATCTAAACTATGTTCAATTGGTGAACCGTTTTCCATACCCATTGTAAGCAGTATTTTATTCTTGTTAAAATTGTTCGTTATATCGGAAGATGATCTTACAAAGTAAAACTTATCAGGCCAAAGTTTAACCATTTTATGTACGAGAGCTATCATTGAGTCGGCTTTGATCTTTGACTTACCCTTAGCTTCCAAACTTGGAGAGGTATAGATTGACATAAATGCAACATCTAAACCACCTCTTAATGCTCTTACATAATCAATTTCGCCTTTATCAGTTTCTGTTGAAACATCAAACCATTCATCATATAGCCAGTCAGGTAAATCAATGTGTGTATCAACAAGTAAATTATTTTTGCAAATTTGCTCAGCCTTTTGCCAAAGAATTGGATCAATGACATTATTTTTATTCTGAGAGTGTGTTGAAATAAAAAGTATAGGAACAAGTACTAATAATATTTTATTTTTCATCTGATCCTTTGATTAATTTATTATGGACAATAGTAAAAAATGTTTTAAGATAGTCATTTAATTATGTGGTGACAACTTTTTACAAATCTTTACTTTATAATAACACCATTTATAATTAATTAGCTTATGTTTAGTAAAAAATAAATAAAAATAAAATGAAATCCCTCAATCCATTAAAAATACTTCTACCAATTACCATTATGATTTTCTTCGGCTGTAACGAACAAAACAATTCAATACAAAATAACGATGTAAAAGAAAAAATGGTTTTAGATTTATCCGGAAAATGGAAATTCAGACTTGGTGATGATCTTAAATGGAAAGAGAAAAATTTTAATGACAATGATTGGGAAGAAATACATACACCTGCACGCTTTGAAAATCAAGGATTTCAGGGCTATAATGGTTATGCCTGGTACAGAACTTCTTTTAAATTACCGAAAGAATTACCGGATGGGCAGCTCTATCTGGTGCTTGGATATATAGATGATGCTGATCAAACATTTATAAATGGAAATTTGATTGGTTTATCCGGAGGTTTACCGCCCAATTACAGAACAGCTTATGATGCATATAGAAAATACTACATACCAAAGGAATACTTAAATAAAGCTGGCGAGAATATCATTGCTGTAAGAGTATTTGATAATGAGCTTGATGGAGGAATAATAAGCGGTGAAATTGGTTTATATATTTCAGAAGGCGGTATTGAACCTGATATTAATTTAAGCGGTATCTGGGACTTCAGAACCGGTGCTGATTCATTGTTTCTCAAAGAGAAAAAAGAAGATAATAATACAACACAATTAATGGTACCCGCTCACTGGGATATCCAAGGTTATCAGAATTATGACGGATTTGCCTGGTATAGAAAAACATTTTTATTACCTAAAGAATTTGAAGGTGAAAATATGATTTTATTATTAGGGAAAATTGATGATATTGATCAAACCTTTGTTAATGGTGTTTTAGTTGGTTTTACAGGCAATTGGAATTTTAATAATATCCCGACAGATTTTAATAAAGATGATGAGTATCAGGTTAAAAGAGTTTATTCCGTTCCCTCAAAAATATTAAAACCCGGAGTTGAAAATACAATAGTAGTGCGGGTATTTGATGGCTTTAAAGATGGCGGAATATATGAAGGTCCGATAGGACTAATAACAAGTAAAAATTATCAGAAGAGAAACAAAGTCACTACTAAATAAAATTAATTTTTTACTGTTTTAATAATATTTTGTTTTATTAAAAGGAAAGAGATAATCATTATCATCGCTCCGAATAAAACATCAGAAGTATAGTGGGCACCAATTATAACTCTGCTGATACAAACAGCAATTGCGTAACTGATAACTATCCCCTTAAAAAATATTCGTTTTAAAAATGACTTATCCATTACAAATACAAACAACGCCATCAGTATAAATCCCATTGCAGCATGTCCGGAAGGAAATGATTGATTACCTGTTATCCCGTTTGGGATATACCATGCAGTAAAATTTGAATAATTTTCAGCTAAGTCTCTGAACCTGATTCTTCCCCAAAATATTTTTAGCGGTTGTATGGTTACCAGGTATCCATAAAAAAACATTTTGAATGATAATCTTGAAAACAGGATAGATTTTTTTGAAAACTTATAACGCTTCTTAAAAAGCAATGAAATGAAAATGTTGAATAATATAGCAGCAAGGAAAAAGTAATTTCTGTTAGAATTAAAAAATACAGAGCTATCAGTCATTGCTAAGGAAAGCACCCATAAAATATAAATTGTTATCAGCGAAACTGTAGTCAGAAGAAATGAGGTAAATAAAATAGTTTTTATGTTGGATGATGCTTTTAAGGTTACAATATAAATATGCATACCAATAAGAATAACCAGAAGACCGGGAATCTCTCCATACTCTTCCAGTAACCCAGCCCAGAATGAAGCAGGATTGTAAAAGTTTACAGAAATCCACAGATCGCTGGATTCTAAAAGAAATGCTGCTACTATCCAAATAAAGATTAAGTATGAAACAGTTGTTTTATTAGATGCTTTTTTCAAATAAATATTTACTAAATGATGCGTCAATTTAATGAATGAACATAAAAACAACTAACTATTATTTCATGATAATCTATCATTATATTTCATCTGGAAAAATTTTAAATCTGAAAGGATAGACAATGTCGTTTAAATATTTGACAGATAAGTATTCAAAATCAATTGATGAACTAATAGATAAATTGAATAAGGAAAAAGTGATTGATAGAATATGGAAAAAGGATTTTACTGTCTGGAACAATAATCCAGAAGAAATATCAAACAGACTTGGCTGGCTTGACAGTGTTGAGGTAACCGGTAAAGCATTAAAAGAAATTTTTGAATTTGTTTATGATGTAAAAGTAGCCGGATATACGCGTGTTTTGTTAATGGGAATGGGCGGATCATCATTAGCTCCCGAAGTTTTCAGATTAACATTTGGTGTAAAAGAAGGATTCCTGGATTTAGCTGTTTTAGATTCAACTAATCCTGAAGTTATAATGGATTATGCTAAACAATTTGATCCTCATAGAACATTATATATTGTTTCTACTAAATCAGGGGGAACTGTTGAAACATTTTCGTTCATGAAGTTTTTCTACAATTTTGCTCTGCATATTTTAGGCGAAGAAGAAGTAGGTAAACATTTCGCCGCTATTACTGACCCTGGAAGCGGATTGCAGAAAATTGCAGAAGAATTAAAGTTCAGAAAAGTATTTTTAAACGATCCCAATATCGGCGGTAGATTTTCTGCTTTATCTTTTTTCGGTTTGGTTCCTGCAGCATTAGTTGGAGTTGATATCCAAAAAGTATTATTGCTTGCAGAAGAAGAAGTAATTAACTGCAAAAAATCCGGAGTTGAGCTTTCATCAAACATAGCTGCACAAATTGGTTTGATAGTCGGAGGGCTTGGTAATAAGGGAATTGATAAGCTTACATTTATTATTTCTCCTGAATTAAAATACTTGGGCGCCTGGTTGGAACAGTTAATTGCTGAAAGCACCGGCAAAACTGGTAAAGGGATTCTACCTGTTGATTCAGAATTAATTGAAGATCCAGTGTTCTATTCAAATGATCGGTTGTTTGTTTATTTAAAATTCAAAAGCGATACAGTTTATGACGATAAGATTGCTAAAATTAAAGATGCCGGTTTCCCGATTATTGAAATTGAAATAAGAGATAAACTTGAATTAGGCAAGCAGTATTTTTTGTGGGAATTTGCAACTGCTGTTACAGGATGGGTTTTACAGATACATCCGTTTGATCAACCCAATGTTGAACAAGCAAAAGTTGTTGCCAGACAAATGGTGAAAGAATATCAGGAAAATGGAAAGCTGCCCGAACTAACTCCAACACTACAGGACAAAGGTATAAAAGTATATGGAAATGTTAGAACAAAATTGATTGAGGAAGTATTGGAAAGATTTTTATCTGATTGTAAAAGCGGAACAAATTATGTTGCAATTCAGGCTTATCTTAATCCAACTGAGCAAATAACAGAAGCTTTACAAAGCTTAAGAACAAAAATTCAGAAAAAGTATAAAGTTGCAACAACACTTGGTTTCGGTCCAAGATTTCTTCACTCAACCGGTCAGCTTCACAAAGGTGATTCAGGTAACGGATATTTTATTCAGTTTATTTCTGATGCAGAAGATGATCTTCCGATTCCGGAAAATATTGGTGAAGAGAAAACATCAATAACATTTGGAGTATTGATTAAAGCTCAGGCATTGGGCGACAGACAAGCATTACTTGACAACAGAAGGAAAGTGATAACAATAGAACTTGGCAGTAATATTATTGATTCGATAAAACAGCTTTAACACAAACTCGTTTATTATTTATTGTAACCTGAGATGTTTAAATCTTAACGCTTTTATTTTCTGTTAAAAAAACCTAAAATAATCCCAAGAGCCAGCGACCAGAGAGCTGCTAATCCTATTTGAAATTCCTTTGGTAAAATAAAAGTAATAGTATGTGCAGGAATCCAGAACCATAATAAAGAATAAAATCCTTTATCAATATTCTTCCAGTTGTTTTTTCTTGCTATTAAATTATCGAACAATCGGTGCATTAAAACAAGAAATGGTCCGAATTGTAAATTCATCGAAGTTGAAATTGCAAAAGATTTTCCGAGCCCTGATAATTGGGGCAAAAAATTATGTTCAATCAAACTGTCAACAAAACCGTTAAATCCAATAAAAGCATATTTTATAAATACTGCAAGCACTGCCCACTCTAACATTTTTAAAACTATTACATTAGCTTTATACGGCAGTTGAATCTTGCGTTTGATTAACCAATACGAAACTATATCACCAAGCGTTCCAAGTATTGAAAATTGAATCATTGCAGAAATTATCGGATACTCTTTTACGAATTCAATATACCAGCTCATAAAACCTTTTTTAAAATAATTGCCTGTCAAAATTAGACTGATAAAAAAGTATAACCAAATTGCTGATGATTACCACTTGCTCTTAACTGTCCCTTTATCGTATATTTACGATAAAGGAAAAGAGAAAATTATGGCTGCTGCTAAAAAGGAAGATTTCAAGACAGAAGATATTTGGTTAGCTGATATTGCTAAAGCATTATCACACCCGGCAAGGATCAGCATTATGAAAATATTGACTGATATGAATGTTTGTATGTGCGGAGATATCGTTGAGCTTCTTCCGCTCTCGCAATCAACTGTCTCGCAGCATCTTAAAGAATTAAAAAGAGTGGGATTGATTCAGGGCGATATTAACGGTTCTAAAGTGTGTTACTGTATTAATAATAAAACACTTCAAAAAGCGAAAAGAGAATTTGATAAACTATTTAATAAAATATGTAGCTGCTAAATTGAAAGGAAAAAAGTATGAATGAGCAGAAAAATGTAAAAGAAATTGTTAAAGAAAAATATGCTGAGATAGCTGTCGCTTCAGCGGGAAAATGCTGCTGCGGATCTTCTAACAAAAAAATTGTTGACTACTCAATTATGAAAGATGATTACGGACATCTTGAAGGTTATGTTGCAGAAGCAGATCTTGGTTTAGGCTGCGGATTGCCCACTGAATTTGCGAATATTAAAAAGGATGATGTTGTTATTGATCTCGGCTCAGGTGCAGGAAATGATGTATTTGTTGCAAGAGCTTTAGTGGGTGATGGAGGGAAAGTAGTTGGAATTGATTTTACAGATGAAATGATAATCAAAGCTAATTTTAATCTTGATAAACTTGGTTATAAGAATGTTGAATTTAAATTTGGTGAAATTGAAGATCTGCCGGTAGTAGATAATTTTGCAGATGTGGTTATAAGTAATTGTGTGCTTAATCTTGTTCCCGATAAACAAAAAGCTTTTAATGAAATTTTCCGTGTTCTAAAATATGGCGGACATTTTTGTGTTTCCGATATTGTAATTAAAGGAGAATTGCATCCCGGACTTAAAGAATCTGCTGAGATGTATGCGGGATGTGTTGCTGGTGCTATTCAACAAGAAGAATATATCGGAATAATTGAGAAATCAGGTTTTAAAAATGTTGAAATCAAAAAAACAAAGACGATTGAATTGCCGGATAACGTTTTAACAAAACACCTGAACAATGAACAGATCAAAGAATACAAAGAAAAACAAACTGGAATTTATAGTATAACAGTAGTTGGGTATAAGTCTTAAATAATTTATGTTGAATACTATTTCAGATAGTGAGTAAAAATTATAGAAAGGGAGTAATGAACTGGTTAACAAATTTTGAACAAGCTAAAGAAGAAGCAGCAAAATCCAGAAAAGTAATACTTCTTCAGTTTGAAATGGATAACTGCGGAGGCTGTGAGAAACTGGAGAAATTGACTTATCCAAATTCTAAAGTTGAAAAAGAAATTAATGAATGGTTCATTCCGCTTAAGCTTAATATTATTAAAGACAGAGAAGTAAGAAGAAGTTTTGGCGCTTACTGGACTCCATCAATTTATTTTATTGATTCAAACGGAAGTTCATATTATCATTTTAATGGTTTTCTTCCGCCAGAAGAATTCAGAATAATTTTAAGATTAGGTTTGACTGAAACTATCATGCCGCGTGGCAGATATGATGATATAATTAAAATTATTGATCTTGATATAGAGGATTTTAAAAATAATTCATCTTTCCCAAAGCTATTGCTTCAAAGAGAATTAGCTAGATATATTAAAACAAAAGACAATTCGATACTCAGACAGACACTTAAGGATATTGAAAAAGATTTTCCTCAATCTCTTGAATCAAAAATGAACTTCTGGGATATGAAGTAGTGATACCTGCTGATTTTTGAATTAGGTTATCAGCTTTAGTCAGTTTTGTTGTATTGCCGTCGGACAAATGCTCAATCATTCACACTTGAGAATAATTGCTTGAAATTCACTTAAGTTATTAGCTTATTTACTATAGTAATTATTAATTGGATTATTATGTTTAATAAGCCTGATAAATTACTCGCGGTTTTCCTTTGGCTTGTATCGCTCCATTCTTTTTTTGTAGGCACCGGACTGATTTTATTACCAGCTTCTGCATTTGAGTTTTTAGGATTTTTGCCAACCTTCGACAGATTTTTTTCAACACAAGGCGGCGTATTTCATTTTGCTATGTCTATTGCTTATGGTATGGCAGCTTTTAATTTAATCAAAAATAAGCAGCTGGTTGTATTTTCAGTTATAGTAAAATTTATTGCCGCTGTATTTCTGATTGTTTACTTCGTCTTTATCAGCCATCAATGGTTGATTATTGCTTCAGCAATTGCAGATATGTTAATGGGAATAGTGATATTGCTTCTTTATAAAAAATTAGAAACTAAAAATTATTTTAGCTCAGACAATTATGAATAAGTTACCGTCAATAGTTATAACCGGTGCTAGCGGATTTGTTGGAAGCAACATGATTGACTTTCTTAAAGAAGAGTTTTTGATTTTTGCAATTGCAAGACGATCGAGAAAAGAATCGAATATTCCATATCATCCTAATCTGCACTGGCTGCAGTGTGATATATCCAATCAAACTGCACTTAACGAAGCATCTGAATATATTAATAAGAATGACGGTGCAGATTTTATTCTGCACCTTGCTGCATTTTATGATTTTACCTACAAAGATAATCCTGCTTATCAGTCAGTAAACATTGATGGGACAAAAAACATGCTCGGCTTTGCAGAAAAGGTAAACATCAAAAGATTTATTTTCGCAAGTTCACTAGCAGCTTGCGAATTTCCTGAAAGCGGAAAAGTAATTACGGAAAAAACCTTACCTGATGCAAAGTATCAATATGCAAGAAGTAAAAAAATCGGTGAAGAGTTTATTAAAGAATACTCAACAAAGTTTCAATGTTCGGTAGTACGTTTTGCTGCTGTTTACAGCGATTGGTGTGAGTTTGCACCGCTTTATAAATTTTTATCAACCTGGTTATCAAGGAAAATTGAATCAAGAATTATCGGAGGCAAAGGAGAATCTGCAATACCTTATATTCATATCAGGGATTTATGTGAGCTGATAAAAACTATCATTCTTAAAACGGATGAGCTTCCTGATTTTGATATTTATAATGCAAGCCCGAATGGATCAACCTCGCATAAGGAGCTGTTCGAAATATCAACGAGATATTATTATGGCGAAGTAATAAAGCCGATTAACTTGCCCAAATTTCTGGCATATCCAGCATTAATAGTCAGAAAGCTGTTACAAATATTTAAACTTACTTGTGAAGATCCTTTTGAGCAATTCTGGATGGTAAAATATATTGATAAAAAACTTGATATTGATTCTTCGTACACAGTGTCCAAACTTAATTGGCAAACTAAACCAAGATATCATATTAACAGAAGATTACTTTTTCTGCTGGAAAAAATGAAAAGTCATTCGGATGAATGGCGTGTAAAAAATGAAGCTGCATTGAAGAGAATAGCACACAGAGCAAATCTGATGATTTATGAGAAAATGATTGAACAAAAAGATGCTATCTTGGCAAACATTATCGAGATAATTTTAACTGAAAATCCGAAAGGTGTTTTCTCAAGGTATAAAATAATGCCTATTAACGATTTTCAATGTTATATGAGTGCTTTATACCACTTATTACTTGCAACTGTAAGAAGCAGTGACAGGAGTCTGCTTTTAAAATATATTGATGAAATTGCAATTAAAAGATTTGCCGAAGGATTTGAACCGGAAATATTGTGCAGTACATTAAAAACATTTAGCAGTGTGATAATAAAGCATCTTAGTGCTTATAAAGAATTAAGCTCTATTAAACAGGAGCTTTACGATAATATCGGTCTTACATTTCAGATTGCACAGGACGAAGTAGAAGATTTATACGACAGTCTCGTAAAGAAAATCTCAATTGAAAAAATTGCGAAATCATCACTGCTGCCCGATTGCAAAGAACTTCAGAAAATGATTCGTCAGCTTAGTGCCTTTTATCAGGTCTCACCCGAAGAGTTTAACCTATCAAATGAAGAGCTTATAGACACATTAAAATAAAATCCTTTTAAACTTACGGACTGATTTTATTATATTTGCACCGCAATGAATAAGAAAAAAAATTATTAGCTTTTCTTTTAACCTCAACAAGCTTGTAGTTACAAGTCATCCGATTATTTTAATCAGTTTATTAAATCATTAAAAAGTATATGAATATCCTTAAAGAAATAAAGAACAGAAAAACATTTGCAATAATAAGCCACCCCGATGCGGGTAAAACAACATTAACAGAAAAATTATTGTTATTCAGTGGTGCAATTCAGATTGCAGGCGCAGTAAAATCTAATAAGATAAGAAAAACAGCTGCAAGTGATTTTCAGGAAATTGAAAAACAAAGAGGTATTTCTATCTCAACATCAGTTTTGAGTTTTCATTATGATGGATATAATATTAATCTGCTTGATACGCCCGGGCATAAAGATTTTGCTGAAGATACTTACCGTACATTAACTGCTGTAGATAGTGTAATTCTTGTTATTGACTGTGTTAAAGGAGTTGAAGAACAAACAGAAAAGCTGATGAATGTTTGCAGAATGCGCAACACGCCTGTAATAGTTTTTATAAACAAACTGGACCGCGAAGGTAGAAATCCGATTGAACTTCTTGATGAAATTGAAGCAAAGCTTGATATTAAAGTACAGCCATTAACCTTCCCGATGGGAATCGGGGTTAGTTTTAGAGGAGTTTATAATATTTATGAAAATCTGTTTTCATTTTTTAAAGCCAATAAACAAAGGGTTGAAGAAGAGATAGAGAGATTTGTTGGAGTAGATGATCCAAAACTTACAGAATGGTTTGGTGATGATGCAAAAAAACTAAAAGATGATATTGAATTGATTCAGGGTGCTTATGATAATTTTAATGTAGATAATTATTTAAATGGAAATGTAGCTCCGGTGTTCTTTGGTAGTGCAATTAATAATTTTGGTATAAAAGAATTACTTGACACCTTTGTTAAGATTGCGCCTCAGCCGCAGCCGAGAGACACAACTTCAGGAATTATAAATCCTGATGATGAACATTTTTCTGGATTTGTTTTTAAAATCCATGCAAATCTTGACCCTAAACATCGAAACAGAATTGCTTTTTTAAGAGTTTGTTCGGGTAAGTTTGAGAGAAATAAATTTTATCATCACGTTAGATTAAATCGTGATATAAAATTTCCAAACCCTGCTTCCTTTATGGCACAGGATAAGACAACGATAGACGAAGCATTTCCTGGTGATGTTATTGGTCTTTATGATACAGGTAATTTTAAAATAGGTGATACCATTACTGAGGGTGAAGATTTTATGTACAAGGGCATTCCTACTTTTTCACCAGAAATATTTAAAGAACTTCATCTCGAAGATCCATTTAAATCCAAGCAGCTTAATAAGGGCATTATGCAATTAACAGATGAAGGGCTTGCACAGGTTTTTATTCAGAATAACGGAAACAGAAAAGTTGTTGGTACAGTTGGCGATCTTCAGTTTGATGTACTTGAGTACAGATTACTGAATGAATACGGTGCACAATGCCGCTTTCGTCCTTTAAATTATTACAAAGCCTGTTGGATTGTTTTTGATAATGAAGATGATATCGCTGAATTGAAAAGAATCAGATCACATAATTTATTCTTGGATAAGCACAACAAGCTTGTTTTTTTAGCTGAGTCTCAATACTCTATTACAAGCGCTAAGGAAAAAAATCCAAAAGCAAAGTTCCTGTTCAGTGTTGAGCATAATACTCAGACTCATGAACTTGAAGTTGGTTAAAATATAAATTTATTTTCAACCGACAGTAATTAGGAAATATAATCTGATTAAATCAATTAAAACACAACCATTCAGATTGCAGCTGTTCTTTTAATTGTAAATGGACTTACTGATTCACTGATTATTAGAAAATAATAAACCCGAGTAATAATGTTTCATTTCACATAAAGCTGCAATGGTTTTATCTTTTACTGATATGATGTTGTTTTGGAATTTACTTTCACCTCAGCTTTTAATTACTTCTCATAATACCACGATTGGTAAAATCTTATAAATATTTTTCACATCTTATACCTAAATTTGCTTATCAATAAATTTATTATTTGGAGATATTATGCCGATCATTCTTGATGGTTCAAATTTAACTGTTGAAAAATTAGTCCGCATAGCAAGATACAAAGAGCAAGTTGAGCTTAGTAAAGACTCAATTGAAAGAATTAAAACCTGTCGTGCAATGCTTGAAGAAAAAATTCAGGCACACGAAATAATGTACGGGGTTAACACCGGTATTGGTGAATTTTCTGAAGTTGTCCTGAACGATGAACAAGTAAAAGATTTTCAAAAATATCTTATCTATAATCATTCGGCTGGTATAGGTGAGCCAATGCCGATTGAATATGTACGCGGAGCAATTGCCGGAAGAATAAATGTCCATGCTCATGGTAACTCTGGCTGCAGACCTGAAATCACGTTAACACTTGTTGAAATGCTGAACAAAGACTGCATTCCGGTTGTATGTCAAAAAGGTTCTGTTGGTGCTTGTGGTGATTTAGCTCCAATGTCGCAAATAGCTTTACTGATGATGGGAGAAGGAGAAGCATATTACAAAGGTGAAAGATTACCCGGTAAAACTGCATTTGAAAAATCCGGAATTAAAGTTCCCGGTTTACAGGCACGTGATGGACTTGCAACAATTAACGGATCAAATTTTATTACTGCAATAAGCGCAATACAATTGTATGATGTAAATCGCTGGTTAAAACAAGCTGAGATTGCTGCTGCGATGTCATTGGAAGCTTTGCTTGCTAATATGAAACCTTATGATGTAAGGCTGCATAAGTTAAGAGGATTTTCAGGAGCAGTCAGAAGTTCTCAGTCAATAAAAAAATGCATAGAAGGCAGTGATCTTCTGACAGGTAAACTTAAAATTAAAGTTCAGGATGCTTATTCAATGCGCTCAACTCCGCAGGTAATTGGTGCTGCACACGATGCCGTTGCTTATGCAAAATCACAAATTGAGATAGAGCTTAACGGTGTTGGCGATAATCCTATTTTTATTCCTGAAGATAAAATTACTCTGACAGGAGCAAATTTTCAGGGCACACCTGTTTCACTGCCGATGGATATGATAAGTGCAGCTGTTACGATGGTATGTGTGCTGTCTGAAAGAAGAATGAACAGGTTAAACAATCCTGCGTTAAGTGTTGGACTTCCTGCTTTTTTAACAAAAGGTGCAGGAATGTTTTCGGGTCTGATGTTAAGTCAGTACACAGCCGATACATTAATTGTTGAGCAAAGAATTTTATCTACCCCGGCATCAATACAATCTATTCCTGCTGCTGCTGATCAGGAAGATTTTGTTTCTATGGGAATGAATACTGCAATTAAGAATGCTCAGATTCTTGATAATGCTTATGGTATATTGGGGATTGAATTTATGGCTGCTGCACAGGCTCTTGATTTCCGTGAACATCAAACAGGAAATGGAGTTGCAAAAGCAAAAGAAGTAATTCGCAGGCACGTTGATTTTCTGGATATTGATCGCCCGCTTTATCCTGACCATAATAAGATGAAAGAGCTGGTCAAATCCTGTGAAATACTTGAGCAGGTAGAAAAAGTAATTGGAAGTTTGGAGTAAGAAAATAGGACGCGGATTGAACAGATTAAACTGATACCCACGGATTAAATCAGTTTAAATCCGTTTGATCAGTTAAATCAGTGTGCCATTGTGATTGAAAGGATATAAGATGGAAATAATATATTTAATAATTGGTTTAGCAATTGGATTTGCGATTGCTTTTTTCTTTCTTAAAAGTAAAAAGACAGTTTCAATCGATGAAGTAAACAAGCTTAACGAGCAGATCAACTCGCTAAAGATTGAAGCTGGGAAACTTACTGAAAGAATTAAACTATTTGAAGAAGACAAATCTGCCCTTCAAACAGATCTGAAAAACGAAAGAGAAAAATCCGAAAAACTAACCTCGGAAAATTCTTCGATTAAATCCGATTATGCTAATCTTCAAACAAAACTTTCAGAACAGAAAGAAGTAATAGAAAACCTGCATGAAAAATTCACAAAAGAATTTGAAAATCTTGCCAACAGAATATTTGAAGAAAAAGGAAATAAGTTTTCTGAACAGAACAAAGAAAAGCTAAGCGAGATATTAAATCCATTAAAAGAAAAAATCTCTGACTTTGAAAAGAAAGTTGAAGAGACAAATAAAGAAAGCATTAAAGGTCATGCTTCTTTACGTGAACAGCTTAATATGCTTAAGGATATGAACCAGCAGATAACTCAGGAAGCAAAAAATTTAACAACTGCGTTAAAGGGACAAAACAAAGCTCAGGGTAATTGGGGTGAGTTTATTCTTGAAAGTATTCTTGAAAAATCAGGTTTGGTAAAGGGAAGGGAATATGTAGTACAGGAAAGTTTAACAACTGAATCAGGTAAAAGATTTCAGCCTGATGTTATTATAAAACTTCCTGAAAATAAAAGTATAATTATTGATTCCAAAGTTTCGCTTGTTGGATATGAAAAATTTGTATCAGAAGAAGAAGATAATCTGAAACAACTTGGATTACGCGATCACATTAATTCAATTCGAGCTCACATAAAAAACTTAAGCGGAAAAAATTATCAGAATCTTTATCAGCTTGAAAGTTTGGATTTTGTTTTAATGTTTATGCCGATTGAGCCGGCGTTTGCTGTTGCAGTACAATCTGATCCAGCAGTTTTTACAGATGCGTTCGAGCAGAATATTGTAATTGTAAGTCCATCAACTTTGCTTGCTACACTTAGAACTATCTCAAGTATCTGGCGGCAGGAAAATCAAAACAGAAACGCATTGGAAATTGCAAGACAAAGCGGTGAGATGCTTGATAAGTTTATGGCTTTTGTTGATGATCTGATTTCTGTTGGTAAAGGATTAATTTCTGCAAAAGATAACTATGATAAAGCAATGAATAAGCTTGTTGATGGAAGAGGAAATTTGATCAGCCGTTCCGAAAAAATTAAAAAGCTTGGAGCAAAGGCAAGTAAAACTTTACCTCCGGCAATTCTTAATCGTGCAGATATTCAGGATGATAATTTATTGGAGAATGAATGATTTTCCTTCCTCCGCAAATACCGGAAGAATTTGAACATTACAGAGGGATAAGATCAAGAATACACTGCGCACTTGTTTGAAAGTACTCCGCATTTTTTAATGAAGAAGCAATAGAACGCGGATGACACGGATTTAACGGATCAACACAGATCAGAAAAATCCTGATAATTATCCCGTTATTTCCGTTGCCCCATTTTAACTATCTCATCAAACTCTTCTTTTTTTACTGGCATAACTGATAACCGGTTTCCACGTGCAACCAATTGCATCTTTTTTAATTTTGGATTTGATTTTATTTCTTGAAGTGTAACCGGAGTTTTAAACTCTCTGACAAATTTTATATCAATCATAAACCATGTCGGATTTTTTGGGTCAGCTTTTATGTCGTAATGATAACTATCAATATCGAACTGTGTATGATCAGGATAGCCTTCTTTTATAACTTTACAAATTCCCATAACAGCAAGCGGGTTAGCATTACTATGATAGAATAAAACCTGATCACCTTTTTTCATTTCATCGCGCAAAAAATTTCTCGCCTGATAATTCCTTACACCATCCCAAAAAGTTGTTTGATCTTTACTACTCTTTAAATCATCGAAAGAGAAAACTTCTGGTTCAGATTTCACTAGCCAGTATTTCATTTTTATTCCTAAAATTAGTTCTATTCTTTAAATTTCTATAAATAAAATAATGAGCTAAGCTCTTTAAGTCAATTACTCAGATATTAATCTATGTTTCGTCGGCAATTTTTTTGATTATTCCAGATGATTTTATATGTTGGAATCACAATTCTAACAAAATCTATTTGATTAACCTTTTTAAGGAGTCAGGTATGAAAAATCTAATTGTTTACCTTTTCATTATAATCTTACTTTGTATAACAGCATATAGCCAAGACTTTAATTGGGAGTGGCAAAATCCAAAACCCAGCGGAGCAGATCAAAATGACGCAGTAGTTCTTTCACTTAATAAATTTATGTTATTTGGTAATGGAAGTGCTGTTACAATATCTACAGATGCAGGCAGTACTTGGTCTGTTGCTTATATTGATTCGCAGGCACGTAATATACAAGCTGCAAAATTCGTTGATCAGAATACCGGATATGTAGTTGGTAGTGGAGGACTGATTATGAAAACCACTAATGGCGGAGATAATTGGGTACAACAAAACTCCGGTGTTACTGTTACATTATATGATGTCGATTTTATAAATGCTGATACTGGTTTTGTTGTTGGTACTGCCGGAAATATATTAAAGACAACCAACGGTGGAAATAATTGGTCAGCTTCTACTTTCGGTACTACAACGATTTATAAAATTCATTTTGTTAACGATACATTATTATTTATGGGATCTGCATCGGCAACAACAGGGATATTGATTCGATCAACTAATGGCGGTGCTAATTGGAATAACATTTCCTCCAATATCTCAGGACTTAGTGGTACGGTTCGCGGGCTTTATTTCCTGAATGAAAATACAGGCTGGATTTCTAACAGTACCGGCAGAATTTTTAAAACCACTGATGGTGGAAACTCAGGAGGAATTATTTACGATATAGGTTCAACAACTACCTCTATCTACTCAGTAAAATTCATTGATGCTGATAGTGGTTATGCTGTTACAACTTCGGGGAGAGTACTTCAAACAACAAATGGAGGCACAAACTGGGCTCTTATCCAAACCGCAGCAACAGCAAATCTGTTTAGTCTGGCTATATCAGGTGTTAATTCAGATGCAGCTACTCCAATATTGATTGGTGGGGATATAGGTACTATAGTTGTATCACAAGACAATGGAGTCAATTGGCAGTTAAAAAGTATTTCGGCTGCAAATAATATTTTGCAAAGAGTCAGCTTTCCGAGTCAATCAGTTGGTTTTGCTGTTGGCGGAAGCATTGCAACCGGAAATTCTTATGGTGATATTTTAAGAACCACTGATGGAGGTGCTGTCTGGTCAAAGCTCTCTCTTAATCCGGGATATAGAACTTATTCTGTTTTCTTTTTAAATGAAAATGTTGGATACGTTGGTGCAATTGGTCCGAACGGTGTTTACAAAACTACAAACGGCGGAGATGACTGGAATCAACTTAATACGGGAACAGGTGTTGCATCAAGTAATATTTATGACATAAAATTTTATGATGAAAATCTTGGTTTTGCAATGTACAGCAGCGGACAGGTTGCCAGAACAACTGATGGAGGAGCTAGCTGGGCGTCAGTACCTGCCGGATGGGGAAGTGCGGCTGGCTATGAAATTTTTATTGTTAATTCTTCAGTAATCTATCTTTGCGGAGGTGGTAACCGGGTAAGCAAATCTACAAACGGAGGTGTGTCTTTTAATCAAATCACAACTCTTGGAACAACAACACTGTATTCAATGCATTTCTTTGATGCTGATAACGGATTCATTTCAGGAAGCTCAGGAAAATTATTTAAAACAACTAATGGCGGTAGCAGTTTTACTGAAATACAAATGCCAACCTCTTTAGCTTTATATACGATAAGATTTGTGGGTAATGAATATGGTTATATCGGCGGTGATGGTGGAGTTTTTTTCTACACAACAGATGGTGGTGATAATTGGATTGGAAGTCAGTTGTTCCTTGGTTCATCACAAGCAATAAGAGATATCAGGATTAATGGTCCATATTTATGGATGGTAGGTACAGATGGTTTAATAATGAGAGGATTAGAACTTTCAATTCCAGTTGAATTAACATCATTCACAGCAAATGTAGTTGATAATTCAGTTATTCTGAACTGGTCAACTGCAACTGAGACAAATAATTCCGGATTTGCGGTTGAACGGATGTATTCAGAATCTAATTGGCAGGAGATAGGTTTTGTTCCGGGCTTTGGAACAACAACTGAGATAAGATCATATTCATATACAGATGCAGGACTTGCATCAGGATCATATTCATATCGTATCAAGCAGATAGATTATAATGGAAGCATAGAATACTCAAATGTTATCGAAGTTGATGTAAACACACCTGACAAGTTTTCATTAGATCAGAACTATCCGAATCCATTCAATCCATCAACAACAATAAATTATTCTATATCAAATGCTGGTAATGTGGAGTTAGAAATCTTCAGCAGTATTGGTGAAAAAGTTGCAGTGCTGGTAAATGAGATACAACAGCCTGGAAGATATAGTGTAAGTTTTGATGCGGGCAATTTATCGAGTGGTGTATATTTTTACAAATTAGTATCGGGCGGATTTGTTTCAGTAAAGAAGATGTTGCTGCTTAGATAAGAAATATTATTAACTTTCTGTTAAACTCACTCTTTGACTTCTATCCGAGTGACAGACAGAGATACTTTTAAGTTGGAAATAAAATCATAATAAAAAGGCGGGCATTAAAGCTCGCCATAATTATTGTAATTAATACTTAATAGAATTAAGTTTGCAGTTACTGAGCATAATAATCTTAATAGTTTATTCAACTTTTAGCTTAAAGAAATAAGAAACTAAATGTTAAACTATCCTTAAACATATTCAGGAGGCGCTATGAAAAAACTACTACTTGTATTCTTTTTTTTATCAACATTCATCTACACTCAAAATGATACCGAAATTAAAGTTGTAGATGCAAAACCAACCTCAGGACAAATAGAGTGGGCTGTTGATAAAACTATTCTTAATAATGAACCGGTTGGCAGTTTTTCCGGAGTTCAAAAGTCAGATGGAACTATCTTCGTTGCAGTTAATGATACTCTTGCAACTGCAAATCTTGGGCTGGTTATTTTTACCTCGTCTGATGGAGGTGATTCATGGAGTTTACTTCCTCAGGGAATAAATTTCAGAGGTTACTTTTCGAAAATTAAAATGTTCCGAAGCGGACTTGATTCAATTTATTGTTCTTTCCAGATTGGAACCGACATATATACTTGGAATCCATTAAGTGGAAATTTTGCTAAGATTTTTAACGGCAATTATCGTACTTATGATATGGTAGCTTCTTCTACAGGTAATTTATATGTTTGTGTAGATTCACTACCAAATAATTCAATTGTTAGATATGGTTCTACAACAGGCGGAAAAACCTGGATGTCAAGAGGTTTGATTACTACTTCCGGTGCAATGCCTAAAGTATTTATGTCAGTTACGGGTGACACTTTGTATTTAAATTATTATGGTCCGGTTAATATAGATACTGCAATGTCTGTAGTCAGACAAGCCAGATACCGCGAAACAGGTCCGGGTATTCTCACTTCATCTGGGTTTATAGATGTTATTACAGAAGTTGGTTATAAAAAAGAAATTAAAACTGTTGCGGGCTATGGTGAATCATGGATTTTCTATACTTTGGGTCCAGACAGTTCAAGAGATATTTGGGCAAAGAAAAGTATAAATAATGGTGCAGCTTATGGTACGCCAATACTGGTAGCTGGTAATCCCAATACAGATGAGTACTCTTTTGATGCAGGATTTTATCCTGGTTCCGGAACAGGCGATTTTGGAATTGTTTATTACTCTGATAGTTTACAAGTTGGGCAGGGTTCAAATGCAACAGACATTATTTATTTTACATCTGTTTCACATGGATCATCAACATTTTCTGCACCTGTACACGTTAGTGATAATCCGCCGGAATATTCACCATTTTATTCCACTTCACTTATATCATTACCATACTCAGGTTCAGATGTAGCTGCTTTATGGGTTGGAAATGATGGCTCTAAAAGATTATTCTTTGATAAACTTTCTGCTATCATTCCGGTTGAGTTAACATCATTCACAGCAAATGTAGTTGATAATTCAGTTATTCTGAACTGGTCAACTGCAACTGAGACAAATAATTCCGGATTTGCGGTTGAACGGATGTATTCAGAATCTAATTGGCAGGAGATAGGTTTTGTTCCGGGCTTTGGAACAACAACTGAGATAAGATCATATTCATATACAGATGCAGGACTTGCATCAGGATCATATTCATATCGTATCAAGCAGATAGATTATAATGGAAGCATAGAATACTCAAATGTTATCGAAGTTGATGTAAACACACCTGACAAGTTTTCATTAGATCAGAACTATCCGAATCCATTCAATCCATCAACAACAATAAATTATTCTATATCAAATGCTGGTAATGTGGAGTTAGAAATCTTCAGCAGTATTGGTGAAAAAGTTGCAGTGCTGGTAAATGAGATACAACAGCCTGGAAGATATAGTGTAAGTTTTGATGCGGGCAATTTATCGAGTGGTGTATATTTTTACAAATTAGTATCGGGCGGATTTGTTTCAGTAAAGAAGATGTTGCTGCTTAGATAAGAAATATTATTAACTTTCTGTTAAACTCACTCTTTGACTTCTATCCGAGTGACAGACAGAGATACTTTTAAGTTGGAAATAAAATCATAATAAAAAGGCGGGCATTAAAGCTCGCCTTTTAATTTTAATACTGTTATTTGTGACTGTATTTCTGATTGAGAGAACTTATATTTGCAGTCAATCGAAGTATTATTCATATTAAAATGAAAATTTTTCTCGTAATATTATTTATCAGCTCAAATCTCTTAAACCTGCACGCTCAAAGTAAGGATGGTTTTCAAATTGCGCGGCTCAAATACAGCGGCGGCGGCGACTGGTACAACGATCCTTCAGCAGAGGTTAACTTATTAAAATTTGTTGAGGCAAATACAAATATCAAAGTTAAAGCAGAATATAAGTTTGTAGATATTGCTTCCGATGAAATATTTTCTTATCCATTTTTGTTTATAACAGGACACGGAAATATTGTTCTTTCAAATGAAGAAGTTAGAAGATTAAGAACTTATTTGGAAAACGGAGGATTTCTGTATATTGATGATGATTATGGTTTAGATAAACCCATTAGAAGAGAAATGAAAAAAGTTTTTCCGCAAAATGATTTTATTGAGATTCCCTTTTCACATAAAATATTTAACATCTTTTATAAATTTGAAAACGGAACACCAAAAACTCATGAACACGATAAAAAACCACCTCAGTCTTTTGGAATATTTCTGGGAGATCAGATGGTTGTATTTTATACTTATGAATCAAATCCAAGTGACGGCTGGGCTGATCCCGAAGTGCATAACGATCCGCCTGAAAAAAGGGAAGAAGCTTTGAAGTTCGGAACTAATATAATTATTTATGCTTTAAGCAGATAAATGAATAAATCTTTTTACAAAGAAATAATTGCAAAGCTTGAATCCTTAATTAAAAAGGAATATGTAGAATTAATTCTTCGGGGGTTAATCATTACTCTGATTATTGGTGTTGCTGTTTTCTTGTTGTTCTGTTTTTTTGAACTTGCCGCATATTCAAAATCTGTTGTTAGAACAGTGTTGTTTTTTGTTTTTCTTGTTGTAGTATTATTTTCATTTGCTTATTGGGTATTGCTGCCGCTGTTTAAATACTTTAATGTTTTTGGGAACAGGAACTATCAGTTATCTGCATTCAGAGTCGGTAAATTCTTTCCAGAAATTAAAGATGATCTCTTAAACGCTCTTCAGCTTGTATCAACAGAAAAATCAGAATCATTTTATTCTCAGACATTATTAGACGCTGCTTTCAAAAATATTTATGAAAGATCAAGACCGGTTAAGTTTGAGTCGATAGTTAATTTCAAAAGAGTCAAAAAACTATTAAGAAGCTTCATCGTTCTTTTCTTTATTTCAGTTTTACTTTTTGTGTTCATTCCAGATCTGCGGGCTGCATCAAACAGATTGTTAAATTTCAATCAGGAGTTTATTCCACCGGCTAAATTTTATTTTGAAGTTTTGCCCGGCAATACGGAAATTACGAAGGGTGAGGGTGTTGACATTTTAATTAAGGTAAAAGGTGAATCTCCTAAAAAAGTATTTTTGTTAAAAAGGGAAGAAGATCAGACAAATTTTATTGAACACGAATTAAAACCAGATTCAACCGGTAATTATAATTTTAATATTCAGCAATTAAGATCGTCGTTATTTTATTTTGCAAAAGCAGAAGATATTTCAAGTGAAGAATTTCAGATTAAAGTTATTGATCATCCCGTAATAAGATCTTTAGATGTCAAAGTAATATCACCGGCATATTCCGGCATTCCGGTATCGCAGCAAAAAGATAACGGAAATATTTCTGCTTTAATTGGCAGCACTGTGGAAATAAGTTTACTTACAAACAAAGAATTAACATCAGCCGCAATTAAATTTGAAGACTCAAGTGTAATACAACTGAAGTCAGAAAATAATTTTGTAAAAGGTTCTTTCAGAGTGCAGAAAGATAACTCATATATAATTTCAGTAACTGATCTTTATGGCAATAATAATTTGCAGCCTGTCAGATACTTTATCAAAACAATGTATGATATTGATCCTGCAATAGAAATGGTATATCCGAAACAGGATTTAAATCTTGCAAATGATAATCGTGTTCCGGTTGAAGTAAAAATTATTGATGATTATGGATTTTCAAAACTTACTCTTAATTACAGACTATCAGCATCAAGGTATGAATCTCCGCAGGAAAATTTTTCTGCTATTGAAATTAATTTTGATAAAAAAATAAAAGAGCAGATTATTGATTATATCTGGAATCTTACAAAACTGAGCCCGGGTGTAAATGATGTCTTTTCATTTTATCTGGAAGTATTTGATAATGATAATATAAACGGACCAAAATCTGCAAAGACTCAGATTATTAATGTCAGAGTTCCCTCACTTGATGAAATTCTTGCAAATGCTGATGAAACTCAGGATAATGTTCAGGATGAAATGCAGAAGACATTGGAAGAAGCTGAAAAACTAAAAAGAGAACTTGAAAAAATTGATAATGATCTTAAAAAGAATGATCAAAAGTTAACCTGGGAAGAAAAGGAAAAAATTGAACAGGCACTTGATAAGTTTGAAAAACTTCAGGAAAAAATTGAAAGCACAAGTGAACAGTTAAAGCAGATGCAGAACGAGCTTCAGCAGAATAACTTACTTTCTCAGGAAACACTTGAAAAATATATGGAACTGCAAAAACTGATGGATGAAATGACAAGTGATGAGTTTAAAAAAGCTATGGAGAAAATGCAGGAAGCATTGCAAAAGATGAATCGCAATCAGACTCAGGATGCGATGAATCAGATGAAAATGGATGAAGAGAAATTTAAAAAGAGTATAGAACGGACAATGAATCTGCTGAAGAGAATTCAGATTGAACAGAAGATGGATGAAATTGTTAAAAGGACGGAGAATATTGAGCAAAAGCAAAATGAGCTAAATGAGCAGACAAAACAAAACGATCAGAATAATCAGAAACAATCTGATGAGTTGAGTAAGAAGCAAGATGAAGTAACAAAAGAACTTGAACGGCTGCAGGAGAAGATGAAGGAGCTTGCTGAGAAGATGAATGATCTGAAAGATATGCCTAACGAAGAGATGAAAAAACTTCAGGATGAAATGGATGCCCAGCAGAATGAAGAATTGTCTGAAGAAGCCTCAAAAGATTTAAAACAAAATCAAATGCAGAAGGCTCAAAAGAATCAGCAGCAGTTATCCGAAAATATGAAGCAGATGAAACAAAGTATGCAGCAGATGCAGCAGATGATGCAGCAGGAAAATCAGATGCAGACCTTTACTGATATGATGCGTATTCTGGATAATATTTTATCTTTATCAAAACAACAGGAAGAATTAAAAGATAAATTACAAAGGGTTGATCCTAACTCCTCGCAGTTTGAGCAGAATCTTCAGAAACAGAATGATCTAAACAAAAATTTAAATAAACTGCTTGAACAAATGTCTGAACTTTCTCAAAAGACTTTTGCAATTACTCCCGAAATGGGAAAAGCACTTGGAAATACAAAACAAAAAATGAATCAATCAATGCAAGCGATGCAAAACAGAAACGGAAGTATGGCTACACTTTCGCAGGGTGAAGCCATGATGCATCTGAATGAAGCTGCTATGATGATGAAAAGCTCACTTGAAGCGATGATGCAAGGCGGAAGCAGCGGCGGCGGAATGATGTCGCTTATGCAGCAGCTTCAAAAAATGTCAGGTCAGCAAATGAATCTGAATAATATGACTCAGATGTTGCAGCAGATGCAGCAAGGACAATTATCACCTGAACAGCAAGAACAAATGCAGCGATTAGCACAGCAGCAGCAGTTGATTCAAAAATCTCTAGAGCAGTTAAATAAAGAAGCAAAACAAAGCGGCGAGTCAAAAAAGATTCCTGCTGATTTGGAGAATATTGTTAATCAGATGAAAGAAGTTGTAACTGATATGAATACTGAAAAACTTACTGATGACCTTATTCAGAAACAGGAAAGAATACTTTCAAAACTTTTGGATGCACAAAGATCAATTAACGAAAGAGACTTCGAGAAGGAAAGAAAATCCGAAATAGGATCAAATTTTTCCAGAAACAGTCCGTCAGAATTAAATCTTAAAAAAGAAAATCAAAAAGATAAATTAAGAGATGAACTGAACAGTGCTGTTCGTGAAGGATATAATTCAGATTATGAACAAATGATCAGAAAATACTTTGAAGTTTTGCAGCAGCAATCTTTAGGTGATAAATAATTGATGTTTATACTTTATTAACCTACATTGATTTACACATCAAAACCTGCTATTTTGCCCCCTAATAATCTTTAAAACTTTTCAATTAACTTAGTTTTTAATGTTCGAAGAGCAGAAAGAAAATACAATAAATAAATCACTAATGCTTACAGATTATAAACAACTGGAAAAACTAGGTGAGTGGAAGGAATTATTTGAAAGTCTTGTTGATATTTCGCGGGATTTGATGTTCATTCTTAACGAAAATGGTGAAATTGTTTTCGTAAATACTTTCGGAGCCTCTGAACTCGAATATCATCAGGATGAACTGATAGGCAAACATTTATTAGACTTAATCGAACCCTCAAATCAATTGTTGGTCAATTCATCAATTTCTCTGGCAATAAAAAACGAATACACTCTGTTTGAATCTTTTATTGTTGATAAATATGAGAATTCCCATAAATATCAGTTTTCTATAAGAGCAGTTAAGAAAAATGAGAAGATTATCGGTTTGTTAGGTATTGCAAAAAATGTTACTTATTTAAGAAAACTTGAGAATGAATTGAATAACTTAAAGCCAAAGCTTATCGAAGCAAATCGTTTAATATCTCTTGAAAGGACCAGGTCAATTAATCAGAAAATGATGCTGGAAGAACTTAACAATATGAAAAGTGAATTCGTTTCAAATATTTCTCACGAATTACGCACTCCGATAGCATCAATAGTTGGTTTTTCTGAAACAATCGCCTCGGATCCTAATATGCCCGAAGAAATGAAACAGGAGTTTAATCTTATAGTTTTGAATGAAGGTAAAAGACTTGCAAAACTTATCAATGACGTACTTGATATTTCACGTATGGAAACCGGCAGACTGATTCTGAATAAAAGTAAGGTCAATCTTGCTAAGTTACTTAAAAACATTATTACTCAAGAAGAAAGTTTTGCTGAAGAAAAAGGACTGATAATTACACTTGAAACACCGCCTGAAGAAATTATAGCTGAAATTGACGAAGAAAGATTTAGTCAGGCTTTAAAAGCATTAATGGAAAATGCAATCAAATTTTCATCAAAAAACGGACGCATTAAAGTATTGTTGAATAATCTTTATCGCGAGGTAGAGATAATTATTTCTGATACAGGTATTGGGATACCAGAAAAGGATTTACCATTCTTATTTCAGAAGTTTTATCGTGTAAACAGACCGGATTCTGATTTACCGGGTGCAGGGATGGGATTGGTTTTTGTAAAACAAATTGTAGATTTGCACAAAGGATTAATCAATATTCAGAGTGAACCTAATAAAGGCACTACAATATTGATTAAATTATTAAAGAACTATAAAGATTAGAAACTTAAGGAAGATAAATTGGAAAAATTGATCTTTATCGTAGATGATGAACAGGCTATTTCAAAATTGCTCAGTTATTGGGCTAAAGATAAGTGGCGATATCAAGTTGAAACTTTTGCAAATGCTGAAGATGCACTGAAAAACTTATCTAAAAAACCAGACGCCATTCTTTTAGATATTATGTTGCCCGGTATGGATGGTATTGAAACCCTTAAACGCATTAAACAATTTGATGAAAATATGCCTGTGATAATGCTTTCAGCTCAGGGTAGTATCGAAGTTGCAGTTGAATCACTTAGGTTCGGTGCATTCGATTATTTTACTAAGCCGATTGATCAGCAGAAGCTGGAACTTGCAATTAAAAATGCTATACGAAATTATGATCTGACGCGCGAATTACAGAACTTAAAAGAAAATGTGAAGAAAGAATACAGTTTTGATAATATCATTTCTTCAGATGGTAAAATGCAGGATGTTTTCAAATTAGTTACTAAGGTTTTACATAATGATATTACTGTATTGATATATGGTGAAAGCGGAACAGGTAAAGAACTTATTGCCAGAGCAATTCATTATAACGGAGAGCGAAAAGATAAACCATTTGTGGTCGTTAATTGCGCTTCAATCCCAAGAGAGCTTTTGGAAAGCGAGTTATTCGGGCATGAGAAGGGTTCTTTTACCGGTGCTCATCAAAGAAAACTTGGTAAGTTTGAACTTGCAAGAGGCGGAACAATCTTTCTTGATGAGGTTGGTGAACTTGAAATGCTACTGCAGGCTAAGTTGCTAAGAGTGATTCAACAAAAAGAATTTGAAAGAGTTGGCGGAACAGAATTAATTAAGTCAGATGTAAGAATTATTTCTGCTACAAACCGCGATCTTAAAAAAGCAGTTGAAAATAAAGAGTTCAGAGAAGACCTTTATTATAGATTGAATTCATTTCCGATTTCAATCCCACCTTTAAGATTCAGAAAATCAGATATTCTTGTAATAGCAGAACATTTTATACAAAAATTCAGTCTCAAACTGCAAAAGAATGTAAAAGGATTTTCAAAACGCGCACCAAACTCATTTACGAGTATAACTGGCCCGGAAATGTTAGAGAAATGGAAAACACAATTGAACGATGTATGATCATAACAGACAAGGATATGATAGATGTTGAAGATCTTCCGGCACATTTAAGATCTGGTGAAAGCTCCGGAAGTATAGAATACACTGGTCCGCTTTTTAGCGATGAAACTGTTATTCCTTTTGAAAAATTAAAGGAAGAAGCAATAAGACACGCACTTAACATTACAAATGGTAATATAGTTGAAGCTGCCAAAAGATTACAGCTGGGCAGAGCTACGATCTATAGATTAATGGACAAATACAAAATTGAAAACAGATCAACAGAATAGAGGGAAATAATATGAAGTTTTTCAGGGAAGAAAAAGATAGTGTTGTTATTATTTCTGTAAATCTTAAAAGAGCAACACTTGTCGAAGCCGAAGAGTTCAAACAAGTACTGGTTAATGATATACAAAGAGGCTTTAAACAGATTGTTGTCGATTTATCAAACTGCGAGTTTATTGATTCAACTTTCCTTGGAAGTCTGGTAGTATCATTAAAAAAACTTACAGGGTTGGGCGGAGATTTAAGACTGGTAGGATTTCAACCTGCTGTTCATTCAATGTTCGAGTTAACAAGAATGTACAGGGTATTTGAATCATTTAAATCAGTTGATGAAGCTGTACAAAGTTTTAAATAGTAATTAACAATTATGATTTTTCATCATCAATATAGTAACTTATGGCTGTATCAGAGAAACGATCTGTTTTAATTATTGATGATGATAAAACAATCAGAAAACTTATTACTCATCATCTGAAACTTAACAATTTTATATCTTTTGAAGCTGAGAATTCTTATCAGGCTTTTGAAGTTTTAAAGAATGAAAAAATTGATCTTGTGCTTTCCGACGTAACTATGGAAGGGATGGACGGATTTGAATTTTGTCAGAAAGTAAGAGAAAATGAAAACCACAGATTTCTTCCGTTTATTTTTGTAACTGCTAAAAACACTCTCGAAGATAAATCAAAAGCTGTTGAAGCCGGCGGTGATGATATCATCACAAAACCATTTGATGTAAAAGAGCTTATTCTTAAGACTCAGGCTTTAATCAGGCGGTCAGATATTTACAGAACTTATGGTATAAGACAAAGCCTGAAAGAATCATTTGATAAAACCACTCCTAAAATTTTATTCGTTGATGATGATCCGTCAATGTCCAGATTATTCAAATATAATCTTGAAAAAGCCGGATATGAATGTGCAGTTGCCGATAGTGTTGATGATGCAATGGAATCAATCAAAAAACAATTGCCTGATATTATTGTTTCTGATATTATGATGCCTAAAACTGATGGCTTTCAATTTCGCAGAATGATTCTTAATGATCCCTCACTTAAAGATATACCATTTATATTTTTAACTGCAAAAGGTACAGAAGAAGATATACTTGATGGATATGATTTGGGGATTACTGATTATGTAGTAAAAACTGCTGGGCCAAAACTTGTAGTTGCAAAGGTTTCAGCTATTATTAAAAGTCTTGGCAATGAAAGAAGAAAGATAATCTCAGAACTTCAGGAAGCAACCAGTTCACTTAGAACTAAAGTGGTGCCTGATTCTTTTCCGGAGTTTCCCGGCTTTTCCATCTCTCATTTTCATACTCCCTTTAAGGGAATACCCGGTGGTGATTTTTTAGATTACTATCAATTAGATGAAAAAAATCTTGTTGTAATTCTTGGAGATGTAATGGGAAAAAAATGGGGAGCCTGGTACTTTGCTTATGCCTATGCGGGATATATACGAAGTGCTTTAAGAGGAGTTTTACAAAGCACCAGGGGTTATTCACCCAGTGAGATATTACAGCAGGTTAATTCTACTGTTCATAATGATTCCAAGATATCTGAAGTATTTGCAACACTCTCGATTCTTATTCTAAATAGAGATAACTATCAGATCAAATATTCAGGTGCTGGCGATATTCCGTTGATTTATAAAACAGATAAAGGAGATGTGGTAAGAATTGTATCGAATGGACTGTTATTGGGATTTGCTAAGAACGGTGAATACGAAGATAAAGTAATCAATCTGAAGCCGGGAGAAAAAGTTTTTCTGACCACTGATGGATTGATTGATTCAAGGGCAAGAACTTCAGAAAGTTTTGGAGAACACCGTCTTTCTGAGATCATTAAAAACTTAAACGATGAAAAAGATCCGCTAAAAATTATTCACAAAAAGTTTGATGAGTTTACCCAGGGTGAATATGATGATGATGTTAGTCTTATCTTAATTCAGATAAAGGATTAATTGTTTTGGCAGATTGAAGTTTTTCTGTTTTATCGGCAATCTTCAACTGTTCAATAAACTCTCCAATATGTCCCTCAATTACAGTTGATAAATTATAAAGTGTTAATCCGATTCTGTGGTCTGTAATTCTGTTTTGAGGAAAATTATAAGTTCTGATCTTATCGCTTCTGTCGCCGCTCCTGACCATTGATTTTCTTTGTGCTGAAATTTCAGCGTTCTGTTTATTTAACTCCAAATCGTATAATCTTGCTTTTAATACTTTCAATGCCTTCTGTCTGTTTTTTAATTGTGATCTTTCATCTTGGCACTGCACTACAATTCCAGTTGGTAAATGAGTCATTCTAACGGCAGTTTCAACTTTGTTAACATTTTGTCCGCCGGCTCCGCCAGATCTAAAAATATCAATCTTCACATCATTCATATTCAGATCAATCTCAACATCTTCAACTTCAGGCAAAACGGCAACCGATGCTGCAGAAGTATGAACTCTTCCGCTGGCTTCTGTTTCCGGAACCCTTTGTACCCGATGTACACCTGACTCAAACTTCAGATTGCCATAAACATTTTGCCCGCTTATAGAAAACACAACTTCCTTAATTCCGCCTAATCCGGTTTCAGTTAAATCAATAAGTTCATATTTCCATCCGCAGATTTCAGCATAACGGGTGTACATTCTAAAAAGATCATTTGCAAAAAGCGCAGCTTCTTCACCTCCGGTGCCAGCACGGATTTCCATTATAACATCTTTATCATCATTAGGATCTTTAGGCAGTAAAAGTGTTTTAATTTCTTCTTCCATCTTTTCTTTTTCAGATTTCAACTCGTCAAGCTCTGACTCAGCCATCTCAACAAGTTCCGGCTCTTTTGATGAATTAATTATATCCAGATTGCCCGAAATGTTTTTTATTATAGAAGAGTATTTTTCGTAAGCAGCTATTATATCTTCAAGATTCAATCTTTCTTTATTAAGCGTTTTTATTTTTTCAAAATCATTAGTATTTGCAGCTTCGGATAGCTGTGTGTTAATTTGATCAAACCTGACTTTAATTTTTTCTAACTTTTCTAATAAATTCATTTTAATTCTCTAAATTTGGAATGCCAATATACAAAAGCGAAGATTTATTTTTCTTTTAATATTATTCCGATTTGTCGTATTGATAAATATTTTATAATAACCACTTGAATTTTATTGATATTTCTAAAGTTATGATTATATGAAAAGTTTTAATATACCAGGTGTTTACAGAAGTTCTTTTATTACAAGAATTAAAAACTTGCGTAAAGATTCTGATCCAAGAAAAAAAGATTTTACTCCTACTCTTTTAGATTTTGGTGTTGTAAGGTTTTATTTAGCAAGACATTTTGGATTTTGCTACGGTGTAGAAAACGCAATTGAGATAGCTTATAAAACAATTGAAGAAAATCCTGATAAAAGAATATTTCTTTTGAGTGAGATGATCCATAATCCCGGAGTTAATCACGACCTAAAAAATCTTGGTGTAAAGTTTTTAATGGATACTTCAGGAAAGCAGCTAATTGATTGGGAAGAATTAACTAATGAAGATATTGTTATCATTCCTGCTTTCGGAACAACTTTAGAAATTGAAGAAAAACTTAATGAACTTGGAATTGATCCTTATCAGTACAATACCACCTGCCCTTTTGTGCAAAGAGTTTGGACCAGAAGTGCACAGCTTGGTGATGAAGATTTTACTGTTATTATTCATGGAAAATCTTACCATGAAGAAACACGGGCTACTTTCTCACATAGCAATACTAATGCTAAGTCTCTTATCATAAGAGATTTGGAGGAAGCAAAACAGCTATCTTCTTTCATTCTTGGAGGGTTTAGTGAACAGGAATTTTATGAAATCTTCAAAGGAAAGTATTCAAACGGCTTTAATGCAGAAAAGGATTTAGAGAAAGTCGGAGTTGTAAATCAAACAACGATGCTTGCAACCGAAACTCAGGCAATTGCAGATTTGTTAAGAGAAACGATGATAAAAAGATATGGATTGAATGAAATCAAAAATCACTTTGCTGATACGCGCGATACTCTTTGTTATGCTACAAACGATAATCAGGATGCAACCTATGGATTATTAGAAGTTGAAGCAGATTTTGCAATTGTTGTCGGGGGTTATAATTCATCAAACACCTCTCATATTGTTGAAATTTGTGAGCAAAAATTGACCACGTATTTTATTTCTTCTGAAAAAAAGATTTTATCGGAAACAGAAATAAGTCATTTTGATCTGCATAACCGGCAGGAGATTCAAACAAATAATTTCATACCGCAGAAAGATATAATAACAATATTGTTAACAAGTGGTGCAAGCTGTCCTGATGCAGTAGTTGAGAGGGTCCTTAGGAAAATTCACTCATATTTTCCTTATGCTATTGATGTTGATGAAGTAATAGAATCATTGTTATTAAAAATTTAATAAAAACACACAGACAAAAGAACTTTATCATCTTCAATTGATTGAGGGTAATTTTTTTTCTGTTATTTTTATTTCATCTATTAGCCTTTAAATAATTCTTTTACTGTCGGGATAGCATTTATAAGCCCCACGCCTTGACCTGCTTCAAGTTCACCTTTGTTTTCATCACCCTCTATACAAAATCAAATCGTCGAGATCATTGGCAAAATTCCGCTTAAATATCAGTCATCCATACTTGAGTATGCTAAGTTGATGAAGGAAAAAGCAGATAAAGGTGAGCAAAGTGATACGGATTATTTAAATAGTATTCCGGAAATTGCAGATTCAATTATTAAGGAAGCCAAGATTGACTTAGGTGACTATTCTGAAAAGCTTGACTGGTAGTGTATAAACTTCTTTATTCTCCAGAGGCACAAAGAGATGCATAGAAAATTGCTTCTTCAAATTTAAAAGGGAGAGTGGAATTGCTTCTTACCTTTATAGCACAGAATCCTTACGCATTTTCTCAGCCATTTGAGATTCTTACAGATAATCTTAAAGGTTTTATTTCAAGAAGAATTAATAAACAACATAGACTTGTTTATGAAGTTTTAGAAGCAGAAAAAATTATAAAAGTATTGAGAATTTAGACTCATTACGAATAACAATATTAAAATTTATAGATATTATCCCTTATATAAATTATTAATTTTTCTGTTTGTAATTTCAATCTCATTAAGCACTCTCTTAAACAATTCTTTCACTGTCGGGATGTCATTTATAAGCCCCACACCTTGACCTGCTTCAAGTTCACCTTCAATTAAATCACCATCAAAGATTCCCATTCGCTCACGTTTAGTAGCAAGTAATTCTCTTAATTGCGTTTCATTCCATCCTTCACTTTCAGCTTTGATAGCTCGGATTGCAAAATCATTTTTAATCATTCTGACAAGTCCGATTTTTTTGAAGGCTAAAACAGTATCCTGACCACCGGCTTTAACAATTTCATCTTTAAAATTCTGATGAGCAGAAGATTCAACAGTCGCTGCAAACCGTGTTCCTATCTGCACTCCTTCTGCACCAAGCGATAATGCTGCAAGTATTCCTCTTCCGTCAGCAATACCGCCGGCAGCAATAACCGGGATATTAAGTTTATCAACAAGCTGAGGTATCAGACATAAGGTTGTAATCTGATCTGCCCCATTATGCCCGCCGGCTTCAACGCCTTCTCCAACAACTGCATCACAACCAGCTTCCTGTGCTTTCATCCCATATTTTAAATTTGCTACAACATGAACAACAGTACAGCCCTTTTCTTTCAAAAGAGAAGTAAAGGTTTTTGGATTTCCAGCGGAAGTAAAAAATATTTTTATCCCTTCATCAAGTGATGCTTTAACTAGTTCATCAGCATCTTTTCTTAATAAAGGAATATTAACTCCAAATGGTTTATCAGTAACAGCATTACATTTTTTTATATGCTCTTTTAATAGATCAGGTTTCATTGAACCAGCCCCAATCAAACCTAAACCGCCTTCATTAGAAACTGCCGAAGCTAATTCCCAGCCTGAAACCCACACCATACCAGCCTGAATGATAGGATATTTTATATTTAATAACTCTGTTATTTTTGTTTTCATTTCGGTTCTAAAAAAATGATTATCTGTAACAGAAAAGTAAGTAAAATTTAATTAAGTTATTTTGTATATCATGAAGGGATTAACTAAATTTGATAATCAAAAAATAACTATGGAATTAATAAAACAGTAAAAGGAATATTAGGTTATGTCATTTTTCTTCACATCAGAATCTGTTTCTGAAGGTCATCCGGATAAAGTATGTGATGCAATATCCGATGGAATATTAGATGCAATTTATTCTAAAGATACAAATGCAAGAGTAGCTTGTGAGACTTTTGTTACTACAGGATTAGTATTAGTCGGCGGCGAAATAACCACTAAAGCTTATGTTGAAGTGCAGGATATTGTAAGAGCAACCGTTAAAAGAATTGGCTATACAAGTGCTGATTATAAGTTTGATGCTGAATCATGTTCGGTATTAAATGCAATTCACTCGCAGTCACCTGATATCGCAATGGGTGTAGATACTGGTGGTGCCGGAGACCAGGGAATTATGTTTGGATACGCTTGTGATCAAACACCAGAACTTATGCCGATGCCCATTATGTTTGCTCATAAACTTGTTAAAAAACTTGCTGAGATAAGAAAGGGTGAAAATGGTTTTATGCCGTATCTCAGACCGGACTCAAAATCGCAGGTTACAGTTGAGTATGATGATAATAAAAAACCTTTAAGAGTTGATGCTGTTGTGGTTTCAACGCAACATGATGCAGATGTAACACAGCAAAAAATTAAAGATGATGTAATAGAAAATGTTGTGAAGAAAGTTATTCCGGCTGAAATGCTCGATGCAAAAACAAAATACTTTGTAAATCCTACCGGCAGATTTGAAATTGGCGGGCCACATGGAGATAGTGGTTTAACAGGCAGAAAAATTATTGTTGATACTTATGGCGGCTGGGCTCCTCATGGCGGTGGAGCTTTTTCTGGAAAAGATCCCAGTAAAGTTGATAGAAGTGCAACTTATGCTGCAAGACATATAGCAAAAAATGTTGTTGCTGCAAAACTGGCTAAAGAATGTTTGGTTCAGCTTTCTTATGCAATAGGAGTTGCTGAACCAATTTCGGTTTATGTTGATACTAAGGGAACAGGAGTAATTTCTGATTCAGAAATATCAAAAATGATACAGAAGGAAGTTGATCTTACACCTAATGGAATAATAAGCAGATTACAATTAAGAAGACCAATTTATCAGAAAACTTCAGTCTATGGTCATTTCGGTAGAACCGAACCAGAATTTACCTGGGAAACTTTGGACCTTGTTCCGTTGTTTACAAAATATACTTAAAAAATTATACTGATTTTCAATTTAATCGTTGATAAATTTATCTGGTAAACGTTGATACAAAAAAGAAAATTATAAATAATTAAAGGAATATATAATGAGTGTAACGCTCGATAAAAAAATTGATCTCACACTTCCTTATAAAGTTAAAGATATTTCTTTAGCTGAGTGGGGAAGAAAAGAAATAGAATTAGCAGAAGTTGAAATGCCGGGCTTGATGTCTTTACGTGAAGAATACCGCGGCAAGAAACCGCTTAAAGGTGCAAGAATTGCAGGCTGTTTACATATGACAATACAAACTGCAGTTTTGATTGAAACATTAATTGAACTTGGAGCTGAAGTAAGATGGTCATCTTGTAATATTTTTTCAACTCAAGATCACGCTGCTGCTGCTATTGCAAAAGCAGGAGTTCCGGTTTTTGCCTGGAAAGGAATGAACGAAGATGAATTTAACTGGTGCATCGAACAGACATTATTTTTTGGCGATGAATCAAAACCATTAAATATGATTCTTGATGACGGCGGCGATTTAACCAATATGGTTTTTGATAACTATCCAGAACTTGCAGCCGGTATTAAAGGCGTCTCAGAAGAAACTACTACCGGTGTTCATCGCTTGTATGAGAGAATGGAAAATGGAACACTTCCAATACCTGCAATTAATGTTAATGATTCAGTTACAAAATCTAAGTTCGATAACAAGTACGGCTGCAGAGAGTCTTTAGTTGATGCAATACGCAGAGCAACCGATCTTATGCTCGCAGGTAAAGTAGCTGTTGTTGCAGGTTTCGGTGATGTTGGCAAAGGCTCAGCTGAATCATTAAAGAATGCACATGTAAGAGTTATCGTTACTGAAATTGATCCAATCTGTGCATTGCAGGCAGCAATGGAGGGTTATGAGGTTAAGAGAATGGATGACGCAGTAAAAGAAGCTGATATTGTTGTTACTGCAACCGGTAATACAAATGTTGTTGATGCAAGACATTTCGAAATGATGAAGGACAAAACTGTTGTTTGCAATATCGGACATTTTGATACTGAAATAAACATGGCATGGCTGAATAAAAAATATGGCGACACAAAAGTTATAATTAAACCTCAGGTTGATAAATACACACTTGATGGTAAAGATATAATTATTCTTGCAGAAGGAAGATTAGTAAATCTTGGCTGCGCAACAGGTCATCCTTCATTTGTTATGTCAAATTCATTTACAAATCAGACTCTGGCGCAGTTAGAACTATGGAATCATCCTGACAGATATGAAAATAAAGTTTATACTTTACCAAAACATCTGGATGAAAGAGTTGCAAGATTGCACCTGAAGAAAATCGGAGTTGAGATTGATACTTTAACACCGGAACAGGCAAAATATATTGGTGTTAAGGTTGAAGGTCCATTTAAGCCTGATTATTACAGGTATTAAAAGATTATTTGCTGTTAAAAAGGGCTTGTAATTCAAGTCCTTTTTTGTTTTTGATTGAAGCGATGTAAGACAAAATGAAAAATAATTTTGCTCCAATAGATAATTTTGCAGCTGGATTAACAGAATTTGATAAGTATGTTATTCGAAGAAAAGTTCAAAAGAAGCTAGACAAAAATTTAATTTCTGTTTGTTGAATTGGAACGAGAAGATGTTTATAAAAATTTATTGATTTATCTAAAGAACTATAAGTATAAAATTATTTAAGCAAATCTCTTAACGCCGTTTCTATATTATCGAATTTAAACTTGTAACCACATTTAATAAGTTTATCTGGCACAACCTTTTGGCTTGCTGTAACTACTTCGGCAGCCTCGCCTATCACTAATTTTAAAACAAATTTTGGAACAGGAAAGATTGAAGGACGATTTAGAACTTTACCCAATGTTTTAGCAAATTCCCACATTGTAACCGGATTGGGCGAGACAGCATTTACTGGTCCTGAAATACTATTACCTTCTAACGCATATAAATAGATTTTAACAATATCATCAATATGCAACCAGGAAGACCACTGTTTACCGCTTCCCAAGGGTCCACCAACAAAAAATTTGAATGCCGGTAACATCTGTTTAAGTGCTCCGTCTTCAGTGCTCAAAACTAATCCTGTTCTTATTTGTACACTTCTAACTCCAAACTCCTCAACTTTTCTTGATTCATTCTCCCATACTTTACATACATCAGCAAGAAAATCGTTTCCATTTAATGACTCTTCCTTAAGCAATTCATCAGCACGGTCTCCATAAATGCCGATTCCACTAGCACAAATAAAAACTCCTGGTTTATTCGTACTGGATTTTACTGCTTCAATAAGATTTCTTGTGCTTAGTTCACGAGACTCTAATATCTTCGACTTGAATTTTTCATTCCATCGTTTTTCAAAAAGATTGTTACCAGCGAGATGAATAATGGCAAATGAATTTTCTATCTCAGATCTCCATTCATTTGGCTTTGTATAATCCCAACTGACAAATTTATTTGCATCTGGAAGCAGCAGTTTTGCCTTTTCAGCATTCCTGCTAAAAGCAATAACTTCATATTTCATTTTTATAAGCGAATCAACAAGTTTTTTGCCGATCAAACCTGTTGCACCGGTTACAACAATTCGTTTCATTTTAGATTTGATTTATCAAATATCTTTCAAAAAAAAAAGCCCCGAAAACATCGGGGCTAAAAAAAATTTGGACAAAATTACTTTATCAAAGTCATTTTTCTGGTTTGAGTAAAGTTATTTGCTTCGATTTTATAAAGGTAAATACCACTTGAAAGTGCGCTAGCATCAAACGTAATGGTATGTGAACCAGCAGTTTTAAATCCGTTTACAAGTGTTTTAACTTCCTGTCCTAATAAATTGAAGACTGATAATTTTACATTGCTCGCAACAGGTAAATTAAATTTGATAGAAGTAGAAGGGTTAAATGGGTTAGGATAATTTTGTGATAATTCAAATTTATTAACCGCAATTATTTCAGCTTCAACAATATTCGAGTATTCAAAAGTACCTTCAAAATCAACTTGTTTCAGTCTATAACTGTATTTACCTATTGATAAATTATCATCTGAGAAATAATACTTATTAGTTCTGGTTGAAGTTCCAAATCCAGCAACAAATCCGATCACTTGCCATTCGGAGTTAGTAGATTTTCGTTCAATCTCAAAACCAAGGTTATTTAATTCGGATGCGGTTGACCAAGCTAAGTTAATAGAAGTTCCGCTTACAGATGCAACAAATGAAGTTAACTCAACAGGTACGACAGTATGATTTCCTAAAAAAGTAAAAGTGTTTTGGGGATATACTATCCATTGTGAACTAACTGAATCTGTTCCTGCTGATAAAGCCCAATCTGTTGTTCCGAATAAAACTTCTTCTTTTCTAACAAGTGTATGTTCTGCGGTACCATTAGCTATACCAGCAACAGTCCAGGCAGTGCCAGGATCTTCACCTAAAATTCCTATTACATCAATTGGAGTCCATACACTTGCGATATTTTTTTCTAATGCCATATAATCATCACCGTTATAGAAAGTGATAGCACCAGTATCAATATCAGCAACAGCTAAGATTGTTGGATCAGCTTGTGGGTTAGCCAATACAAATACCTGATTTGCAGCCAAAGTACCAGAAAGAGGTTGAATGTATTGAATGGAATCAGCACCGTTATTAGATCTTACAACTCTATAATTTGATAGATCTACACTTGCACCAGTTGGGTTGAAGATTTCTATCGCTTTATTATTGCTTGAACCTTCTAAGTATTCCGAAATGAATAAATCCTGTGTACTTGCTGCTGTTCCAGTAACTTCAAATAAATCAAGTCCTACATAATCTGATGTAGTACCAGATGGACCGCCAGTTGTAGTATAATATCTTACAGCAAATCTTACTGTTCCTGATGTAGTAAAATTACCAACATATTGCTGCCATCCTGTGATCGAACCTGTAAATGATGCTAATTGAACATCAAAATCTGAGTGAGTTGTACCGCCAGTAGTTGAAACCCAAACTTCAAGAGGGTCAGCCCAAGAACTGTTATCAGGTGAGCGATGCCAGAATTTAAGTGTATCTCCAGCAGTTACAGTTACCAGTGGAGAAATTAACCATTGATCAATCAATAATCCGCCATTAAATGCGCCATTAAAATTCTGTCCAATGTAACCTGTGGCTGGTCCTTCGTATGCAGGAAATACGGTAGTATTTCCCTGGAATACCGTGGTTATACCAGCTCCATCAACATCATCAAAAAACCAACCTCTTGCCTGAATGCCTGTCAATGTATTATCACCGTTCATATCATCCATAAATAAAACTGATTCACTTGGAATTTGATGAACTATTGGTGTGTTCTTAAAGTTATCCTGATTTGTTCTGCTGTGCTGAGCATTGACTACAACAGCAAAAACAAAAAATGAAAGTAAAAAAGGAAGAAAAATTTTCTGCATTATGCACCTCAAAGTTTGTTAGATATTAAATTAGTTAGAAATCTATTTGCAAAATAAACAATCCACCTTTTAATATGAAGTATTAATTGGAAATTAATTGAAAGAATTTCTGAATATTTTATTTGATTATCTCCAACATAGCTCAGAGTGAAAATAAAGAAATCTTGACATGGATTCAGATTGCATTCTTTACTTTATATTAATTCAAAGCAGTCTGATAATTTCTGTCTGAAATTTTTTTCTGCAATTATAATTTATTAAGCATAACCTTTATTTAGCCCAAAGAAATAATATCCTTTAAGAGATGATTTATAAGTACACAAATTGTTTTTTCCGTATTATTCGGTTAATTTTGAAGTGAAATTAACAAAGGTAAATGTGGCAGAAAGCGATCAAAATAAACCGGTTCAGAGTGAAAAGAGCAGTACCGGGCAGACTCCTAATAAATACCGCAAAGGCGGCAGAAGATATTATCCTAAAAAGAGATATTATAAACCTCAGACTTCATCCAGCGATCAAGCAGCCCAGCCTGTAAAAGTAAGTTTTCAGAAAATTTCTATTGTTGTACCGCTTTTTAATGAAGAGGAATCTATTCAGCCGCTTATCAATGAAATTAGAAAAGCAATCAAAACATTAAATAAACCTTATGAAGTTATTTTTGTAGATGATGGAAGTACTGATAAATCTTTACAGGTAATTAAAGATGCTGGTAAAACTGATACACGATTAAAATATATTAGCTTTAGAAAAAATTATGGTAAATCCGCAGCTTTGCAGGTCGGATTTAAAACTGCTACCGGCGATGTAATTATTACAATGGATGCAGATCTGCAGGATGATCCTTTTGAAGTTCCAAATCTCTTAAAGAAACTTGATGAAGGTTATGATCTTTGTTCAGGCTGGAAGAAAGAAAGATTTGATCCGTTTATAAAAAAATATTCGTCGCGCTTCTTCAATTTTATTACAAGATTATTCAGCGGAATTAAAATTCATGATTTTAATTGTGGATTAAAAGCTTATCGCAGAGAAGTTGTACAAAATTTAAATGTTTACGGCGAGCTTCACCGATATGTACCTGTACTCGCTAAATGGCAGGGCTTTACTGTTACTGAAATTCCTGTTAAACATCATAAACGCAGATATGGAAAAACTAAATTTGGTATCTCGAGATTCTTTAAAGGTTTTATTGATTTAATTACAGTTACCTTTGTAAGCAGATATATAAAACGACCAATGCACTTTTTCGGATTTTTGGGAGCAGTGGCTTTTTTTATAGGTTTGATTGTTAATGGTTATTTAACAATCGAGTGGTTATCCGGTAAAGCCTTAAGCAACCGACCGATGCTGTTCCTTGGTATGTTGTTGATTATAGTTGGTGTTCAGTTTTTTTCTGTAGGATTGCTTGGTGAAATGATGGTCCATCAAAACCAAAGTGAAAGGGAATATGTTATTAAAGACCGAAACTAAAGTTCAATTA
Source organism: Ignavibacterium sp. (assembly GCA_032027145.1). Classification (NCBI taxonomy): domain Bacteria; kingdom Pseudomonadati; phylum Ignavibacteriota; class Ignavibacteria; order Ignavibacteriales; family Ignavibacteriaceae; genus Ignavibacterium; species Ignavibacterium sp. Next base: position 20,402 of record JAVSMP010000001.1, on the reverse strand, counting down.
ACAATCCATCCCTCCGTAACATCTGTAAAATGAAAATCGTAATTGTATCACCGGCTTATCCTTTGAGAGGCGGTATTGCTAATTTTACTGCCCAGCTTTACAAGGAATTAATAATTACTAATCACGTGGATGTTCTTACTTTTAAAAGACAATATCCGGCAATTTTTTTCCCCGGAAAATCACAATTTGAAAACGGCGAAGATGTTGATAAAATTCCGGCTGAAATAATTATTGATTCCATTAATCCGATATCCTGGAAAGAAACTGCTAAAAAAATTATTAAGCTTAATCCTGAGTTGGTAATCTTTGCATATTGGCTGCCATTTTTTGCTCTTTGTTATAGTTCAATTGCAAAAAGTTTAATGAAAGAAACTAGAGCAAAATTACTTGCTTTATGCCATAATATTATTCCACACGAAAAAAGACCCGGCGATAAACTATTAACCAAATCTTTTTTGAACAAAATGGATTTCTTTATCACTCTTTCTGAAGAAGTAAAAAAAGATCTTGAGAAGTTTGTTAAACAACCAAAATGCAAAGTTCTTCCGCATCCGGTGTATTCAAGATTCGGTGAAAAGGTTAGTAAAGAAAAAGCGCTGAGTAAGCTTAAACTTACTGATGCAAAGTATGTTTTATTCTTCGGTTTTATTCGGGATTATAAAGGCTTGGATGTTCTTATTGAAGCACTAGTTTTTGTTAAAGAAAAAATCAAAATAAAGTTGATTGTGGCTGGAGAATTTTACGATGATGAAAAAAAATATACAGGACTAATTGAAAAGCTAAATTTGCAAGACGATGTGATTTTGTTTTCAGATTTTATTTCTACAGAGGAAGTTAAATATTATTTTTCTGCTGCTGATGTTGTAATTCTTCCTTACAAAAGTGCAACACAAAGCGGCATTGTTCAGATAGCTGTTAATTTTGATAAACCAGTTATTGCCGCAAGTGTTGGCGGTCTGGGTGAGGTAATTAAGAATAACCAAACCGGCTATATTGTAGAACCGGAAAATCCCAGTCAGTTAGCTGACGCAATAATTAAGTTTTATACTGAGAATAAAGAAAATGAATTTTCAAATAATATTTCTAAAATTGCTGAACAGTATTCGTGGAAAAATTTTGTAAATGGAATTTTTAATTTAATTAACTCATAATTTTTAAATTTATACTATCCTATACTGAATTTATAAAATGAAATACGATCCGGTAAAAAATATTTTTGCAACTATTATTAAGAAATTTCCATTTTTAAGAATCATCTTTTATAAGATACTTGATTTAATGTTCTTACGTTCGTGGTATGTTAGAAGAGAATTAAAAAATCTCAGAAAATTATTCGGCAGTAAAAAAATAAGCATTTATGATGCTGGCTCAGGCTATGGGCAGTATTCTTATTTTATGTCTAAGGCTCTTCAGCCTTGCGAAATCTATTCGGTTGATGTAAAAGAGGACTGGATTAACGACTGTATAAATTTTTTCAAAAGTCAGAAAATTGAAAATGTTTCTTTTGGTATTGAAGATCTAACAGTAATAAATCATACGGATAAATTTGATTTAATAGTCTGTGTTGATGTAATGGAGCATATTGAAGATGACAGAAAAGTGTTTGAAAACTTTTATACCGCACTTAAAAAAAATGGATACTTAATCATAAACACACCTTCAATATACGGAGGCAGCGATGTTCACGATGATGATGATGAAAGCTTTATTGGCGAACACGCACGTGACGGTTACTCAAAAGAAGAACTTGAAGCGAAACTTCATCCGGCTGGATTTGCAACTTATCAATCCAAATACACATACGGATTTTGGGGAGATAAAGCCTGGAGACTCGGTATTAAATATCCTATACTAATGGTCAATCTTTCAAAGTTATTTTTGATCATTCTGCCATTATATTACTTACTAACGTTTCCGTTCACTTTTATAATGATGTGGATTGATTATAAATCAAATAACAAAGTAGGATCCGGAATTAATTTTATAGCAGCAAAGTAGTTTATTAAATATCTCAAACGGAGATTGAATGACAAAGACAAAAAAAATCGTAAAGACTAAAAAAGAACATCAGGATAATTTTCTAAACAGTTTTTCACTCGATAAAATTATCCCGATTAAATTTCAGACATTAACTTTTTTAATAATAATTCTTCTGGTTTTTCTGATCTTTTATGCACCGCTTTATTTTGGAGGAAAAACATTTCAGTCAGGTGATATTTTAACAAGCTTAAGTGTAAAGCCATATATAGAAAATCATCAGGGCGGATACACACTCTGGAATCCGAATATTTTTTGTGGAATGCCGGCGTATGCCTTAGCAACAGGTTATAAATGGTTTAATTTAATTTATGTAGTCATAAATTTTATCAGAAATATTTTCAGCGCTCCGTTTACAGTTGATTATGCTAAATGGACATTCTATCTGATTGCACTAGCTTACACAATGTATTTCTTTATGTTAAATAGAACAAAAGATAAACTAATAAGTTTGTTCTCAGCTTTAGCAGTATCGTTTAGTACTGGAATAGTTGTGTTTCTGTTCATCGGGCATGTTACTAAACTTACTGCGATATTTGTTTTCCCGGTTATTCTATTACTTCTGTTAAACTTCCAGAAAAAAATAAAATTCTTAGATGTTATGCTCTTGTTGTTTTTTATTCCGATTATGTATTTGGGCTGGCACGTGCAGATTATATTTTACATCTTTTTTGCAGTCCTAATTTATTTTCTTTATTTCTTTGCCAGGGCATTAAAATCAAAAGATAAGATTCTTGTAAAACAGTTGGTAAAATCTGCCGCAATATTTTTACTGGCAGTTGTTGTTGGATTAGGTATTCAGTCTGATAATTTAACTCAGGTTTTTGAGTACACTCCATATTCAACACGCGGCACAGAAAGTATTGTTGATAAACAAACAGGAACCATACCCAAAACAGAAACTGGTTTTTATGAATATGCAACAAACTGGTCATTCTCACCCGGTGAAATATTAACCTGGATTGTGCCGTCTTACTATGGATTTGGTAAAGCAGTTTATAATGGACCGTTATCTCAGAATAAGGATGTTGAAGTAAATACTTATTTCGGTCAGATGCCATTTGTTGATGTTGCTCAATATATGGGAGTAATAATTTTCTTTCTTGCAATATTTTCTATTATAATTAATTGGAATGACCCGCTTGTAAGATATCTGACTATCTTAGCTGTTATTGCTGCTTTGATTTCTTTCGGAAGCACCTTTCCGATTGCCTATGATTTGATGTTCCATTATTTCCCGTTCTTTGATAAATTCAGAGTTCCTTCGATGATATTGATACTGGTTCAGCTTAGTTTTCCAATACTGGCGGGACTTGGAATAGCAAGAGTAATTGAGTTGAAAAATCAAAATGATAAAAAATATTCTAACATTATCAGAAATGTTTTTTATGTGTTAACCGGGATATTTGTTCTGACTATTCTCCTTTCTTCACCAATTAAAAGCTGGTTTATCAGTCATATCAATGCTGCTGGAGAAAAAGGGACAAGACTTCAACAGATACATGATTTTATGGCGGATATGTTTTTAGGTGATCTGAGATTAGCATTTTTCTTTTCAGCAGCAGCTTTTGGTTTGATCTATGCTTATTTGAAATCTGCTGTAAGCAAAGATTTGATGATAGTTATAATTGTAGTATTAAGCCTCATTGACATAATAAGAATTAATAACCGCGGAGAAACATATACAGAAGCTCAGAATCAGGAACAATTATTTGATAAGCCGGCTTATATCTCCGCAATTCAATCACTGAATGATAAATCAGTTTTCAGAATTATTAATCTTAAACAGGATGGCTCACTTGGTTCTGTTAATCAAAACTCAAATTTTAATGCTTACTTTTTAACTCAGGATTTATATGGCTACTCCGGAATCAAACCAAGAGCGTATCAGGATTATATGGATGTGCTCGGAAGCCCGGCAAATCAGACTTTTTGGAGAATGACAAATACAAAATATGTGGTATTTGATAAACCTTATAAATACGAGGGATTAGTCCCTGTTTATTCCGGTGAAAAAGATTTTGTTTATCTTAATCAAAACGTTTTACCTCGAGCATATTTTGTTAATTCGGTGCAAAAGGCAACAGCAATTGAAATACTTAATAACGTAAAAAATGATCAGTTTGATCCAAAGGAAGTTGCATTTGTTGAAAACGCTGATCTTAAGATTGATAGACCTGACAGCACTGCTTTTGTGAATATTGAAAAGTATGATAATGAGAACATTTACTTAAAAGTTAATGCAAGCGGAAATAATTTTTTGTTTTTAGGTGATACATATATCTCAGGTGAAGCTGATTACAAAATATTTAAAATCTCTACCGGCTGGAAAGCATACATTGATGGGAGAGAAACAATGATATACAGAACCAATCATGATTTTAGAGGGATAGTAGTTCCGGCTGGCGAACACAAGATTCACTTCGAGTATTTACCTGAATCGTTTGTAATTGCAAAAAACCTGTCATTAATATTAAGTTCACTTGTAGTACTCGGATTGTTTGTTTCTGTCGGGTTTAATTTGAGAAGAAAAAGTCTGGTAAAAGAGTAAAATTTATTGGATATAGACAAAAAAATAGATATTAAGAAAACAATACTAATCTACTCAAAAAATTTTGCTATTGTTATTTTTTTAACTTTTGGTTTGGTTATATCTACTACACCCCCAAAACCTTTGTTTTATGCAAATCAGAATACTTATTTCATTCACGGACTAGCCTCTATAGATTTTGGCAATTTGGGAAATGATTGGCTAGCCAAAACAAAAGATCCTTTCCCCGTTTTTAGTTATTTAGTTAAAGTTCTTTACCCAATTGGTGGGAAAATTAGTTTCGTTGTTATGTATTATCTTGTCCTTGTAGTATACTTTTGGACTTTATTTGGAATAATTATAAATATCTTAAATCTAACTAGTTTCTACTCGAAACTTTTTGTGTATCTAATAATAATCTTCCTCTATTCTAATGAATTAACATTATTAGCAACTAAGTATTTAAACTTCTATCTTACATCTTTTTTTACAGATGGTGTTGCCGGTCAATATCTTATCGGAAAGAGTTTTGAACCGTCTATTTTTGGTGTTTTTATTTTTATCTCACTGTATTTTTTCATTAAAAGAAAAATTAGATTATCAATAATATTTTTAATTATTACTGTATATTTTCACGCCTCCTATCTTCTTTCAGTTTTAATATTTTTTACGAGTTATTGCGTGTATTTAATATTACATAAATACAAAAATCTTTATAAGATAATATTTATTTTTATTTTTTTAATGGTACCGGTAATAATTTTTTATATGTCATTTTATCTTCCCTTAGAATCTACGGGTGTTGATGCAAAAAAGATTTTATATAATTACAGAATTCCTCACCATGCAAATATTGTTTACTGGTTGAATATCGAATCAACTCTCAAATATTTATTACTTGTATTATCTATTTTTTTTATTAAAAATAGAAAGTTCAAAATAATACTAATTATTCCTGTGGTATTGCTAATAATTTTATCTATTATTCAGCTAATCACTAATTCTATTGAGCTTGGACTGCTATTCCCGTGGAGAATTTCAGTGATTTTAATGCCTCTTCTTTCAATAATACTTATGTATAATTTGACATTTGGGTTATTGGAAAATTACCTTTCTGCTAATACAAAATCCTATTTGATTTTTCCAATGATATCTTTAATCTTTTTGTTCAGTATTTTAGGTATTAAAAATTATAAGATCTACGCTAATACACATACAAGCTACATAACTGATAAAGTATTTAATTTTGTTAGGCAAAACAGGCAAATTTATGACCAGTATGTTGTTCCGCTTCAAATGGAAAATTTTAGATTAGAAACAGGGGTTCCAGTATTTATCGACTTTAAATCCCACCCATATAAATCCGAAGAATTAGTTGAATGGTATAGTAGAGTAATACTTGCAGATAAAATCGTTAATTGTGATAGTACGCTAAACACATGTGTAATAAGTACTTTAATTAAAAAATATAACGTTACTCATTTATTACTTGAAAAATATAAAATACAAGAAAATATTAAATTATTTAAGTCTTACTTATACGAGGATGACTTTTACATTATTCTAAAGCTACAAGATATAATTTTATAGTTTAATCCATTTATAGTGGTATAAAGTCACTTAGTGGGAGTGTAAATAATTCTGTGTAAATGGTTAAAGTAAGAAATTAGTTAAGTGCTGTGTAGCCCCGATATTCATCGGGATAAACTCCGCGGAACAGCACTTAACTTGGCGAAAATCCTTCGGGGTTTTCATTTGCTAAAAAACTAATTACATTTAACTATTAGCCAAAAGGAGATTTACACAATGGAACTAACTCCCGAAATGATCGAGCAGCTTAAAGCCGATCTAAAAACAGCAAAGACCTATCAAGACTTGATGGGAGAAAACGGAGCTATCAAGAAAATCATTAAAGCCTCCCTTGAAGGAATACTTGATGCAGAACTTACCGAACACCTCGGGTATGAAAAATACTCACCCGCAGGAAAGAACACCGGTAACAGCCGCAATGGTAAAACCCACAAGACTCTAAAGAATGACTACGGAGAAATAGAACTTACAGTACCCAGAGATCGCAATGGTTCATTTGAGCCGGTTATAGTAAAAAAGTATGAGAGAACTCTTGGACCAATTGAAGATAAAATTATCTCAATGTATGCAAAAGGAATGACCACAAGAGATATACAATCACACGTACAAGAATTCTACGGTCTGGATATAAGTGCAACACTTGTATCCCAAATAACTGATAAAATAATCGATCTGGCAAAACAGTGGCACAATCGACCACTTGAATCAGTTTACCCAATAGTCTTTTTTGATGCCATTCATTACAAAGTAACCAGCGAAGGAAAGGTAACTAATAAAGCAGCTTACACTTGCCTGGCGCTTGATATTACCGGTAGAAAGGATCTACTGGGCTTGTGGGTAAGTGAAGCTGAAGGTTCTAACTTCTGGCTTAGTGTTTTAACTGAATTAAAGAACCGGGGTCTCCAGGATATTCTGATTGCTTGTGTTGATGGATTGAAAGGTTTTCCAGAGGCAATCAATACGGTTTTCCCTGGAACAGAAATACAACTTTGTATCATTCACTTAATCAGGAATACACTTAGATACATTGCAAGCAGAGATCAGAAGTCATTTATGAAAGAACTTCGATTAGTTTATTCAGCACCAACTGAAGAAGCTGCTCTTATTGCTCTCGACAGATTTGAAGAAAACTGGGGAAAGAAATATTCTTTATCAATCAGAACCTGGAGGCAGAACTGGCAGCACGCTTCTACGTTTTTCAAATACCCTGATGAAATTAGAAAAATCATTTACACTACCAATGCAGTTGAGGCTGTGCATCGTCAGTTTAGAAAGGTTACAAAACAAAGAAGCATTTTTCCTAATGATGATGCACTGAAAAAAATGCTTTTCTTAGTTTACAGAGATATCTCTAAAAAGTGGACTATTATGCCGGTGCAAAACTGGACTGTTGCATTATCACATTTATCAATTATTTTTGATGAGAGATTAATAAATGTTCTTTAACAATAAAACTCATTTACACAAATTATTTTACAGACTCTCAATAAATGAATTAGCTCTTTAATGCTTGACAAATTTAAATACTTCTTAAAACATTCTTTTATTTATAGTATCAGTAATGTTGCTACAAAAGCATCCGGTATAATTTTACTTCCTATATACACGAGTTATTTTACTGTAGAAGAATTCGGAAGGCTTGGGCTTGTCCTTGCTATAATTACAATTATGATTCAGATTGTTGTCCTTGGTCAAAACCAGTCAATATTAAAATTCAATAATCAGATTGAATACATAGATAAAAAAAAATCTATTCTCTTTACTCTCACCTTGTTTGTAATATTTTCTGCACTTGTTTTTATTGTAATTGGAGAATTTGGTGCCCCATGGTTAGCAAAGATTTTAGGAAATTATAATGACTATTATTCATCCCTCAGAATTGCAATCTACATAGTTGTAGTATCAATTATTACTAATGTATTTCAAAATAAACTAAGGGCTGATGAAAAATCAGTCTCGTTTACGGTTATAAGTCTTATTAAGTTATTTGTGCTTATAGCTGCAACTGTTTATTTAGTAACCTCGCTTGAACTCGGTATTAATGGTGTTTTATATGGTCAGTTAATTTCTGAAATAGTAACACTAATTATCTTAACTCCGTTTATGTTAAAGTTAATGGAGTATAGATTTGAAAAAAACATTTTAACTGCTTCATTAAAGTTCGGATTACCTTTAATATTCAGTGCTTTATCAATGACATTATTAAACATTAGTGACCGGTTTTTAATAAAATTTCTGGACTCAGAGGAAGCACTTGGATTATATGAATTAGGTTATCGTGTAGCAGGTATATTAAATATGTTTATGATAATGCCTCTTTCTTTAACCTTATTGCCGGTTGCTTATAAAGTTTATCAGCAGCCGGGAGATAAAGATTACTACGTGAAGATTATGACTTATGCTTCATATTTCCTTGTTTGGGGAGCTTTGGCACTGTCAATTTTCAGTAAAGAAATAATTGAACTATTTTCCGGCAGCGGTTCTTATCTGCCGGCTTATGAAGTTGTTCCTGTAATTTTGTTTGCTTATGTGTTTTTCGGAATGAGTTTAATCTCATCATTAGGAATGTATCTGACATCCAAGACAACATACATAGCAATCATAACAATAGTATCTGCCGTTTTGAATATTATACTCAATTTTATTTTCATTCCAATATATGGGATAATGGGTGCAGCAGTTAACACTTTGATTGCGTTTATATTCCTTTACTTTTTCTCATTTATCATGTCTAATAAATATTATAAAATAAATTTCGAAGTATTACGTTTACTTTTACTTTTTTTAATCAGTAGTATTTTATTATTTATAAATTATGTCACTCAGATAGAATTATTATTGATAAACTTAACTTTTAAATTAGTGCTAGTTCTATTATTCCCATTGATTTTGTATTTAACAAAATTTTATCATACTAATGAGATTAACACTTTAAAATCTATAATTGTAAAATGGAAAAATCCATCTGAATGGGCTCAAAAAAAAAACAACAACATTGATATATTTAATAAGGATTAAATGATCAGGAGGATTAAAAATATTGTTTGGAAATTATTAATCAAGCTAAATCTTGGAGGAGCCATCCAACTAATGCTTACAGGTGGTTTACTCGAAGATGGCTGGTTCAAAAGTTTTAACACAAAACAATCAGTTGATATTAATAATAAGCCTATACCTTGGTGCACCTATTCATTTATCAAATTTATTGAACCAAGGTTGAAAAAGAATTTTACTGTATTTGAGTTTGGAAGTGGAAATTCAACACTTTGGTACTCAAACCGGGTGAAAAATATAGTTGCTGTTAAAAGCGATAAAGAATGGTTTAACTTTATATCATCTAAACTGCCCCAAAATGCTCATATTATTTTTAAAGGATTAGATTATAATGGAGAATATTGCCGGTCTGTTAATGCAGAGAATACAAAATTTAATTTAATTATTATTGATGGACGGGATAGAGTTAACTGTATTAAATGTTCATTAGATTCTTTAACTGAAGATGGAGTAATAATTTTTGATAATGCGGATTTGCCTAAATATCTGGAGGGTATTAATCATTTGAAAGATAGAGGATTTAAGAAAATCGATTTTATAGGGATATCACCAGTAACGCCACATAATAATTGTACATCTGTATTTTATAAATACAATAATTGTCTTGAAATTTAATGCTATGAAAGTTCTTTTTTTATTAAATGGTTTAACACATTATGTTATTCCTATTTTAAATAAAATAAATAATCTTGAAAATGTTGAAGTTATTACTATATCTGCTGGTCAATTATCAAGTAATGTTGGTGCTGGCGTATATCTAACCGAAAGTGGAGCTAATTTTAAAATGTATTTCGAAAAGGAGGTTAAGAGATATTATAATAAAACTTTTTTTCAGAATTTTAAATTAATATTGGAAAAAGAGAAGCCTAATATTATTGTTCTTGGTTGGCCATTTGTTTTGGAACTAGTGTTTAATCTGTTTTTAACATTTCATATAAAAAAAAACAAAATAAAAATACTTTTCAAAGAAATTCCCTTTCAGGTTCAGCCCTTTTATGATGCTATAAAATTTAAGTCCACAGAATTTATAAATGAAAATCTTGAATTAATTGATAAATCATTTAAAAGAAAAATTTCTAATTTTTTTATAGCAATTATTCGGTCAATTTATTATAGGATTGCAGATGGAATAATCACTTATACTGAAGATTCATACAAATTATTAAAAACATTTGGCGTATCTAAAGAAAAAATATTTGTATCATATAATTCACCTGATACTGAATTGCTTAAGGTCGTTAAAAACCAAGCACTCTCTTCGGAACCAATTCTAACTTACAATTATCAAAGATTGATTCATGTAGGAAGATTAGTAAAATGGAAAAGAGTAGATTTTCTAATTAGAGCAGTTAACGATTTAAGAAATAGTTTTCCACAAATTGAACTAATTATAATCGGGGATGGCCCAGAAAATGAGAAACTAAAGTTGTTAGTTAAAGAGTTGGATATTCTTAATAAAGTAAAATTTGTTGGATCAATTTATGACTCAATTCTACTAGCGAAATATTTTCTCGCTAGTGGTGTATATGTTTTAGGTGGCATGGGTGGTCTCTCAATAAATGAAGCGATGACATATGGTAAACCAGTGATTTGTTCGATTTGCGATGGAACAGAGCGCAAACTTGTGAAAAATGGAAAGAATGGATTTATTTTTTCAAATGGCAATTATGAAGACTTACTGAGTAAACTAACCATATTATTATCAGATGAAAATATGATTAAGGAATTTGGAAGACAATCTGTAAAAGTCATAGAAAATGAAGTAAATATAAATACTGTAATAAATGGATATAAAAAAGCATTTAATCACTTAATAAAATGATTATAAATTCTTCTAAAATTTTTGAAATAGTCAATTTTACTAAGTTCAATCATCCGATTTCTTGAATTAATCAAATTTTCTTGGAATAATTCTTTGTTAGAAATCATTTCGACAATTAGATTGCTCAATGATACTTCATCGTCTGGATTAAAAATAAACCGTTTATCGGCAATTGTTTCGGGAAGTGAAGTGGTATTTGCACAGATTACAGGAACCTCATATCTCATTGCTTCATAAAGAGGTCCGCTTCCAGCTTCGTATAATGTTGGAATAACAACAAGAGATGTGTTTTTGTATAATCCAATCAAATCCTCTTCAGGAACTATTCCTAAAAACTTAACAAACTTTTCAAGCTTTAGCTCATAAATCTTCTTTTCAATAACAGAGAAATAATCAGTTTTGTTACCTGTGCAGATTAATTTTATATCAGGAATCCTTTCATTGACAATCCTTACAGCTTCTAATAATCTAATATGATTTTTATGAGACCATGTTGCAGCGGGGTAGAGCAAATATTTTTTGGAGATAGAATATTTCTTTTCTAGCGATTGCCAATCAGTTTCCTTTTTTGTTGTAAACCAATTTTCGGAAAACGGCGGGGGACATACATTAATTTTATTCTCAGGGACTTTGTAAAAATTTATTATGTCTTTTTTTATATGCTCAAAGGAAACTATTATTTTATCTGTTTCATACATTGCTTTATGGTTGTTTATCGCTCTGTGTATTCTCTCAGCAGAGCAGAAGTTTCCCGGAAAATGAAATTCCTGAAGATCATGCATTGTAATAATTACAGGAATCTTCGTTCCATAAATCGGTGAATACTGAATTGGAACATGAAATAATGAGATCCCGGATTTTTTTAAAAGTGAATTATACGGATTTATACTTATTGAGAATTTTTTTAGAAAGTTCAGGAACTTATTTCCAGAGGAGTATTTGTTGTAAACCGTGTATGTATCAAATAAAAAATAAGATAATGCAAATCTAATTTTGGTAAAAAAAGAGTTTCTATTCAGGATACTGAATTCAATCTTGCTTTTATTATCAAACTCAGTCAGATTTTTTTTAACTTCGGGTGAGGTAAATAATACAATTGATTTTATCTCATCAGATTTAAGTAGCAGTCTCAGTATTCCAATAGAGTATGTAAAAATTCCACCAGCTTTAAGCATTGAGTGATGTATGTAAAAACCTATTCGCATCTACTTTATATTTTTGTAGTAAACAAGATGTCCAATTTTTTCATCTACACCACTAAAAGTAAATCCAAAATCTTCATATATCTTTTTTGCAATAATATTATCAGGATGAACCTTTAACATCAGTTTTTTTACTTTATTGATTCTGCAAATCGAAATTGCATGATGAAGTGTTAATTTTGATAATCCTTTTGAAGAAAAGTTCTCTGCAATCCAGACTCCATAAGAGGGAATGCCATAACCGGCATCCCATCCACGAAGCATATAAAAACCAACAAGAATACTATTAACATAAATTCCGTAATACATATCTTTAACCGCTTTTTCCAATACTTTTGAAACACTTTCAATATCAAATTCAAACGGAATAAAATACTTAGAATATTCTCTATCAGATTGTAAAAGTAAGTCAGATAGTTCCTTTGACTGAGCTATGTTAATTTTTCTTATTTCAACTTCTGATGGAATCATTTGAAAAATCTTTTAATCATATTACAAATGTAGTCAACATCGTTTTCATTAAGATCAGGATAACTTGGAAGGTTTATTCCACGGCTTCCAAGTTCTTCAGCAACCGGAAGAGAAAATTCTCTTACAAAATACATAGGCATTAGATGAACAGGATGAAAAGTTGGACGGGTTTCTATCTCATTTGATCTAAGATATTCTCTTACTTTATCTCTCTCTGAGGAATTATTTAATAAGATAGAAATCATCCAGAATGAGTGCCTGACATTTCCAATTTGAGAATGGAAAATTACCGGCAAGTTCTTCAATTTTTCTTCATACCATTTTGCAATTTGTATTTTCTTTTTAATAAGTTCATCTGCTCGTTCTAATTGAGCTAAGCCGATTGCTGCACAGATATTTGTCATTCTGTAATTATAACCAATTATATCGTGATAATATTCCCGGTTTTTTGCTAAACCCTGTCCTTTAAGATGTATTACTTTTTCAATCAATGATTGATTATTTGTAACGACCATCCCGCCTTCACCAGTAGTGATAGTTTTATTTCCAAAGAAACTAAATGTAGAGATATCACCGATAGAGCCAACGTGTCTGCCTTTATATAAACTTCCAAAAGCTTCTGCACAATCCTCAATAATAAATAACTTTTGCTTTGCTGCTATATTTATAATAATATCCATTTCACAAGGCTGCCCATAAAGATGAACAGCCATTATAGCTTTAGTATTCTTTGTAATTTTTTCCTCGATCTTTGCTGGATCAAGCTGCCAAGTTGTTAAATCAGAATCTACAAAAACGGGTTTTGCACCCGTATATTTAATTGCATTTACAGAAGCTATATAAGTAAAAGAAGGAACAATCACTTCGTCATTCTCACCAATTCCCAATGCTAAAAGTGCGAGGTGAATAGCAACAGTTCCATTGCAAACTGCCGCAGAGTGTTTAATTCCTATGTAATCTGAAAAGGAGTTTTCAAACTGTGTAATAAATTTACCTTTTGAAGAAATCCAGGTCGAATTAAGGCATTCTAACACATTCTCTTTTTCTTTGTTGCCAAGCGAGGGTTGATATACCGGATATTTAAAACTCATTTATCTTTCCTAAGTGCTATTCCTAAAACTGCGGATTCTTTTATTTCATTAAAGGAAACCAAGTAATCAAAAAATTTCGAGATGTAATAGGGATCTTTAACTGTTTCCAATAATCCTTTCTTTTTCCATCGGTCAGAATATTTGCTGTAAAAACCTTGTTCTATTTCACCAAAAATCTGCTGCTCTAAAATAGTGAAGTCCTGAATATTATTTAACAATCTTTCTTTTATAGATTTCTCATCATAAACTCTTTGAAAGAAATATTTATCATTAATCTGATTAACTTTTAATCCGTAAGTATCGCTCTCAGAATACTCTATTACAAATGATTTTGAAACAGGAAAAGTTAAAATCAGAATCCCATCTTTTTTAAGGATTCGCATCATTTCCTTAATAGCAGTCATATCGCCATTGTTGTCAATATGTTCAATTACACTAATAGATATTACTGCATCAAAAGAATTATTTGCATAATTTAATTTGGCAGCATCACCAGTTCCTGTTTTAAAATTGTGTTTGTTTAATATTTTCTGTGAGTATTTTTTTACGAGATTTAAATCATTTGTATCCGGATTTAGATATGTATAATCTGTATCGAAATTAGAAGCACAATAAAAACCAAAAAGGTATGGTGAAGATATATCAAGAACCTTCTTATTTGAAAGAGAATATTTGGTCAGGTTTTTTAAAGCAAAATCAAATTCAAAATATCGAACAATAGAAACGGGATTAAAAAGTAGTTTTGGAGAAATGACTGCCTTAGCCAACAGTTTCCTGGCTATTGTTTTTCCAAAATGGTAGAAGTCTTTTCCAATTAAATTGTCTTTATTGGCTTTTAACCAGTAAATCTTTTCTTTGAAATACAAGTATGGAATAAAACAAAATCTAAGTTTCTTGTTCAAGATTACCAAAAAAAATATACTTATTGATTAGAAATATACTAAAGTAAGTTTGTAATAGTTGATATTAAATTTAATTTAATCTAGTTTAACAAAGGGTCTGCTTCAAAAATTGATTTACAATGAGAGAAATCAAATGAGATCATTAATAATATTCATTTTGTTTTTACTATTCTTCTTTTCATCTGCTAACTCACAGTGGGTGCTGCAGAATTCCGGAACTAACCAAAGATTTCTTACAGTTTTTTTCCTTGACCAGAACTTAGGATGGGCTGGCGGCGATGAAGGATGTATCGTCAAAACAACAAATGGCGGTTTAGATTGGCTGGACTGTTCAATTGGTCTTAAATACAATGTGCATTCAATTTATTTTATTGATTCATTAAAAGGATGGGCAACAATTTATACTTATAATCCTTACCAATCCGGTTACATTATAGCAACTACAGATGGTGGTATAAATTGGTATTTCCAATATTATTCTGATGATAATACATTACATCGAATTCAATTTATAAATGAAAGTTTTGGATGGGCTGTCGGTAGTGCGGGTATTTTTCTAAGAACACTTAATGGAGGAAATATCTGGCAGGAATCTTTTATCTCCTTTGAATGGACTTGGGCTGTTTATTTTATTAACCCAAATGTTGGCTGGTGCGGAGATGGTTCTTCAGGCTATATAAAAAAAACACTAGATGGAGGCTTAACCTGGCAGTATTATTATACAGGCAATTACTCAAAAATTTTTGATATTGAGTTTATAAATAACTTAGTTGGCTGGGCAGTCGGTGAAAATGGTTGTATTTTGAAAACTAATAATGGTGGACTTACCTGGATGTTACAAAATTCAGGGACTTTGCAGCATTTAAGAGATGTTGATTTTATTGATGATTCAACCGGCTGGGCAGTTGGTTTTACAGGTGCTATTCTGCATACTACAAATAGCGGAATAAATTGGTATGCACAGTATAGTCCAATCTCAGACGACAGCTTTTATGGTTTAAATATGTTTGATAAGAATAATGGCTGGATAACCGGTAATAATGGAATTATCTTATCTACGGAAAATGGAGGTGGTGGGCCTATTCCAGTCGAATTAATTTCTTTTACAGGTAAATGTAATTTTGATAAAGTTATTCTTAATTGGACAACAGCTTCTGAATTAAATAATTCTGGATTTGTAATAGAAAGAAGAATAGATAAAATCAATTGGACTCCTATTGGATTTGTTAAAGGTAGCGGTACAACAACTGAAACTAATAAATATACTTTTATTGATTCAATTGGTAACACTTCTTCAAACAAATACTTTTATAGATTAAAGCAAATAGATTTTAATGGTGTTTTTAATTATTCTGATGAAATTGAAGTCGATGTAAAAATCTGGTTTACCAAGTGAGCATAATCTAAATCAGAACTATCCAAATCCATTTAATCCAACAACCAGAATCCGGTATCAGGTATCCAGCCTCTCAGATGTTAGCTTAAAAGTTTATGGCATACTCGGCAGTGAAGCAGCAACACTTGTAAACGAAAAACAAGAGCCGGGATATTATGAAGTAAGCTGGGATGCATCAAACCTTGCAAGCGGAGTTTATATCTATCGTTTGCAGGCTGGTTCATTTATATCAACAAAAAAGATGATGTTGTTGAGATAAACTAAAAGCCGGTAATCTTTGTAAAAACCTTTGTCCTTTGGTATAAAAAACGACATTTAACCACTAAGCCCACCAAGGAAAGTCAACACTTAACTACGCGCAACTAAAATAATTAACAACAGCTATTGACAAAAGGGAAAAATAATTTTAGGTTATCAGCGGGAATAAAAACCTCCAAGCACTGCGGATAAAATTCCAAAGAAAAAAGATCAATCAGCTTTAACCAGTGGAGTAAAACTTTATGGGAAAAAGTTTAGAAAAAAAATCACTTGACAAGCACACAAAAAGCAATAGCTTTCGTTTCTCGTTTCTCGTTTCTCGTTTCTCGTTTCTCGTTTCTCGCTTCTCGCTTCTCGCTTTTACGTTTTTCGTTTTTATTTTCTCGTCTCACATTAACGCCCAAGTAATAATCAAAGAAAAAGTGGAGATAAATCCGCAAAGTGTAATTGTTCCAGATAATCCTAATTCAAACAGCCATAGTATGAGTGTTGAAGTTAACTGGGATGCCCAAGAAGTACAAGCGAATGGACACTTCTGGAATGCTAACCTGCAAGTGAACACCCAACTAACTAATAATTGTGATCAAGTGGTTGGTGCTACGGGGTTTGTTTTTGGTTGGCCAACAGGCTCATCAATATTAAATATCCAGAATGTTAATTCATATTACTATACTTTAAGAGTTACTCTTACCGGTTTCTATGGTGCATATCAATCAGTTGATGTTAACTATAGTATTTATTTCGATGACGAACTATTACATTCTGGGTTAATTGAAGCAATGTCTGGTTTGGATTATACCTGGACAGTAACAAGATATTATGAACAAACAATTTATGTTTTCTTGGTGGATTTTCTTGACTTCAAAATTAATACTAATAACTATCCAGTTGAGTATAAGAATAAATATAATCTTTATACAAATCCGTCAAATAGCTGTTCATCTTCAAACGTAGTATCATTAACCGATTCACTAAATCTTTCGATCATTCAAGGTTCACAATATCTAACATTTTTTCAAAATCAAACAGAAGATACTCTTGGCAGTTCAACTCAAACAATATTAAGTGATCTAAATAATATCAAGCTCTTATATAATAAACCACTGCGTGATACGCTGGATACACTTGGTGTAATTATGATAGAAGGAAACGGCTTAGTTGAATATGATAGTGTGAAAATAAAACCAGCGTTATTTGATTTGATTGTCGAGACAGAACCAAAAATAATTGCTCCGGGAGATACTGCAATCGTAACAGTTAAAAGGAGAACCGATTATGGAACAGAAGAATTTCCATCAGATCAATCTTTTGATGTATGGATAATAGAAGGAAGTAGTTACGGATTTTTACTTGATTCGCTTACAGGTAATTCAGGTAGTTCATTAACAGGGATTCCAAATAGATTTAGAATTGTTGCAAATGATAGTATTGATGTTGACTCAGCGAAAATAGAAATAAAAGTAATAACCGAAACAGGAAACATCTCAACATCATTAACAGGAAATAATACGAAACAAAATGAAACAAATAAAATAGATAGTATAAATGTGCATAATAAAGAACCAATACAAAGTGATTGGATAGATTTTGGTGAAACTCTTGAAGGTTACGGTAATGTGGTGGTGAAAGAGGATAGTTGTGATGAGGAGATTGTGGTTTGTGATAGCTTTGAACCTCAGAAATTTGATGATCCTGGAGTTGGAAAAATTGAAAAACTTATTTCAAACGCTCCCTGGAGTTGGATCGATCCTGTAACAAAAACACCTAAAAATACAGATGCAGGAGAAGGATGCAGTGAAGGTGATCCCAAGACCGATGTGGGATTAACATACTTGATGGATGAAATCGGTACTTATTCACAAAGTACACCAACAATAGTTTACAAATTATCGGAAGATATTGTTGTAGAAGCGTGCCTCGATGAACGTGATCCTAATGATTCTAAATGGCGATTCAAAGTTAAAAATGTCAGAGTCCCAATATTTGCTGATATTTGTAGTTCCGTTATCTCAAATAATAATTTTATTGATTTAAAGGATGGTAATGATTTAACTCTTCTTTCCTCTAATATCAACAATTGCCTCGATTTAAAGAGAGTATTATCTGATATAGATTGGATGATTAACAGTCCCTATGCTCACCCTTGTGAAGTTCATCCTGTAAAGTATCTTTTTAGCTCAGGGATAAGGGCACACGAAGAAAAACATTATAATGATATAATTGAAGAAGTTAAAAAATACTTAAATGAAAAAACATTCCCTGATTTGATAAATATTTACTATAGATTGAAAGCAGATTATAATTGTCCGGAGAATGCACTAAATAGTTCTTATGTTAATAATATTACAATGGTCCAAGCTTTAAAAGAATTTTTGTTCAGTTATGATATTATTACTGGTGCAAACATTAAACAAAGGAACGGGTCTGAATTTGTAGGCTGTATTAGTGCATTTCCCTTTCCATTTATTTTACAGTTTAAATCTGAACTAAATGCGGACCAAGTGGCAAAACAGACATATCAAGAAATTCGCTCTAGAATTTTAAGTTGGGCTAAAATGCAGTCTTGGTATGACCCTACAAAACTCAATTGTCTCGGAATTAATTAGATAGAGGAAATCCATGAAATCAATACTAATCTTAATAATTTTTATATGTTTTGGTAATATTTATTCACAATCACTTTGGAACATTCAAATAACAATGACTTCCAAAGATACTTCTATAGAATATCTAAAATCAGTAATATTAAATGAATATTCATCACAAATTGATTATGAAATAGCTGCTTTTTATTTAGCTTATTATCATAAAGACTCTGAACTTCAGTGGTTACAAAGTAATTTAAACACAATTCCAATTACTGATAAATCAACACCTATTTACACAATGAAATTCCAGAAATTTGTTACAGACATAATTATAAAGGGTTACCTTGGAGATCAGTCAGCTATAGTTGCATTGCAATCGGCGATTGATTCGATGAACTATATAGTTGACAAAATTATTGCTGACAGGTATTTATCTGAGGCTGGCATCTATAATAATTTTGATTTGATAAAAAATGCTTTTTTGGATTCAAATTATAGAGTTTATTCACTTCAGGGTTTAAGGACTTATGCTAATAATCCACAATACAGAAGTGAAGTGATTTCTTTACTAAGCGAAGCTATCGTAAATTCAACAAATGCAAATGAACTATCAAATTATACATATTCTCTTTATTGGATTGATCGTGATTTGACTGTTGAACTATTAGATCAGAAATTTCAGGAATTGAGTGGTTGGGATAGACAAAGTCTCTTTATTGATTTATATAAATTTGATCCCATTAACCAACCGAGAAGGAGTATGTGGGCTATTCCATTAGAACCTGACGAAAACTTACGTGCCTATTATATACCTTTTTATCCGAGTATTGAATCGGGTATATATCCAAAAGTTTATTTACAACCGTACTGGATTAATTTTTTGAAAAGTTGGTATCAGACTGAAAGTTCAGCAAATATTAAAGATGATATTATTTGGTTTATTTATGATTTCAAACCATTGAGCATTAATACTGATTCAAGTATTACAATAATTGATCAAATTGAATATCTAAAGCTGCAAGTAGATAGTGTGCTTAACTACACCTGGCTCGGCGATATAACTTTCTCCAACGAACTAAAAAATATTTTAACCACCGCCAAAACAAACTTACAAGCAGGAGATTCACTCGTGTGCAGAGTTCAGGTAAAAGCATTTCAGGATTTAGTAGATAATGTTTATAAGGACTCACTTAACGCAGACCCGCGCTTTGTAACAATAGAAGGATGGAAATTTCTCTACTGGAATGCACATTACATTTTAGACAGATTACCGGAACCGCCAGCAAATCCAAATCTTGTTGTAAACCTAAAAAACAGTTTGGGTAACCAAATACCAGCAAGTAATGTAACTTACTATGAAGGCAGTTGGAAAGATGCAGTTAACAATGGAGATGGAACATTCACAATAATAACAACAAAACCAACAGTAAGCATCAGAATGTTCTACGAGTATGCAAACCA